>CAZRJD010000012.1:0-17891 GCA_964600495.1 uncultured Candidatus Saccharibacteria bacterium
AAAAAACGCGCCGCAAAGAGGTCGTGCGCCCACGACAGGTCATTATGTTCATCCTTCGTGAGGACTTTCATATTTCGTTCCCGACAATAGGGGAAAAAATGGGGGGGAGGGACCATACAACAGTCATCCACTCATGCGAAAAAGTCCGCAATGATTTGCAAAATGATAGCGTTTTAAGTGGGGAGGTGCACCAGATACGACTCATGTTGAAATGATGGGGAAAGGAGGTGGAGTAATACGTGGATATGAACACTAAAATTCTAAAACAAAATACTATTAACACATCACCTTCGTGGTATCACTCACTTATGCCCAATGAAAAAATTAAAACAAGTGTTACACCGCAACGAAATACAGACTTATTCCACTAATCCACACCGCTAATAGTAATAGTAAGTATTAATAAGACTGATATGAAATTCGAATCCACAACAGAAGATTTTTCAAAAGCGGTGTCAGTCGCAGCACGGTTTGCAGAACGCAGGGCAAACCTGCCGATTCTCGCAAGCATTCTTCTTGCCGCCGAAAAAGGGAGAATACTTCTGCGGGCTACCAATCTTGAGTGTGGGGTTGAAGTTTCTTTTCCCGCAAAAGTAGAGAGCAGTGGAGTAGTGGCGGTGCCAGGGTCGGTACTTGCGGGATTTTTAAGCAATGTCCGCGGGAAAACCGTGTCGGGAGAGCTTGTTGGAGAAGTGCTCAAGCTTTCTTCCGAGCGCGCGACAGCGTCTATAAAAACCCTGCCACACGAAGATTTTCCGACTCTGCCCCGGGTTTCTGCATCGTCTTCGCTTACCGTAAAAGCGATGGATTTTATGAAAGCGATCCGCAGTGTTGTCTACTGCGCCTCGACATCGGCGGTAAAGCCGGAGCTTCAAAGCATTTTATTTTTTGCCGACGGGGGAAAGCTTGTCGCCGCGGCGACCGACTCCTTCCGTCTTGCGGAAAAGACAGTGGCCCTGCGCGGCGGGAGCAATGTGCCGCAATTACTTCTCCCCGCACGAAACGCGGCGGAGCTTATGCGGGTTCTTGAAAGTGCCTCCGGGGACATCGAGGTGTATTACAACGAAAATCAGATTTCAACACACGCGGGCGACGTGTATTACACAAGCAGGTTGATTGACGGCGCGTTCCCGAACTACCGCCAGATACTGCCAAAATCATTCACGACCGAGGCAGTGGTCTTGCGCGAGGATATGAGTCAGGCGCTCAAATCGCTCACGATATTTGCGGACAAATTCTCACAAGTGTCACTCTCGATTGAGCCGTCAAAGAAAATGATTCTTCTCTCATCGCGCAATCCCGATGTCGGGGAACAGGTTTCAAACATCCGCGCGACAATTTCGGGCGACACAGTTGCGATGAATTTCAACGGCCGGTATCTTGCAGATTCTCTCCAGGCAATAACGGGGGAGAGTGTGCGCATTTACAGCAACGGTCCGGGCAAACCGCTCCTTATCCGCGACGCCGCAGACGACTCCTTCCTCTACTTAGCCATGCCCATGAACCGCTAAAACGAGCCAGTAATTTATCGGTTCGAATCCCAGACGGCCAGCAAATTATGGAAATTCTTGAGTTAAATGAATATGTTGAGTTACGACCAATTCCTAAAATGGGACGCGGAGTTTTTGCGAAGAAGGTTATCCAAGCTGGAACAGTTATGTCGGTCACCCCGACATGGGAATTGTCAGCTGATGACCGTATAAAAATAGAAGGCTCGTCTATTTCAGGGTATTGGTTTAGTCATCCAGAAAAATCCGACCACGCTTTATTTGCGGTTGGAATTCTTTCGCTCCTCAATCACTCACCATCTCCCAATGCTAAAATTGAGTGGGAGAAAGGAGAAATAGGGTGGGTAGGGAAGCTGGTAGTACTTAGTGATATACAAGTGGACGAGCAGGTCTTTATTGACTACGGCCTTCCTGAAACTAAGCTAGGTTTTAGCTAAAAAGGTTTCAACGTCCCCCGTGAAGGCGGATAAACTCCCCAGCCAGTCGGCAAATGAAGCATGAAAACTAAAGATTTCGGGTTATTTTTCTGGTTACATTTCGCACTCATTCTTTTTGCGTATTTGTCACCGCTTTGGCTTGATTGGAGAGTTATTTTAGTAAGTGTCGCGCTACTCCAAGTGTATTATCTATGGAGAGGTGGATGTGATCTTACGTTTTTGCAATTTGGAAACGACAAAGACACTACGTTTCTTTGGTACTACATTCGCAAGATATTCCCCAGTCTTAACCAAAAGAAAACCAAATTTTTTGTACGAGTTATTATTCCGATTATTCTCGTTACAGTCTCCTTTGTTTCGCAGTATGTATATGGTTTTGAAACATATGTATTTTAAGGAACTTTTTAGGTGTCACAGTGTTATTGTGCCGGCGGTAATTTTCTTTTCGTTACTTTTTAGTCTTCCTCGTTAGAGTTACGGTCAGAATTTCGCCGGTTTGAGTCTTCCAGTTGCGGCTGCGGCACAATGCCGTTTTGCGAGAGCCAACCCTGCACGGGGAGCTCCCAACGCGTGTATTGCGAGTCGTCTGCGGGGTTACTGGGCTGCGGGCCAGTCGGATTGTCTTTGTCGACCCAGTAGAGTATTTCGTGGATCTGTCCGTCCGAGCCGGGTAAGAGCCAGTTACCCCCGAGGATCGGTTTTTCAGGGGGGGCGTATTCTGCGCGGCTGAATGACTCGTCGGGGAGTTTTGCAAGTGCGTACGCCATCACGTCGTGCCACATAGGCCCCACAATGAGCCCTGACACTCGCTTCTCCATCTCTTTATTGTCGTTATTGCCCGCCCACATGCCAAGCACAAACGAGGGCGTGTAGCCTATCGTCCACGCGTCGCGGTAGTTGTTGGTCGTACCGGTTTTAACCGCGACCTCCCGTCCGGGGAAGGAGAGCGAGGTGTTAACACCGAGCGGCTCGCGCGCGGCATTGTCGGAGAGTATGTCATTGATCTTTTGTGTCACCTCGCGCGAAAGTACCTGATTTCCTGTGGGTTCCGAATTATCTTCTATAACGTTTCCACTTCCATCCTCGATCTTAATAATGGATATCGGTTCATATCGGACGCCATCTGTCGCAAAGACGCCATAGGCAGAGGCCATATCAAGCAGTGTCACCTCACCGCCTCCGAGCACAAGAGTCAGCCCATAGCGGGCGGGGCTCTCGAGCGTTGTGATGCCCATCGATTTTGCAAGCCGGAGCGTATCCGCAAGACCCGCGAGGTAAAGCACCTTAACCGATGCTATGTTGATTGATTGCGCAAGCGCGTTCCGGAGGCTTATCGGCCCGCGGTACTCGTTATCGTAGTTAGCCGGAGAGAAGCAGTCGCCCCCGTTGGTGATATTGTTCCACGCGCATGCGGTCGAAAATTGCGTCCGCACGTCAAACACAATGGTGTCCGGCGTATACCCCTTTATAAATGCCTGCGCGTAGGCAAAGGGTTTAAAGGTGGAGCCCGGCTGCCTGCCCGGATGCATGGTCGCGACGTTGTAGGCGCCGGGGATTTCGGTGTCAAAGTAATTACGTGAGCCGACCATAGCCAAGATGCCCCCGTTCTTTGGGTCAAGCGCAATAAGCGCCGCGTTTGAGGCATTGAATTTTGTCGTGTTTTCGAGCGCGCCCTTCCCTACAACTTCTTCCGCCCGCAGCTGCAGCTCCGCGTCGAGCGTTGTTGTCACCTTCCATCCGCCCTCTTCTATCGCATCCTGCCCGTATTTTTCCTCAAGATACTGCTCGACATAAAACACAAAGTGCGGCGCTACGATAGAACTTTCGCGGCGGGGCATGAACTCGACGACCATCTTTTTTGTTTCGTCGCGCAAGGTCGCGGTGATGTAGCCGTGCTCGTACATTTTGTCGAGCACGAGATTTTTGCGGGCTTCGAGCGAGTCGTTGCGGCCGCTCCCGTCCGAGAGGCGGTACGGTGAGAGCCTCGTCGGGGCCGGAAGCACTGCGGCAAGATACACCGCCTCGGGGAGCGTGATGTCACTCGCATGTTTGCCGAAGAATGTTAGCGACCCCTCCTCGACCCCGTACATGTTGCCGCCCATCGGCACCTGATTGAGATAGAGTTCAAGTATTTTGTCTTTGGAAAGGATCTGTTCGATCTTTATCGCGAGGATCCATTCTTTGAGCTTGCGCGCGAGCGTCTTGTCGTTGACAAGGAGCGTCCCTTTAACGACCTGCTGGGTGATGGTCGAGCCGCCTTGCCCCGAGAGCAGGTCGCCCTGCGTCAGGTTTGTAAAAATAGCGCGGGCGATTGATTTTGGTTTTATGCCTTTGTGCGAGTAAAACTCGGGGTCTTCAATTGCAAGAATAGCCTGCTCTAGCGTGGTTGAGATTGAGTCAAGCGGTACGATAGTGCGCGCGAAGTCCTGATTAAGATCGGAGAGGAGCACACTCCCAGAACGGTCGTAAATCTTAACCGACTGCTCGACCTTGCGGCTTTCAAGCGAGGAGAGGTCGGGGATCCGAAGCGATGCTGCCCAGAGGAAGATGAGCCCGCTAAACAGAAAGCCTGCTCCTATACTCCAGATAAGGAGTACCTGCCAATGTTGCCTGACGTACCGCTTGCTGTGTGCAAAGAGTCGCCGTGTCTTCGAACGCATTTCAGGATTTTATCACGTTTCAGGATGTGTTACAGTAGTAAAAATAAAGATATATGGGCCTCTTTTCCCGCACACAGAAGGTTATTACAGACGAAAAGGCGGTTGATGAACTCCTTTCGCGGGGGGTGGACGAGGTTATCGTTAAAGATGATTTACGTCTTAAACTCTTGAGCGGGAAACGTTTGCGCGTAAAGCTCGGTATCGATCCGACAAGTCCCAACCTTCACCTCGGTCGTTCAGTGCCACTGCTTAAAATGCGCGACTTTCAGGAATTGGGCCACAAAGTTGTTTTTATTGTGGGGGACTTTACAGGAGTTATAGGAGATACTTCAGACAAAGAAAGTGAGCGGCCAATGCTTGATACAAAGACCATAGAAAAAAATAAGACAGACTACTTCAAACAAATTGGGAAACTTATCAACCTTGACCGTGCAGAGCTCCGGTATAATTCTGAGTGGCTTGAGCCTTTGACCTATCGTGAAATAGGTGAGCATGCAGACCAGTTCTCTGTGGCTGATTTTATTGCGAGAGAAAATATTAAACGTCGCCTCGACGAGGGGAAGCGTGTTTCTTTGCGCGAAGTGCTCTATCCGCTTATGCAGGGATATGACAGTGTTGCTATAAAAGCGGACGTTGAACTGGGTGGAGTTGATCAGCGCTTTAATCTTCTGGCGGGGCGAACTTTACAAGGGTATTTCAAACAACCGCCGCAAAACATCGTCATGACGACCTTTCCGGTGGAAGGTCTTGATGGTCGCAAAATGAGTTCAAGTTGGGGCAATACTATTAACTTTACTGACCCACCGGAGGATATGTACGGAAAGGTTATGAGTGTTCGGGATGAGCTGGCGGAAAAGTATTTCACACTTCTTACTCGCATAGGAACCTGGGAAATAGAAAAGATTTTAACCACACATCCAAAAGACGCGAAGATGCGTCTCGCAAAAGAAATCGTGACGCTCTACCATGGCAAAGATGCCGCACAAAAAGCGGAAGAGGGTTTTGTCTCAACTTTTAGCAGGGGGGAGATACCAAGCGATATATCTGAAGCTGTAGTTGCAGAAGGAACAAAATATATTGACGCGCTTGAAAAACTTGGCGAATCTAAAAGCGAACTGCGCCGGCTTGCAGAGCAGGGGGCAATTGGAGAAGTGGATGGCGAGACAATCCGCGACTTGAACACGTCAGTTACAAAGTCTGCAACACTGCGCATCGGCAAGCACCGGTTTTTGAAGATCATTCTTAAGTAAACAAACCCCCCTTTGGGGGTTTGTTTCTACTTATATTACATCTCCTGCTTCCTCTTCCTTTTTTTCTTCCTCATCATCGTCCGTCTCGGGCTCCTCCTTTTCTTCCTCTGCACCCTCATTAAGAATCGGATCTAATGCCTCAAACTCTTCTTTCATATGTTTGAACTAATTGTTAATGGATATCATTCCCAATGTCAGATTTGTACCAAACCTACGGGCCTTTGCCAACATTCTTAATGCTTCCGGTGTGGATATCGTAAACTGGCAAGGCAGGTCAACCCTATTGCAATGGCGTCAAGCTCGTCGTCAAGCCTTTTTCGCGAAGGGAGGATGACAAGCCGTGCAACCATCATCCCGACCGCTGTTTTGTCACTTTTACCATAGCCTGTAGTAGCCACTTTGACCTGAAGTGGCGTATATTCGAAGACAGGAAGACCGTTTTTTGAGGCAATGTAGGAGAGCATACCGCGAACTTCCGCTACCCCCATCGCGGTTTTCGCGTTCTTTTCAAAGTAGATCTTTTCAAGTGCAATCGCATACGGCTTAAATTTTTTTATGAGCTTCTCGGCCGCCTCTCCGAGTTCCCGCAAACGTTCGGGGAAGGGGAGCGAAGCCCGCGTTCGCACACACTCCGAGTGTTTGAGAATTTCTTTACCGTTTTCCCGCTCAAGGACCGCAACACCAAGACGCTCAAAGCCGGGGTCAAACGCGAGCACTCTATGCGGCATTGGTATAAATTTCGTTGACATCATCGTGTTCTTCAAGGCTGTCCACAAGTTCCGAGAGTTTCCCCCCGCCTTCTTCAGAAATTTCGACCGTTGTTGTCGGCTCAAGTTTACCTTCCGCATTTTTTGCAAATGCCCACGAGGCGGCACCGGGAGTTGCAAGCTGCACGCCGTGCAAGCTTAACAAATGTTTTATTTCCTGCGCAGTGCGGTTTCGATTGTCTGTGTAGGCTTCAATAATGAGCGCAACACCTCCCGGGCCGTACGCTTCGTAGGTTACGTGCTCGAGCTCGCCGCTTTGCGATGCTTTTTCAAGCGCGCGGTCAATATTGTCTGCCGGCATATTTGCCGCACGCGCTTTGTCAATCGCAGCGCGCAAACCCGGCGCGCTTTTGTCGCCCTTAGATTTTTTTGCTTCAATGGCAATAAAACGCACGAGTTTGGAAAAGAGCTTGCTCTTCTGCGCATCGGTCTTGCCCTTTTGGTGTTTTAGCTTCGCCCATTTACTGTGCCCTGCCATACGTTTATAGAAGTGAACTATTTATACCTGAAGGCGGTTCTTTCCCCAAATGCTCGTAGGCTGCCTTGGTTGCGACGCGGCCGCGGGGGGTGCGCTCAATGAGGCCGAGTTGGAGGAGGAACGGCTCATGCACTTCGGCAATCGTTGCCTGCTCTTCGCCAATTGCGGCCGCAAGCGCATTTACTCCTGCAGGGCCGCCGTTAAAGCGCTCTATTAGCACTGTAAGAAGTTTCCTATCGAGCGGGGTAAGCCCAAGCATATCAACTTCAAGCATGTGGAGCGCGTCCGAAACCGTTTTACCTGAAAGGTTAGTGCGTTTGAGTTGTGCGTAGTCGCGTGCGCGTTTAAGAAGATAGTTCGCAACTCTCGGTGTTGCGCGGCTCCTCTTTGCAATTTCTTTAATACCGCTCTCATCTATTTTTACATCGAGGATTTTTGCCGAGCGCTCGACTATCTTTGCAATATCCTCTTCTGAATAAAATTCCAAACGAAAGACTCCTCCCGAAAATCGTGAGCGTAGCGGCGCAGATAAATCCGCGACACGCGTCGTTGCGGCAATGAGTGTAAACGGCGGGAGCGGGAGCTCGAGCGTACGTGCACTTGGGCCCTTACCTAAAATTATATTTAAGACACCACTCTCCATCGCGGGGTAGAGCACCTCTTCTATCGCACGCCCCAAGCGATGTATCTCGTCAATAAAAAGTATGTCGTTTGGCCCCAAGTTCGAAAGAAGCGCGGCCAGGTCGCCGACGCGCTCAATAGCGGGGCCCGAAGTCGTGCGCAGGTTCGCGCCTACTTCGCGCGCGATTAAATGTGCGAGCGTTGTTTTGCCAAGCCCCGGTGGTCCGTAAAAAAGAATGTGCTCGGGCGGGTTGCCCCGCTCGCGCGCGGCGGAGAGCAGGATATGCAGATTATTTTTTATACCTTCCTGCCCGACGTATTCGTCCCACGATGCGGGGCGCAAAGTTTGATCAAGAAACCCGTCTTGGGCCGCTACGGGCTCTACCTCCTCGGCCTTTTCAGCTCTTCTTGACATGTAATTTTAAGTATGATAGGCTTTGTTTAGCAAGCTCCTCACTCTCGGAGCTTTTTTCTTTACATGTGTCTGTCGTACTTGGGATTTTTTAGCGACATTTCGGGTGCGTACACCTCCAAGCAACACAACCTTCACCGGTTTGGAATCAATATAAGGACGTTTCGGCTGTACGCTTTACGCGTACACGCGGATGCTATCCTCAGTGCTGACTTCCTCTTTTCGATATTTTCGAAAATGTCTCTTGCTTGGAGGTGTACATGCCCGACTCTCCTCATTCTACCCCCCTCTTTTGGTACTGTCAGCGTTGACTAAGTCTCTTCTTCAAGGTCGACAACGCGGGTCAGCTCTTCGAGCGACGTAACGCCGAGCAGGACCTTGATTATCCCGTCTTCTTGCATGGTAGGGATGCCCTGCGGCCTCGCTGCTATGGCCACCTCCCGCTCGGAGGGTTTGCTGCGCAGTATTTCCTCTATTGCGGAGTCCATAAAAATACCTTCAAATATTCCGATACGGCCTTTGTAGCCGCGTCCATGACATTCTTTACATCCATCCACATGCGCCTCGTATACAACATTTGATTTTTCCGGTACGAGCGTACGGTCAGTGATGCCGGCAAGCACTCTGTCAATCGTTGTTTGCTCGGGAGCAGTCGCAGGACGCTCTTTCCTGCACGAGGCGCATAGTTTGCGCACCAGACGCTGCGCGAGTGCCGCGTTAACCGCAGAGGAAAGCACCTTCTCTGAAACTCCGAGGTCTATAAGACGGGGGAAGGAGCCTGCGGCATCGTTGGTATGGAGGGTTGAGAAGACAAGGTGGCCGGTGAGCGCCGCGTTTATCGCCGTCTCTGCAACCTCGCCATCCCTTATTTCACCGACCATGATAATGTCGGGGTCCTGCCGGAGCGCCGAGCGCAACCCGAGCGCAAAGGTGTAATTTTTTTTGTCGACCTGTGTCTGAACGAGGCCTTTGAGATGGTACTCGATAGGGTCCTCTATCGTGATTATTTTTGTACTCGGGGAATTTATCTTGCGCAAAAATGCGTAGAGGGTCGTCGTCTTGCCGGAGCCTGTGGGGCCGGTCGTTAAAATCATGCCGTTCGGTTTCGTGATTTCTTTTTCGATTTTAGAGAGGAGCTTGGGGCTTAGGCCCAGTTCCTCAAGCGGAACACTGATCGATGCAGGGTTCAAAATACGAAGCACCAGTGTTTCCGCATAGTTACCGGGGAGTATCGAGGTCCGTAGTTCTATTTGTTCGCCTTTTATTTTTATCGAAAAGCGTCCGTCCTGCGGCTCGTTGCCGATATTGAGCTTGAGGCCCGAGAGGAGTTTGAGCCGCGAGAGGATGAGCCGGTACGTGTCGGGGTCGAAGGTGAGTACGTCGAGCAGTACACCGTCCAGCCGATATCGCAGCCGCACCTTGTCTTCCTCCGGCTCAAAGTGGACGTCGGACGCACCGGTTGCAAGCCCGCCCGCAAGAATTACTTCAAGTATGCGTGTGATACGGTACGCGTGTTTGAGCGTGATTGCTTCGTTTATGAGTTTGCCGATATCTTCGAGGCCGGTGACCTTGGTGAGCAGCTCTTCAAGCTCGGTGTTTGAAAGTTCAAAGACCCCCGCTTTTGTTTCGGTCGCGTAGGAAAGGTCGGCATAGCGCGCGAATGCGCGCCCGAGGCTCTCTTGCGAGGCCATAAATACAGTCGCGTCGTACCCGAGCTCTTTGAGTTTTACAACAAGCGCTTTTACTTTCGGATTTTCCGGCGCGCGAGCCGCCAAACTTACCCGCTTGCCAACGCGCCCAAAGACCGCCGCTTCCGTCTCGCGTGCCTGCGCCTCGGGTATAAGGCGCAGCGCGTCGGTATTAACCGCAACGAGCGAGAGATCCACGTACTCAACACCGTATTTGTGCGAGAGGAGCTGTGCAAGCTCTTCCTCTTCGCGCTTGCGCAGAAAATCAATACGCTTCTGCTCCTCCTGATCTGCAAAGATAACCATATACGGATATTGTACAATGCGTTCGTGGAAACCGTTACGCTTCAAAACCTCGCCGCCTTTGCCCGCGACGTACTCGGGAGATTGCCTAAGGGGGGTAAAAGCGCGGTAGTTATCGCACTTGAGGGGGATCTGGGGGCGGGAAAGACGACATTTGTGCAAGCGCTCGCACGTGAGCTCGGGATTACAGAAACACTGCAAAGCCCGACCTATGTATTGATGAAGAAATATCAAACTTCAAATCCCAAATTCCAAACATTGATACATATTGATGCGTATCGCTTAAAAAGCGCCGCGGAATTTGCGGCGCTCAAACCCGAAATGTTTTTGACTGACTCGCACGCACTGGTGTGCATCGAGTGGCAAAAGAATGTGGCGGGGGCATTGCCAAAGGCCGATATAACGGTCAGATTTTCTTCTGATGACGCTAAAGAGGAGGAGCGGTATATTGAGGTTGTATGATGAAAGGGACGAAACGACTTGTAATACTCGATACGCACGCGATCCTGCATCGCGCGTATCATGCGCTCCCTGACTTTTCATCAAGTAAGGGCGAGCCGACCGGCGCGCTCTACGGGCTTGTTTCAATGCTTGTACGTATCGCGGGGGAGCTCAAACCCGACTACATTGCTGCAGCGTTCGACCTCCCCGGCGCAACCCACCGTCATGTTGCGTACGACAAATACAAAGCGCAACGCCCCGAGACCGAAGCAGCGCTTGCCGCCCAGATTGACCGCTCACGCGCGATACTCAAGGCGTTTGGCATTCCGCTCTACGAGAAGGAGGGGTTTGAGGCCGACGACGTAATAGGCACTATTGTCGAGGAATTGAAAGACAACAAAGATGTCGATCTGATCATCGCCTCTGGCGACATGGACACCCTGCAATTGGTGGACGGCACACACGTACAGGTGTATACACTCAAAAAAGGCCTCTCCGATACCATTTTGTACGACGAGGGCGCGGTACGTGCACGCTACGGCTTTGGGCCCGAGCTTATCCCCGACTACAAAGGTCTGCGTGGCGACCCGTCGGACAATATCCCAGGGATTAAAGGAGTAGGGGAGAAGACTGCCAGCACGCTCATACAAACGTTCGGCTCGCTCGATCAACTCTACAAAACGCTCAAGAAGAGTCCGAAGAAATTTGAGGAGGCTGGTATAAAGGGAGGCATGCTTGAGAAGTTGAAGGATGGCGAAGAAGATGCACAGTTCTCTAAAATGTTGGCGCTCATACGTCGCGATGCGCCGATAGAGTTTACGTTGCCCGAGAGAACATGGCGCGAGAGTGCAAAGGTCGTGGATGCGCTCGACATGTTGGCTGAATTTGAATTTCGCTCCCTCATCCCAAGGGTGCGCGAGCTCTTTAATGGCAATGCGCAGAACAAAGACGAAATTATCGGGGATGAGCTCTTTGCGGAGGAAGCGGTGCCGGAAGAGGAGTTTAAAAAAATAGCTCTGGCGGTTTCGGTCCTTGACCCCAACATACCGGAGCCGACACTTGAAGACATCTATCGTGCGGGCCTAAGCCAAAATTTTGAAGAGGCTAAAAAGACCATCCTTGCCGCGATACAGGAAAAAGAACTTTCTTTTGTGTACGAAAAGATAGAGCTCCCGCTTATGCCGATATTGCGGGCAATGGAGCGTAAGGGTGTTCGCATAGATAAAAAATTCCTCGCAGAACTTTCGGATGTGTACCACACGGAGCTCAAAAAACTGTCCGGCCGGATCTACAAAGCGGCAGGAGGGGAGTTTAATATCAATTCGCCAAAACAGCTGGGCGAGGCGCTCTTTGACAGGCTTGGACTCAAACCCGAGAGGCAGAAAAAGACCCCGACCGGTGCACGCTCAACGCGGGAGAGCGAGCTCGAAAAGATGCGTACGCTTCATCCTATAATCGCCGATATTCTGGCGCATCGTGAGTTGCAAAAACTTCTCTCGACTTACATCGACAATATCCCGACACTGCTTGACGACAAGAGTCGTGTACACACCACGTTTATACAAATAGGGGCGGCAACCGGACGTCTTGCCACAAAAAACCCCGGCCTCCAAAATATTCCGATAAAGACTGAGTTGGGGCGCGCTATCCGGCGGGCATTTATTGCAGAAAAAGGCTACGCAATTGTTTCTTTTGACTACTCGCAAATTGAACTACGCATCGCGGCACTACTCTCGGGCGATCCGGCGCTTATGGATATTTTTAAGCGCGGAGGCGATGCACATGCAGAGGTTGCTTCAAGAGTGTTCCACGCCAAGCCGGAAGACGTAACCTACGACCAGCGCCGCGTCGCAAAGGTCATCAACTTCGGCATCCTCTACGGGATGGGGATTACGGCGCTTCAGCAGTCTCTTGGTACGAAACGCGCGGAAGCGCAGGAATTTTATAATCAGTATTTCACTGCATTCCCCCGCCTTGCCGCGTATATTGATGAGGTCAAGGCTGCGGCTGCAGTACAGGGGTATACGACGACCTTGTTCGGCAGACGCAGGTACTTTGACGGTATCAAGTCGCCGATACCGTACGTGCGCGCTGCCGCCGAGCGTATGGCGATCAATGCGCCAATGCAGGGGACGCAAGCCGACATCGTCAAGCTCGCGATGATACAGATCACCGAGTACCTCAAAGAAAAAAATATGGAAGAAGAGGTACATTTGCTGCTGCAAGTGCATGACGAGCTTGTGTTTGAAGTTAAGGAGGATACAGTTGAAAAGCTTGCGCCAAAAATAAAAGAAATTATGGAAAATATTGTTTCTGAAAAAGACCGCAAGGGGATCCCGTTTTTGGCGGAGGGCAAGGCGGGGAAGAACTGGGGCGAAATGCAAAAAATAAAAGTATGATGCGCGTCATTGTCGGCAAGGTAGAGTCTAAACAAACCGCGATTTCGCTTGAGGAGCTCATTTCGCTTGCGACAACGCCGGCGCTCTTTGGCGCGCAGACATTCACCTTTGCGGGGCTGCTTATGGGAGAACAGGGGGGAGAAATTATTAAACTTGCGAAGGAGTTTAAAGATTCTTCGCATACGTTTGTGTTCGAGGAGGAGAAACTTTTAAAAAAAGAGACCGATGCGCTCACAAAAGCTGGAATAAAAATTGAGTCGGTAAAAGCGCCAAAGAAAGAATGGCAGTTCGATCAGTTTGGGCTCACCTCTGCGCTCGGAGCAAAAGATAAAAAGAGATTGTGGCTGGGGCTGACAGAGGCGCTTAGGGCGGGAGAGAAGCCCGAGGCAATAGCGGGACTCTTGGCATGGAAAGCGCGCCAGATGCAGGATGGAGGACTCTCCCGCGAGCTTGTGTTTATGTACCACGACTCCCACCGTGGCGCGGGCGACCTAGCACTCCTCCTTGAGCGATTCGCCCTAAAACTCTAATCTATGAAAAAGAAAAGGAGGTCGCGTAAACGCGACCTCCAACACGAACTTGCCGTATCTAATGCTGACCGACGACCCGCTTCAGCTCTTCGACGCCGAACATGACATCTTTGAGCGATACACAACGCAGATCGGCCGTGACGCGGTGAGCTTCGTCATCGCTGACGGTCTCCAGCGCCCCATAAATCAGGTTGCGCCGATGATGTGCGGGGGCTCCTCGCGGGAACTTGAGTTCAGCGAGGAGTTTCATCGCGAAGTAGAGCATGTCGACCCTGACATGGATGTGGCGCTCGGCCATCTTCAACGCCTCCAGAACTACCGCGAGACGCAATCGCACAGAACTCTTCTTGCAGAAGTCCTCGTAGAAAGTGAGGGCTGCACCGTCGAAGAGACCGTCGGTACTGGTCTTGTCCATATCGTTGAGGAAGTAGAGCGTATAGTCGCCGCACAGCACGTGCAGAACCCTAATAGGGTCGTTGGTCTTTTCGAGCACCCACTGGAGTACTTCGACGCATTCCTTCGGCCTCATCGGACAGTGGCTCTGGATGTGTCCAGGAACCACCCACTCCTCATACGCTTTGTGTACCTCCTTTGAACATCCAGCAGCTTGAAGAATATCGTTGATGGACATGAGTTCGAAAGTCTCGTCGCAGCCATCGATGTTGCCGTAATCCAGCGGACTTCCAAGCATGGACAACAAACGGCGTGTCAGTTGCACATTGTGAGAAAGCTGTAGTGTCACGGCCTTAACCTCCTATGTTGCAGCCGAAACAACAATCGCCCACTTCAAACCAAAAGTCAATGAATCCAAAGCAGCTCTCTGTATAACAACGTTGCCTTCTAGTCCGCCCACCAGGATTCGAACCTGGGACCATCTCCTTAAAAGGGAGCCGCTCTACCAACTGAGCTATGGGCGGTTGACAGCACTATAACAAAATAGTCCTGCTTTTTAAAGCATTTTTCGCAAAATAGTAAACAGGGCGATGCCGGCTGCGACAGAGACATTGAGCGACTCCTTTTTTCCCCGCATGGGGATTTCGACAACCGCGTCACAAAGTTTCAGCGTTTGTTTGGAGAGCCCGCGCACCTCGTTGCCTACGATAATAGCGAGCGGTTTATTTTTCGGAGGTTTATATTCAAAGAGGGAAGTCGAGCGGGCATCCTGCTCTACCGCTACAACAAAGTAATTTTCTTTTTTGAGTTCTCTAACTACCGAGGCGATATTTTTCTTTTGCACCCACGGCACGGATTTTTCCGCACCGAGCGAGACTTTTATAAAATCCTTCCGTTCGCGGCCAAAGCGGTCTATTGGGAGGGGAGTGTAACCCGATAAAATTATTTTTGATACGCCTGCGGCGTCCGCGGTACGAAAGATAGAGCCCACATTATGGACGCTCCTAATGTTGTGGAGAACGAGACTACAGAAAAACACACCAGAAAAAGGTCCTCGGATCTCCTCGCTTCGCTCGGCCAGACCATTTTTCCGGTGCATTTTTCCTCCGTAGCTACAATGGGAGGTCAAAAGCAAACGCGCCCGCGCCAGTCAAAAGCAAAGAGAGGAGCATTACAATAGCGAGGATAACCGTGCTGTTTGGAAGAATGACGAAGTTAGGGTAGCGCCAGTTGTATATAAGTCCTTTGACGCTTCCCGCAATGCCCAGAAGGGCCGCTATTTGCGTATACAACCCGACAACGAGCATGCCACCGATGACAACATGAAAGAGGACAAACCACCACGCTATCCATACGCCGCGTCCGATTATAGGAAATCGCATATGCGCAATGACGTGCCGGTTTTTCCACTGCATATATCCGGTGTATACGAACAAAAGCCCGACCGCCAAACGGATAAGGAGCGGCGCAAAGAATTGCGAAATATATAAAAGCTCGGGGAATGGGTTAAGCATACGTATTAGTTTTCGTCCTGCCCGCTCTGGCTCTCGGGCGGAGGGCCGAACTCCGGCCCGTATACCTCGCCGCTCCCGACAGGAGGCAGTGGTTTGATAAAGAGCCCGCGGATGCCTTCTTTCTCCGGTCCGCCGTTCATCCACCAGAGGATAAATAAAAGGAGGAGTATACCGCCAATCATAAGGACGGTCTTTTTGATCTCCTCAAATTCGTCATGATTTTCTACAGCCACGTACTAATGATACCCCAACTTTTCAAGTTCCTCCTCTGCGACTTTTTTGTCGCTCCACTCCTGACGGCTCCCGCTTTTACCCATGATGTAGGGGTCGGTGCCTTTGCCGGTTATAAGCACAACGTTGCCGGTCTTGGCCTCCCGCAATGCTTCACGTATCGCGGCGCGGCGTTCGATGATTATATAGGGCTTCTTTTTTGTAAACCCTTTTGCGATGTCCTGAATGATCTCTGTGGGATCTTCGTCGTACGGGTCTTCGTTGGTCAATATCGCCATGTCGCAGAATTCGTCCGCAAGCGCTCCCATCGCAGGACGCTTCCATTTGTCCCGCCCGCCGCCTGTCGAGCCCAAGACCCCGATTATCCTGCTTCCTTTGTATGTCTCGTAGAGAGCGAGGAGAGAGTCCGGCGTGTGCGCGTAGTCGATGACGACACTAAACGACTGGCCTCTCTCGACCCGCTCGGCACGTCCGGGTATTGGCTTGATATGTTCAAGCGCGCGCTTTGCCACCCCGAGCGGAATCCCAATAGCCTGCGCAAGCGCCATGCTTGCCAGAACATTTTTGAGATTAAAGAGCCCGGGAAGCGGGACGGTAAAAAGCTCTCCGCGTTTGAAGACAAAACGGATATTTTTGTCGTCAGTATTATACGGCTCGGCGTCTTTGAGTGAAAAAGAAATCTTCGCTTCGACATCCGCCCCAAGGAATTTTTTTCCATACGCATCATCGGCATTCGCGACTATGTAGCGCGGGCGCTTTGATGACTCCTCGAGATGTTTTGCAATCGAGAACTTAGTTTCGGCGTATGCCTCGAAACTTCCGTGCGCCTCGATATGTTCGGGCGAGAGGTTGGTAAAAATGAGCGCATCAAGTTCGATACCCACATGGCGGTGCTGGAGCGCCCCTTCGGACGTCATCTCGATTACCGCGTGCGTTGCGCCCTTGCGGATAGCGCGGCGCAGAAACCGCTGGAGGAAAAATCTCCCCGGCATGGTCATTTTAAATAAATTCCGCTCACTTTCATTCCCCACCGCAAAGCGGATTGTGCTTGCAACCGCAACCGTGTGGCCCGCTTCGGCTAAAATAGCGCGGACAAGCTCGACCGTCGTCGACTTTCCCTTGGTGCCGGTTACTCCGACAACAAAAAGTTCGGTCGAGGGGTATCCGTACAAAAGCGCGCCGAGGACGGCAAGCGTGTAGTGGTAGCGGCTAAGCATCGGGGCAGGGATGAGCGATCGCAGTATCCGTTTCATGATTCTCTATGAGTGCCCAGATTTTTAAGCGCGGCACTCAAGCGTTCGCGTGTGCCGGTAGCCCCGCTTGGGATTTTTTTGAGCGCCGCACGGCTCTCTGCGGCCGAGTAGCCGAGCGCCATAAGTGCCTCGAGCACATCAATATCGTCACCGGTTGTGCCGACACTCTCGCCTCGCTCGGTAGCCTCGCCGACGAGCTTGTCGCGCAGTTCAACAACGATGCGCTCGGCGCTTTTTTTGCCGATGCCAAAAACTTTTGTGAGCATGCTTGCCTCACCCTGCGCGATGCCGCGCTTCAGTGTCGAGACATCCGCGACGTTGAGTATCCCGAGCGCGGTCTTGGGGCCGATACTTGAAACACTGATGAGATTTTTAAAAAATGAAAGTTCTTCGAGCGTCGGGAAGCCGTAGAGGTCTATCGCGTCCTCGCGCACGGCCGTATGAATAAATAGGGAGACCCCTGTTTTTTGTTTTGCCTGTATCTCGCGCAGGGTAGCGGCAGAGAGGCGTACCGCATAGCCGACGCCATTGGTGTCGATAATCGCGGACCCGTCTGGCGTCACCCCGTCAAAGTTTCCCATCAATTTGCCGATCATGCCGTCAATGATAACGCGCAGCGGGCAGTTGCGCCTACTCAATTTTTATCGTAGTATCGCCCCATGGCAATTACATCATCCGCCAAAAAAGCCCACCGGCAGTCTCTGCGCCGAAAGGCATTCAACGACCAGCGCAAAAAAGCGCTACGCGGCACGCTCAAGGTAGTGCGTACTGCGGGCAAGGGAGACATAAAATCTCTCGCGGCCGCTTACAAGGCAATCGACAAGGCGCTCAAGCGCGGACTTATAAAAAAGAATACCGCCGCACGCCGCAAGTCAAAAGTCGCACGCATGCTCAAGGTATAATCACTACCTGCTCCCGTAGTTCAACGGATAGAATGCAAGATTGCGGATCTTGCGATCCAAGTTCGATTCTTGGCGGGAGCACAAAGCCAGGATCGCTTCCGTAT
>CAZRJD010000013.1:0-14829 GCA_964600495.1 uncultured Candidatus Saccharibacteria bacterium
ACCAGCCCCTCGACAATCTCGAGCGCCTGCTCGCCGTTGTCCGGCTGCGACACAAGAAGTTCGTTTATTTTGACCCCGATCTTTTTTGCATACTCCGGGTCAAGCGCATGTTCCGCGTCGATGAACGCACACACACCGCCTTTTTTCTGCGCTTCTGCTATCGCGTGGAGCGTAAGCGTTGTCTTGCCGGATGATTCGGGGCCGAAGATTTCGAGAATACGCCCCCTCGGGTAGCCGCCGATGCCAAGCGCCCAGTCGAGCCCGATCGAGCCCGATGGGATGACATCGATATCAACCCTCGGATGGTCTCCCAGCTTCATAATTGCCTCGTCGCCGAACTTGGTTTTTATCTCGCGAATAGCCGCGTCTATAGCACTGCTGTCTTTCCCTGACGCAATAGTCTTTTCCGCCTTTTTTTCCTTTCCTTTAAGCATAATGTTCTATAGGACAATAATTTAAAACAGTAATATGAACTTCGCGGGAAATTTGCCGCCCAAACCGGTCGGTCGCCGCGACGGTGAATATAGCATATCCCGGGGCGGGGGAAAGTGCTTCCTCGAAACGTCCGGTTTCGTCCACATACGCCGGCAATCCGTTTATGGTCAGGAATGAAATATTGTATGCGGAACCCGAAAGAAGCACTCCTGTTGTTGATGTTGCGCTGCCATCTTTCGGAGTGTCAATCGTGAGCCGCGGCCCCTCGATAAGCCGCCTTCCCTCAAAGAGGCCGTAGAGGGCTATAGCCCCGAGGAGGGCGATCGAGAGAAAAAAGAGGATGCCACGACGCAGTGCAAGCGGGTTCATGATTTCTCTATTTCCCCTGTACTACCTTGCGCCCCTCCAAGCACTTCGCGCGGCTTGGCGCCGTCTTGCGGGCCTATAATCCCGCGTTCCTCAAGCATATCCATAAGGCGCGCTGCACGGGAATATCCGACGCGAAGCTTCCGTTGGATATATGAGGTCGATGCTTTGCCCGCCTCCTCTACCGCCGCTTTGGCGGCTGCGTACATGTCGTCATCTATTTCCTCGTCGTCTGCGCCAAAGCTTCCGCTTACATGTCCTGTAGCTCCCGCGGGCACTCCCGCACCAATATCTATCGGGAGTTCAGCCTCGTTATTCTTTGCAATAAAGTCAGTAACTTTTTTAACCTCGCCCTCGCTTATGAACGCGCTCTGAAGGCGCACGGGCTTGCCCATGTCGCCCGAGAGATAGAGCATGTCTCCCGCGCCGAGCAGTTTTTCGGCACCCGAACCGTCGAGGATCGTCCGCGAGTCGACCTGCGATGAAACCTGGAGCGCGATACGCGCGGGTATGTTTGCCT
The DNA here is from genome assembly GCA_964600495.1 of uncultured Candidatus Saccharibacteria bacterium. GTDB lineage: Bacteria > Patescibacteriota > Minisyncoccia > Phycocordibacterales > SBAW01 > GWA1-54-10. Next base: position 1,322 of record CAZRJD010000013.1, read on the forward strand.
TGATAAGACCGGTAATGACATTGACCGAAGGCCGCTGTGTTGAGAGGACAAGATGAATTCCGACTGCCCGTGACATTTGAGCCAAGCGCACGACCGCTGCTTCAAGCTCCCGCGGGTAGGTTTGCATGATATCCGCAAGCTCGTCGATGACGATTACGATGTAGGGCATTGCTTCCGGAATTTCCTCACCCTCCTCGGCTTTGCCTCCCTGTTTTTTTATCCGCTCAAGCGCAGGGGCGAGCACATTTTCATGATACGAGCCGATGTCGCGCACGTGCTTAGCCTCAAGGATGTTATACCGCCGTTCCATTTCTTTCCCCGCCCAGCGCAGCGCCGTGATAGTTTTCTTCGAGTCAGTGATGACGGGAGTTAAAAGGTGAGGGAGCTGGTTGTACATCGTGAGCTCAACACGCTTCGGGTCGATCATAAGAAACCTGAGCTGTTGGGGGCTGCACCGGTAAAGGAGCGAGGTTATAAAGGTATGGATAGCAACTGATTTACCCGAGCCGGTTGCACCCGCAATAAGCGCATGAGGCATCTTGGCAATATTTGCAAAGTGCGATCCGCCTGCAATGTCGCGTCCCAAGGCGACCAAGAGCGGTTTCTGCGATTCCGTGAATTCCTGCGATTCAAGAATAGTTCCAAGACCGACGGTGACTTTTGAAGAGTTAGGAACTTCGATTCCGACAAGCGACTTCCCTGGGATAGGTGCCTCAATGCGCACAGGATGCGCAGCGAGCGCGAGTTCGAGGTTTGTCTGAAGAGCGACTATTTTCTGGAGCCGGACGCCCTCGGCGGGTTTTATCGCGTAGCGCGTTACTGAAGGGCCGATTGATATTTCATCAAGTTCAACAACGATGCCGAAGTTGGCCAAGGTTCGTTTGATAATGTTTGCGTTCGCTTTGATATCGCCGACTCCCGGCCGCCCGCGATCCCGCTCAAGGAGGGAAAGCGGGGGAGGAATGTATTTTCCGAGAAGATTTTTGAGTGATGTTTGCGGCATTGTGCGTCCTCCCCGGGTTGAAGGCAAAGGGGTCGTGGCAATAAGAGGTTCCTCATCAACATCACTGTACAGTTCTTCCCCGCCCATTTCTTCAGGGGCGTTTTTGAGCGTAAGACCACTCAACTCGGGCTCGGCCGAAGCGCCGCGGCCAAAGAGCCGCATGAGCGCGCGATAGAGCACCTGCAGGGGCTCAAATGAAATACCGCCCTCAAGAAGAATAAGAAGAGAAATGAGTGAAAGGCCGCCAAGCGCGATAAGCGCGACATACAGGTCGACGTATTGTACAAGCGGGTTTGCTATTGTCTCTCCTATAAGCCCTCCGCTTTTATTATTAACAAGCGCAATGAACCCGAGGCCCGCGAACACGAAGGCCGCGCTCGCGACTATCTTTGTCGGGGTAAGACCGCCCCACTCGCGGCGCAGCGCGCTCCCTGCGAGCAGAAAAAGGAGAATGGGGAGAAGGAAGTACCCGACACCAAGGAGGTATGCAAACAACCTGAATATATCTTCGCCGGCACCGCCTGCGATACCAAAAGCCGCAAGAGTCAGGAACGATCCAACAACAATAAGGAGGATGGAGATGACGGCCCGCTTTGTGTGGTCTGGGAGGGAGGCAAGAGTGGTGCGCGAATTTCGCTCTGTCTTGCCATTTTTGCGCGCCATAACGACATCATCATACCACGGGGGTGGCAACTTGCGGGGAATGTACTCTGGCAGTACGCTAAAGGACGTGAAATGTCTCTGATAAAGAAAAATGTAAAAGGCAAACTAAGAGACTTTTTATAAGACAACGTGTATGAACGAAGAGGATAAATTTCATCAAATTGCTTTACAATCAATCCTTTTTAAAGGACGTTACGATTGGTATTTTTGTTATCTTAAATCAGAAAGAATAGCGCACGTGCTTTCTGTGTTGGCACAGTCTGCCGACGCAGAAGACCTTAATGAGCTCACCCGCGATGCTATCGAAATTCCTCACACTATCCTTCATTTTGCGGCGGGGGAGGTTGGGGCGGAGGCACTTCTTGCCGACCTCCTGTCAATTATTACTTCGCTCCGGATTGGTGCGACACGGGGATCGCTAAAAAAGGAAAATATGCAGGTTTTGGTTAAAGAGTATGAGCAAATCGGGGAAAAGATTGCTGCCCACAACAGACCCTCACCCTTTGTTACCCCGCAGGACTTTGTTGTCCCCCTCATAGAGAAAAAGGAACCTGAAGGTCTCCTTACCAGCCTGCCCCGGTCGATGTCTCGGTCTCTCCTAAAAGACGGAAATAAAGGACAATTAAAGGTAAAGGACAATCAAAGACAAGAGTCAAGACAATCGGAAAGAATGTCCTTAATACTTGATTTGGTAATAAAGAGTAACGGTATTTCAATAAAAGACATATCCGCGGTTATTCGCGACTGCAGTGAAAAGACTATCCAAAGGGAACTTGTGGTGCTGATACGTCAGGGTCTTATACGGAAGATGGGGGAGAGGCGCTGGAGCCAGTACCTCCCCGTGTCTCAGGCCAAAATGTAGGCGGACTCCATCCTATTGACCCTTTAGAACCCTTAGTATATATTCCGGATATGGGTTTTGGGGGTATACCCTTTATCCACAGGCTTTTTCGAGGTTTTTGTAACCTGCCATAATATACTTGTGTCTAGCGGCTATAATCCGCAGGGCACGGCAGAACTTACCCAAGAGTAGAAAGCTGGAGTGTTCGTTGACAATTGAATGTTAGGTACTGGTTACTACAGACGTTGTAAGCCATAGTCGGCTACACACGTCTACATATTTGTGCGTATACAGAAATCCCTTGTCCCTTCATGATTGCAACTCCCGAATTCAGACCCCTCTCTTGCTACCAACGTGTTTTCGTCCGCTTCACCGCTCTTTAATAGAGCGATTTAGAAAGCAGGCGGGACCAGGTAGACTTGTTCGTTTTACCAGTGGTTATTAGTAAATTATTCGTTCGATTATTAAGTATGACTATTACTCACAGTTCTACACGATTTGTCGCCATTGTTGCAGGCGTCGCAGTTGCAGTTGCGCTCATCGCAGGTGCATTTGCAGCTCCTTCAGTTCAGGCGGCATCTCTCACTTCAGCGCAAGTAAGCGCGATCATCTCGCTTCTCCAGTCTTTCGGGGCTGATGCAGCGACGATCGCAAATGTTCAGGCATCGCTGACAGGCGGTACACCAGCTCCGTCAACCGGCGGTTCAGGCTCAGCATGCTATGCATGGGCTACCGACCTTAGCGTAGGTTCAACAGGAGCAGATGTTATGGCCCTCCAGGTCTTCCTTAACGCCAATGGCGCAATGGTTGCGGCAACAGGCGCAGGATCTCCGGGTATGGAAACCCTGACCTTCGGTCCTTTGACCCGTTCAGCACTTGCTAAATGGCAGGCGGCAAACGGAGTTGCTCCGGCACTCGGCTACTTTGGTCCGATAACGCGTGCAGCAGTCAAGGTAAAGTGCTCGGTAACTCCAGCACCGGGTCCAGGCCCAGGCCCTACACCGACTCCTGGTCTCCAGGGTGGTGAAGGTTCTCTTGATGTCAACGGCAATCTCGGCGATGTCGAGAGCGATGTTGACGAGGGAGATGAAGATGCAAAAGTTCTCGGCGTCGAACTCGAGGCGCAGGACTCTGACATCATGCTCGAGCGCGTTGATGTCGACATTGACCTCTCAAGCGGCACCGGCAGCACCAATCTCGACAACTACATCGACGAGGTTTCCCTCTGGCTCGATGGCGAGAAGATCGGTTCTCTTGATGTTGACGAGGCAGATGAGGACAGCGATGTCTTCTCGTTCCGCTTCACCGGCCTTAAGGGCGTTATTGAAGAGGATGCACAGGGCGAGCTCTTTGTTGCAGTCACCGCAGTCAGCAATGTTGACACCGGTGACATCGCAAAGGGTCTTGACGTAGACATTCCTGCAAACGGCATTCGTGCTGTTGACGGCGCAGGTCTCTCTGAAACCTACGTCACCGCAGGCGAAGTTACCGCTGAGACCTTCAACGTTACTGAAGCAACAGCTGGCGACCTCGATATCTCCGAGGGCGATGACAATCCTGAAAGTGCAGTTGTTCAGGTTGACGAAGACGATGACACCACCGGTGTTCTCGTTATGGAGTTCGACCTCGATGCAAACAATCAGGACGTTGTCGTAAACGACATTCCGGTTGGCTTCGTAACTACTGAAAACGAAGGTGTTGACGGTCCGGTCAAGCGCGCAATCCTCAAGATGGACGGCACAACGCTCGACACGGTCTCAATTCCGGCAGCAGCAGGCACAAGCTACCGCGCAATCTTCGAAGATCTTGATCTCGATATTGACGATGGCGACACAGCAACCTTCCAGGTCTTTGTTGACTTGAACGACGCTGATGTAACGACCTTCGCAACTAGCTCGACTCTCTACGCAACCACAACCGGCAGCGATGACGGCTGGGATGTAGAGGATGCAGCTGGCGACAGCATTACACCTGACGGTTCGCTCAGCAACTCTTCGGACGGTGTCTTCACCTTCGAGACCGAGGGTATACAGGCAACGTTCGTAAGTGCAAACGCAGTCAAGAGCTTTGAGGCTGATGCATCTACCGAGCAGGATGTCGGTACCTTCACAATCACCTTCGATGTGACGGCGTTCGATCAGGACGTCTATCTCGATCGCACGGTAACACGTGACGATGCTACGGCGGGCGGTTCAGATGGTGACGGCTTTATGTGGGCAACCACGACAGACTCGACAGTTGGCACCACGACCGGTGGTACTGCTTCGATCTCTGTTGCTGACGCCAGCGCAGAGTTCACTGCAACGAGTGCATCCGGCGGCGGCCTCTTCAAGGTCAACTCCGGCCAGACAGAGCGCTTTACGCTCACGGTTCTCCTTGATGCGTCTGACATTGACGGCTACGCAGCTGTTAAGTTGACGTCTATCAACTGGACGACCGACTCGACTGACACAGCACCGAACAACGACTACACATCGAACTTGCTGGACTTCAAGACTGCAAACTTGAACCTCAATACGATCTAAGTCGTAGGCATGCAATCTTGATGGCTTAATGCCAGTAAAGAGCGCAACAAAAACACCCCCGAAGGGGTGTTTTTGTTTTGCCCAAAAATATAGAGAGTATACTGTTATAGTATGAGACCTAAATTTCTTGTTCCCGCCTTTTGTATCGCGGTTCTGTTTGTTGTCGCCCTACCGCGCGCTAATGCCGCATTACCTACATCAGAAGAGCGCTGGCTTACAGGGACTCAAATTCAGGCCATCATTAACCTTCTTCGTTCGTTCGGGGTTGACCCACCAACACTTGTAAAGGTAAACGCAGTACTCATCCGCAAGCCGGGCCCGACAATCCTGATTACTCCCGCCGTCGTGGCTCCTTCTACTTCTTCGACAGGGAACTAATATGGACCCGTTATCAAAAGGGGACTTTTTTAAATTTCTACTCGGCTTCCTTGCAATCATAGGAGTCGCCTTTGCCGTCTTAATTGTCACCTCCGCCTTTGAGCCGGTCGACCCTAGAGCGGTAGAAAACATTGCCCACCCCGACGACTATTAGAGTTGTATAAAAAGTATGGAGCAAGCTACTGAGCTAGCTCAGTAGCTTGCTCATGAGCAAATCCAGCCCGTCCTCAGGCATTTTTGTGTGTCTAGACAATGAAGGAGGAGAGGTATAAAGTTCGAATCCTAGAGGGTCAGCCAGTTTGAGTCAGGTTCGGTGTCTGAAGATCATATAAATTACCATTGGATATAAAAAGAGCCCATCCGAATGAATCGGACGGGCTTTGAAGGAAGATCTGATTGCCGCAGTTACTTGCGGCAGGAGTTCTTGGGCCGATGATGGACCATTGTTTTGGTCTTGTCGCCCTTCATCTTGAAGAGTTTGACCGTCTGCGCGTTCTCGCTCTCGATCTGCCAGCCATCAGCGAGAAGCCGGTCGAGCTGCGAATCGCCCGAGGTGGTCTTCTTCGGCATCGGCACGATCGATCCTCGCACAACTATCTTCACCTCCGGAGGGGTGAAAATGATGAGACCGGAAAGCGGCGCGGGAGTCTCGAAGGTTAGGTACCCATCGCCACTCCACGAGCCGTCGTTCTTGTTCATGACAGCAAGGCGATGTGTGGCCGGCGTGTCCTCCGCAACTGGAACGAGGTCGACGTAGAGGTACTGACGACCGTCCTCGAGCGTTTTCTTGAGCACGGTCGCGGACGCGGTAATCGTTTTGCCGCGGAGGGCATCGTCGCTGGTATGGACGAAGAAGTTCACGCGACCGCCGCGGATATTGTGGCAGAACTGGAGGAAGGGAATCTCCTCGTTCCCGTTTGGGTAGGTTCCCTCAGTTGCACCGACGGGAATCCGCATCTCCACGATTGCGCCTGAGTGGAGCATCTCCCGTGCGATAACGGGAACAGGGACATGCGCCGAGGCCGCCTGAGCGGCACCAAAACTCGACATGATCGAATCTCCTTTTCGAAGGGCAGAAGCACCCTATATTAATTCTACATATATTGACACTTTTGTCAAGTTGTAGAAGCGTCCGAGGAGGGTCGGAGTGGTAAACTAAAACTCGTCAGAAAAGCCTTGTGGAATTGGTGTAGAATTATCCGAATCCGATGAGGTCAGCCAGTTTGAGTCAGGTTCGGTGTCCGAGGAACGTTGTATGCTAGAAAAAACTACTCTCAATCACTTCAATAAAATCTCATCTACATGGGATCAGAAAGGCTGGGTAAAATCTCAAAAACTGAATGGGCAAATCCGTAATTTTATCCGTTCCTCAGAGCGCAAGATTAATCTCCACGCCAAACGATACCGTTCCTCGGTCTACTTTGGTATAGGCACGGGAGCGCTTTTCAAACATTTTCCACGATACAGTGTGGCAGGCATAGATGAAGCCTCGGATATGTTGGGCAAATGTCCAGAAGGGATTATTCAAATACTTTCAAAAGTCGAAGAACTCCCGTTTTTGATGGATAATCAATTCAATCTTGCATTCAGTAGGAATCTCTTGAAACATTGCCCCGAACCTCTTAGAGCAATTGAATCAATGTATAAAAAGACCCGTCCTGGCGGCGTGGCAATAGCCGCAGAATCAATCGTGCTAAATGAAAAGGACAAAGAGATACCAACTCGCTTGGTAAGGATGACTGATTCAACCCATCCCGCGTTCCTTACCAAAGACGAAATAGTGAATCTTTTTTTGAAGGCAGGATTTAAACATGTAAATACAGAAGTTGTTCTATATCGTTCAGCATGGTTTCAAAAATGGCTTTCAGCAGAACAGGGAAATAAGACCATCGAGGAAGAAGTGCTTGATATGTATTACCACGCACCTCCCGACTTTCTTGGTCGGCACGAGGTGATAATAAAGGGTAGAGAAATTACTAGTACTGTTCCTTGGTTGCTATTGAGAGCGTATAAATAGTTCGTTCCGAGGAGCGTCGAAATGGTAGACTTAAAAGCGTCAGAAAAGCCTTGTGGGGCTTGGTATAGAATTATCCGATTCCGATGAGCCCAGCAAGATAGGTAGCTACTGAGCTTGATCAGTAATAGTCGCATCTTCTTCGTGCGGGTGACCGACTATATGGGCAATACAACGCAGGCTGACCGGACATTTGTTGTCGTCCCAATATAAAGGACCGTCCTCCATATTTGAAAAAAGTACGGAGCTAGCTACTGAGCTGGCTCAGTACTTTTTTGTGTAGACAAGTGTAGACAAGAGAGGAGAGTTGCCGGAGGGATAAAAAAATGGCATGCTCTGCAGCAGAAGTGCGCAGGAATATCTGCTGCACAAAGAGGGCGAGGGTCCTATGTCAATTGCAGCTTTGACAACATTTGCCTCGGGTTCAAGCCCGGCTGGCAGCATGGAGCTGCGGGCAGAATTGGACAGGGAACACGTACCAATCTTTGACATTGGGGAATGTCGCCAGTGCATGCGGAAGAAGCTCGCTGAACTGCGGCCCGGCCCATGGCAGGTCTTCTGGCCCTTAGCGCGCCTGCTCGTGTGGACTGCCAACCTGTGCAGTGACCACGCGAGGCGTTTTTGTATTATTACAGCGGCAATGCTTGCCGCCTTGGCCGGCGGCATATATCTGTGGCTGTGGGGTTCCGACCCTCTGGCCCCCGTTGGCATGATCTTGGTGACCGTGGGAGCGGTCGTTCTTCTTGTCTTCACTGCTACCATCGTGCTCATGCTCATCCAAAGACCGTGGGTGGACAACCTGCTTGATGCAGGATCACTTTGGGAGACGTTCCCGCTTCGTGCCGGAAGGTACATCCCCCCACATCATCAACAACGGCTGGCAACCGTCAGGGCAATCTCCGGAGCGCGGCTCACTACTGTCGAGCTTCTGAACACGGTTGTCTTCGTGCGAATCTCAAGGGGTGACGAGTCCTACATCATCGCCACGTGGAAAACCCGCGACAAGAAACTCGACAATCTCTGAACGCTGAAGCCGAGGCGGCATTCCGCCCCGGCTTTTTTCTTTTATATAGACAAGGGGGGAGGAGGGGAGTACAAATTACATATGGCGGAATTGAAGACAAAAGTGAATAGTGCGAGCGTTGCGAAGTTTTTAGAGTCTGTTAAGGACAAGGAGAGGCGCGAGGATGCGAAGCGGGTTTTGAAGTTGATGCAGGAGATTACCAAGGAAAAGCCGCGCATGTGGGGCACGAGCATTGTCGGGTTTGGTATGTATCACTACAAGTATGCAAGCGGACAGGAAGGGAATTGGATGCTTACGGGTTTTTCGCCACGCAAGCAAAACCTCACGGTGTACATCATGCCGGGGTTTGGGGAGTACAAGGCTCTCCTTAAGCAGCTCGGGCCGCATACGACCTCAAAGTCATGCCTCTATATAAAGCATCTTGATGACATCGACCCCGCGGCACTCAAAAAAATTGTTGCAAAATCTTTTCAATACATGAAAAAGAAGTACGGGCGGTAGAGGTTTTTGGCGGGAAATAAAAAAGCGCCCCGCATAATAACTCGACTTTTTTGATGTTTTAACGTATTTTAGGCTCGGCTAGGTAACAGGGGGCACCGATGGTATCTAAGAGGAAAACTCCTGCTCGCAAAGTAAAACGCAGCACAAAACCCAAGATCAAACTCCCTCCGCGCAAAACGGAGATGGATTACTGGAAGCTTCTCACCTCACTCCCCGAAAATGTTGGGGAGGCGGCGCAGATCTTCAACATCCTCACCACCGAGCTTGAAAGAAAGTTTGGCATCATCCGGCCGAAGAAATGTCCGCCGCCAAACCCGGATGGGACATATCCTCCTGCACCTCGCGGCAAGCGGTGGTACCGCGAATGGTTTAAGAGTATGGGTACTCCACCACGTCGTGTTTTCACTCATCCCGATATATCCTGAGGCCTGGCGCATCCGGGCTTCTTTTTATTGACAACACTATATATAAAGAGTAATCTCGATGTATAAGGGCCAGAGACAGGGGGCAGGCGAAAGCCGTTAATGCTGCGAGGCACCTCCCGAGGTCGAACTAAGCCCTTTAATGAGGGCATTTATATTGCCCAGAAAATCATGGCAATTACACGACAGAAGAAAGAAGAAATAGTAGGGAAGGTGAGTGACATCGCTGGCAAGGCGAAAACGCTTGTTTTTGCAAAGTTCAAAGGCCTTACTGTTGCCGAGCAAAACGAAATGCGTAAAGCGCTCCGCGCAGAGAACATCGGCTACACCGTTGCAAAGAAGTCTCTGATAAAACGCGGTCTTGAAACTGCAAAGTTTGAAGGCGGCGTTCCAGAACTTGAAGGCGAGATAGCTCTTGCCTATGCACCTGCCGACTTGTCGGCGGACGAATCAAAAAGCGATGAACTTGCGCCGGCGCGCGAGCTCGCCGTATTCGTAAAGAAATTTGGAGACCATCTTGCGTTTGCGGGAGGGGTCTTTGGCGGCAAGTTCGTTAGCAGGGAAGAAATAACATCTATCGCGGCGATCCCCGGTATGGACGCGCTTCGCGCGCAGTTCGTACAACTTATTAACAGCCCCCGTCAGCGGTTTGCTATTGTACTCAATCAAATCGCTGAAAATAAATAGACGGTTTGCCGTGCGAAGCACGCAGAGGTTAATTAAAAATATTACTAAAATATATGACAGAAGAAACAGTAGCAGCACCGGCTGAAGCCAAAGCAGAAGTGGCCGCTCAGAGCGGCACAAGTGTCCCCTTGCCGGCAAAATTTAAAGACATCGTGACATCGGTAGAAAAGATGTCGGTGCTCGAGCTCCACGAGCTCGTCAAAGCGCTTGAAGGGCACTGGGGTGTATCTGCAGCTGCGGTTGCAGTAGCGGGTCCTGCAGCAGGTGGCGCCGCAGCGGAGGAAAAGACTGCGTTTAATGTGCAGCTTATGGACAGTGGCGCTCAAAAGGTGCAGGTTATCAAGGCGGTTAAAGATGCACTCGGTCTTGGCCTTAAAGAGGCAAAAGATTTGGTAGACGCAGCCCCTGCAATGCTCAAAGAGGGTATGAAGAAGGATGAGGCAGACAAACTCAAGGCAGCAATCGAAGCCGCAGGCGGCAAGGTTGAACTCAAGTAACCTTTCACCTAAACCACCAGTTGTATTAAACGACTGTGAGTACAAAAGAACCGGCCCTCGCCGGTTTTTTTGTTTGGGTGTAGTATCCCTTCGGACCCGGAGGACAAAGGCAATGAACGTATATGTATCCGTTGTACAAGGCGGGGAAAGCCTTTTGGGCACGGAAGTTGCCAGGGTCATTGCTCTGCGTAAACAACTGTCTCCAAAAGAGAATCTGACCCCGCAGGAAGTGGCGGTCTTCTCGCAACCTCCACACTCGCTCCTCCTCGCACAGGATACGCGAAGTGGCAAAATCGTCGGCATGGTGTGCTTTGCCCCCTACTATAGGGAGTGCAGGGAGTGGGGATACTTATGGAATATGGTTGTTGACGAGCAATATCGCGGTCAAGGTGTCGGTAAAAAGCTCGTCGCAAGAGCCGCCAAGCTTGCGGATGGGTTTGGCAAAACGCATCTGCTTTTGAAAATTTCTGTCGAGACGCTCGAACAGTACTACCGAGCACTCGAATTTTCAGACGGGGATGAGCCGACTAAGAACTTGTATCGAACACTCCAGGTTGTCGACTCTGACGCGAAGCCCTTGTTCTTACGTCTTCCTCCTGCAGTGACAATCGCCGGCACATGAAGATGCTGGCGGTTTTTTATCCACCCTGCCTACCGGCAGGCAGGTTTTGCGCGGAGGCGTATTTTTGCATAGAATACAGATATCTTTGCCACTGGGAGGCTCGGATACGAGGGTCACTGCTGTATGGCTGATATACTCCAGAAATTATTCGGCTCCTCTCTGCGGGTAAAACTCCTGCGCCTCTTCCTTTTTAATCCACGGCAGGCTTTTACCCTGGCCGAAGCCGCTACCCGCACCCGCACCCCGCGAAAGGCTGTGCGGAGGGAAGTTGCGCTCCTTACCAATATTGAGCTTATTGAAAGTTCCGCGCGAAAGAGGGAGAAACGCTTCAGCCTCAAACAGGACTTTGCGTACCTGTCGGCATTGCAGAACCTCCTCTTAAATACCCCCGTGCGCGGGAAAGAAATATACGACCGCATCCACGGCGTTGGGGTGGTTAAGCTCATTGTCATCACCGGTGTCTTTATGGGGGAGCAGGATATCGCGCTTGATCTTTTTATTGTCGGGGACCGTGTCAAAGAAAAAAAACTTAAAGAGGCACTACGGGCACTTGAGTCGGAAATTGGGAAGGAGCTCCGGTACGCGCTTCTTTCGACCGAAGAATTCTTCTACCGGATTAATTTGAACGACCGGCTCGTTCGTGATGTGTTCGATTACCCCCACACCGTCGTCTACGATAAGCTCAACATCGGCCTAAAATAAGGCTCTATATAAAGTTTGCGCTTCGCCGAGAGTACTTGGCATAAGTAAGGGAACACTTATCCCTTCGCCTATCGAATAGGCATAAGTGTTCCCTTATCCACAGACGCCTCCCGAGGGGGCTCTGGCGTTGTTACAATTAAAGTGTCGACATTTAACAGTTTTATTCGTTATCTATTTACATACATATGATTGTGCAGACATGGGTTGAAGTACTCCGGAGCTCCTTCGCAGAGCTCTTGACCAGTACTATAAACTTCATCCCGAACCTCTTGTTCGCCATTATTATCTTTGTCATCGGGTGGTTCGTCGGCTCGCTCCTTGGTCGCATCGTTTCCCAGGCGATACGTGCGGTAAAGGTTGACCATGCGCTTAGGAGCGCCGGGGTTGAAGATGTCGTTCGCCGCGCGGGATACACGCTTGACTCAGGTGCGTTCGTCGGAGCCCTGGTCAAGTGGTTTGTCATCATCGTGTTCTTGATGGCGGCACTGCAGGTACTCAATCTGACGGCAGTAACACTCTTCCTCAATCAGATTGTCGTCTCGTTCCTCCCCGCAGTTATCGTCGCCGTGCTCATCCTTCTTGTTGCGGCGGTCATTGCGGAGGTTGCGCAGGGTGTTGTTGTCGGTTCGGCACGCGCAGCGGGTCTCCGCTCTGCAGGTTTTGCCGGCGCAGTCACCAAGTGGGCAATCTGGGGTTTTGCAATCATCGTCGCGCTCTCTCAGCTCGGTATCGCGTCAGCGTACTTCCAGACGCTCTTCATGGGTATTGTCGTTGCGCTCTCGCTCGCCTTTGGCCTTTCGTTTGGTTTGGGCGGTCAGGAAGCAGCGGCACGCTTTATCGAGAAGACTCGCGACCAAATGAGCCATCACTAATTCGACTCACGTTCGGTAAAGAAAAAAGCGCTGCGGAGTTCCGCGGCGCTTTTGCATTTATGTAGGCCGACACATTGGCTACAAATTCCACGCTCTCGGTGGCTTGGGCCCGCCTGTATCGGTTCGCGGCATAGGCGCTCTTCGAAAAGGCCAATAGCCAAGAAAATGGTTGGCCCGCAGGATGAGCGCAGTGCTTGCTATAACGTCCGCGGCAGCAAGAGCTGCCAGCACTTCAAACGGCCCTGGATACATGTTCGGACCCCCTTCTAGCTATTGAAATATAAGCACTTTTTAGGGCTTTTTGCCATAACCTGCCTTGCCGGCCGGCAAGGCAGGTTTGACACTATTCTGACCTTCCTATATACTCATAGGTACAGATATGTTGACCATTAATCAAGCAAAATTGCGGTGATAGGCCTGCGACTTTAGCGTTGCGTGCCTGACCCGCGAAGAGCGGGATTTTTTGTTCTCAAAATCTGTCATAGGTTCCGGAGATTTTTGACAGCATTAAATTCCATCGCGTATCCACTTCCAATGTGGGTCTTTTTGTGGGTATGCAGGTGGGCAGGTAAAGAAAAAATTAAATTACAAAAATGGAAACATTTTTGTAGACAACAACAGATTATTGCGGTTCTCAAGTTTCCTTTTCTTGTAAGAGAAGGAACAAAGAGGGCGTATGGTGGATGCCTTGGCTTTGAAAGGCGATGAAAGACGCGGCGTGGCGGCGATATGCTTCGGGGAGGTGCCAAGCAACCTT
>CAZRJD010000014.1:0-13962 GCA_964600495.1 uncultured Candidatus Saccharibacteria bacterium
TGTATGGGCCGTGTCTCAGTCCCATCGGTGGGGGTCAGCCTCTCAGCTCCCCTAGGTGTCGTAGCCTTGGTAAGCCATTACCTTACCAACTAGCTGATACCACGCAGGCCGCTCAAAGAGCGCAAGTCTAAATAAATAGACTCCTTTAGAGTTGCCTCACCATCGGGAATTACCTACTCTTTCGAATAGCTATGCCCGACTCTTCGGTGCGTACCTGCGCATTACTACCTCGTCTGCCGGTGCCCTTGCGGGCCCCTTGACTTGCATGCCTTATCCACGCCGCCAGCGTTCATCCTGAGCTAGGATCAAACTCTTAATTAAGAACTGCGCGCATTGCGCAATCCAAGCTCGTTATAACGGAACAAGAGAAAAGTTGCTTCACATTTCTCCTGTGCCTTACCTCTGGAAAAGTAAGGTCTTACTTTTGCTTGCTTGCCTCGCTATAACTCCGGAAGAATTATAGCGGGCTGACCTTTTGCTTCCTTGTACGAGAAGCAAAAAATCGGTGTGATCTCTCTAACAGCCGTCAATTAGCGGCTGAAAGAGCTATTACTATCGTATGTCAACGAACAAGCCCGCCAGAGGGCGGGCTTTCTCTAAACGAGCGAGCTTCACCATCTAGTCGGTCATAAAGCCATTATAGCCATATATATAGGCCCGTCAAGTCCCTCGGTTAAGCCATTTTTAGGGCTTTTTCAACCTGTGCAAATAGCTCCTCCTGTGTGCCGTTGTTGGTGAGGACAGTGTCGGCCATTGCAATGACTGCTGCTTTTTGCATGCCGTGGGGGTCGGGGTCGTTCATTTCAAGCTCCTCATGTTTTGCAAACTCTTCAAACGAAACCCTATCGCTCTCTGATGCACGTGATTGAATTCGTTCATAGCGCATATGCTGATCGGCATCAACAGTCCAGAGTACTCCTCCAAATTTCTTGAGCGTCTCTACCTCGGCTTGAGCTCGCAAAGACTCGATTACATAATTTTCTTCAGGTTTAAATCCCGTGCGTCGCTCGTATTCTGTAATCAAAAAATCGTCGCCATGTTGTGCCCGAAGGTCATTCCCCATGAGACGCATATTGGCCCGGTTTACCTCAAGGTTGCGTCTGTTTATTTCATCAACCCAAAGTGCGCGGGCCGAGCAGTGGATAAATCCTTTTTGCTTTACCAAATATTCAACTACTGTCCCCTTCCCTCCCCCATCTGTCCCCGTAATCCCGATTATCATACTTACCCGTAAAGGTACCCCCACGTTTGCAGTCTGTCACTGTCGGCCTCCCACCTAAGGCCGATGTCCTTCCGGTAGAACATATTCTGGAGGATGATGTTGTTGATGCGGCTGTACATCTGCGCCCGCGCTTCGGCAACGGTAGTTCCCGAGCCGGATACAACAAGCACGTAGCCGGAATATCCGGCAACACGCCACTCGCCGTCAACAAACTTTATGTCGCCCAAATGGAAGCCGTCAAAGTTGTTCGGCTTGCGCAGAATAATGGAGAGGTCGCGGTAGACCTCGGCCTGATCTTTGTCGTGATAAGGGAAGGGCGGCACGGCTAAGCATGCGCCTATCTGGAACCCCCGTTTTGTCTTAAACTCAATAGGCTGCTTTGACGCGAGCGCGTAAAGGAACTCCCCCATCGGCGTCTGTATCCCCTCCATCTGGATCTGTATCGTCGGGTAGCCGAAGCGGCAGGTAAACTCAAGCGGATATACACCGCGCGCGTTTGCGATGCAGTTGATATCTACATAGCCGACGTATCCGGATTTAACAAGATCCTCTTTTATCTTCGCAAGTGTCAGGTTAAAAATAGTGTTCGGTGCGGACCAGTACATGAGTGTCCCCATCTCCCCTGTGTAGGGCCCAAGGTCGCCGGGGAACAGTTTTTTATGCTCGAGGTTGACGTTTATAGGGTACACAAAATCATCACCGTTAAAGAACGCGCCAACCGCAATCTCGACTCCTGCGACGAATTTTTGCACCTGAAAGCCTTTTATTTTTTTCGCCCATGCGGTTTTGTTGCGCTCAAGAACCTCGATAATATCGCGCCCGTCGTCCTCGGTCCCCAAAAATAGGATCCCCTTCATATTGGAGGGGGTATTCCCCGAGGGTTTCCACACATAGCGGCCGGGGTTAGCCTTCAGAAATTCAAGGCACGCGTCAAAGCTGTCAAAGTCGAAGTGCGGCAAAACAAGCATGCCCAAACGCCGCATCTCCTGCTGGCCGAACTCCCTGTCCATCTCGAGCATGTCGGTGTACGGGCTCCCGCCGACAACAAGCTTGCCGTTCTTGCGCAACTTGCTTGCGATATCGCCAAAGCCGACGTCGTCAAAAACAATGACATCAGCCCAGTCCTTATGTTCTTCCCACGATGTAACCTTCTCCAAAACGCCGTCGTAGACGTCCGCATCATCTTTGGACTTTACATAGACGCGCACCTCATGACCCTCGCGTTTTATCTTCCACGCAAGGTCGCCGCTTTCACTTTCGAGCGAGACGAAGAGAAATTTTCTCGGTTGAATCGCTGGTGTAGTATTTCCGTTTCCGTTCAATTTCCGTCAAAGGTTGCTCCTGCAACCTTTGCATTATTACACAAAGATCACTTTTTTTGCCACCTTTCCCACACGACAAGAAGTGGAGAAGCAAGAAATATAGACGAGTAGGTTCCCGCGATCATACCGACAATGAGTGTCAGCGCAAAATTTTTGGTGGCGGCGGGCCCGAGAAAGTAAAGTGCCACAAGCACGATGACGACCGTGACCGATGTGTTTATCGAGCGGGCGATGGTCTGCACGATACTGCGGCCCACAACCTCGTCGTACGCCTCTTTCTTGTGATGCTCTTCGTTAAGACGCAAATTCTCGCGGATACGATCAAAGACGACGATGGTGTCGTTAATTGAGATACCAAGGATGGTCAGAAGCGCCACGATAAACAGGGCATCCACCTCCGCCCCGAAGAAATGCCCAAGCAGGGCAAAAAGCCCGAGCGGGATAAGAATATCGTGGAGTAAGGTGATGATGGCGACGATGCCGTACTTCCACGATTGAATGGGTTTTGAAACATGGCGGAACGCGAACGCAATGAACAAAATGATAAGCATGACGACAAGCGCGACCGCTATCCATGCCTTGCGTAGGAGTTCAGCCCCGATAACGGGCCCGACCGAGTTGAACTGGTCTTCGCGCAGCTCGCCGAATTTCGCGAGCCTCGCTTCAAGAACGCTTTTTTCCTCCGGAGTGAGTTCGCGTGCGCGCAGTATATAGCCATTCTCCCCCGTCCCTTGTACGCGGACCTCTCCAAACCCAAGTTCCGCAACCGCACTCCGCACATCTTCTGCCACAGGCCGGCCGTCCTGATACGTAACCTGCAGGAGCGAGCCGCCTGCAAGGTCAATACCGGGTTTGAGCCCCCACGCGGTAATAGCGGCAATTGCAAGCAGAGAAAGGACTGCCGGGAGTATGAAAAAATATTTTTCGTATTTTGCGATAGACATAAATTATTTGCGCAAACCGGAACGCAGAAGAAAATGCTGAAGCGGCTTCTCTGCATTAAGCCCGAGCGCGAGCAGAAATGTACGCGAAATGGTGATAGCCGAGAGCATGGAGATAATGACGCCAAGCCCGAACACCAGTGCAAAGCCTTTTATGAGCGAGGTACCGAACCAAAAGAGAATGACCGCCGCGATTATGTGCGCGATGTTGGAGTCGCGTATCGCGAGCCACGCGCGGGCAAACCCTTCGCGAATCGCCGCGTCGGCTTTTTTGCCCGAGGCGAGTTCCTCTTTGAGGCGCTCGGCGATAAGGACGTTCGCATCAACTGCAAGACCGACAGAAAGGATGAACCCTGCAATACCGGCCGCGGTCAGGACAACCGGAATAAGTTTGAAGAGCGCGAGCATAAGGAGCACATATATAATAAGGGCCACTACGGAGATAACCCCCGGCAGCCGGTACCAGAGAATCATAAAGGCGCAGAGCATGAGAAACCCGACCGAGCTTGCGACAATACCCGCGCGCAGCGCCTCGTCGCCGAGTGTGGCGCCTATCGACTGTGTGCTGCTCAACTTTATAGGAACCGGCAAGGCGCCGAGGTTCAGGTTGCGCACAAGTTCGCGCGCGCTCTCTGCCGTAAAGCTGCCGGAGACGATGGCGGTGCCGTTCGTTATCGCCTCCTGTATAACCGGCGAGGAAACAATACGACCGTCAAGAAAAATGGCGAGGTTCCGCCCGACATTGTTGCTTGTAATATCAGAAAACAATTTTGCACCATCGCTATTGAAATCGACGCGGACCGTAGGCTGGGAGAGCCCGAGTCCGGAAGCACTCCCGAATTCAAGCGCCGCTCTCGCGAGATATTTGCCGGTCAAGCCCGTAGCCTCAAACGCTTCCGGGTTCGGAGTAGCGACGCCGGTTGTGGTTGAAGTAGTCTCAAGATTGTTCTCAAAGCCTTGCTTTACCAGTTTAAATTCAAGAAGCGGGGTCTGCCCTATCATCTTTACCGCCTCATCCACGTCGGTAATGCCGGGGAGTTCAACAATAAGCCGGTGCTCGCCCCGGCCTAAGGCCCCGCCCTGTTGCGTCTGCACGACCGGCTCGCCGACGCCGAAGGCGTTTACACGGCGTTCAATAACTTCGCGGAGCGTTGCAAGTGAGTCCTCTATCTGCTCCGGAGGTAAAACCGACGTGTCGGCACTGTAGGTGAGTTGTGTCCCGCCCGAGAGGTCGAGCCCGAGCTTAAAGTCAAACCGGCCGCCTGCTCCTGTTGTATTCCATACAAAAAATCCGACGAGCCCCGCAATAACAAGGATCATGACCGCGGTGTAGCGTAATGCGAACATGGCTCACAGATTAGCAGATTTAACGTCCTTCGGCAAAGGCTTCGAGTGAAAAAGAAAAGCCCCGCCGGAGTGACGTGACTGAAGTTTGCATAGAAGTTACTTTGTGGGCGGCGGGTCTCGCCTCACCTCACGGGCGGTCAATAGGAACAGTCTCGCGAACGCAAACGAGAGAAGAGATACGATCGCTTGCAAGCTCAAGATGAGCTGCACATGCTCATCATCCCAAATATCCGTTATGCGCAGGCGCACGAGAACAGGAACAATCGCTGCCACAAAGGCAAAAACCCAGTAAACGAGGAACGATTTTGTGGTCATTGGCCCGCGTGGAAGCTTGGTGAAACGTGCAAAGACAGCCGCGGTACACGTCGCCCAGAAGAAGGACCCGACGATCATTACGAATGACATGACGTCTCGCGCCTCCGGTGTGGGTTAGAGTTGAGACAGATCGTTTATCCCAAAACTACTACCCTTTGCTCACAAGAGCAAACAGGTTTTTGAAGATCATGGCAACGGCTATAGGGCCGATGCCGCCGGGGACGGGGGTAAAAACGGAAGCAACTTCGGCGCACGCGGGGTCGGCATCGCCTGCGACTTTGCCGTTACTTTCAGACGTGCCTGCATCGATGAGGATAACTCCCTGCTTCAGCATCTCGGGTTTTATAAGTCCAGAATTGCCGGCACCTAAGACAACGATGTCGGCGTTTTTTAATGCTTCGAGCGAACCACGCTGGGATGTGATGACAGAAACTTCTGCGCCGAGATTTTTTAAAAGCTCCGCCGCAGGAGTGCCAACCAACTTTCCCGCTCCGACAACCACCGCCTTTTTATTTTTTATGTCTATGCCTGCACGCGAAAGCACTTCCGCTATTGCCAGAGCGACCGGAGGATGTACAAAGTCTATATCTTTATCTTTTGGGATTGCCGCGAGGACTTTTTCTGTATCAATTTCTTTGGGAAGCGGGAGTTGGACAATAATTCCGTCTGTTGTTTTTGCGAGGCGTTCAATTGCGCGAAGTGCCTCTTCAGTATCAGCAACCTCTTCGCGAACAACTACAACCCTGAGCCTGTCGGCAATCCGCTCCTTGATGCGCACAAAAGACGCAGAGAATTCGTCCCCTTCTGTCATGATGAACCCGAGTTTAACGACAGACAGCAAACTTGCACGATCTTTCGCGAGCGCTGAAATAATTTCTTCCGCAATTTTCTTCCCGTCGACAATCACGCGCTCATCCTAACACAAAAAGCAGAAGGATTACGCGCTTACGAGGACCTTAAACCCGCCGTAGGCAAAGCGCTTCATGTCAAACGGCATTGGCATGTCTTTGTACTTCGGATTGTTCATGATCGGATCCTTCATAACCTTGGTGTTGACCTGGTCACGGTGCGTGCGTGATTTGTAGACGATGTAGGAAAAGAAGACGACTTCACTCGGTTTTGCCTTGGCCATCTTGGGAAAGGTAAATACAACCCCCTTCGGCCGCATGTCGTCTTGTATGCACTCCTTATAATCGAGCGCGCCGTACTTTTTCCAGATCTTTCCACCCAACTGTGCCATCTTGCGATACTCTGCGACTTTTTTCTTTGGAACAACTAAAACAAACCCGTCTACATATGTACCTTGTTTTTTCATATTTCCCCAGTATAGCAAATTAGGCGATGCCGGCTTCTTTTTTGAGCTCCGCTATTCCCTCTTCGAGCGGCGCGATGTTTCCGGCACGAACTCCTCGTACGCACCATCGGTATAGTAAAAGGCATCGTAACTGCTGTAGCGGTATTGATAGCCATACTCTTTTGTAATTTTTGAGCCGTCAACGGCTATCGGGTAGGAGTAGCTCCTCCACGCACCCCTGCCGGTCGGCACTTTGCCGCGTGTTGCATGCCACATCACAAAAAACGCAAAACGCACAAGAATTGGCGATACGGGGAGCGTGCGCTTCCCCACCGCTTTTGCCATATCTTTGCCCCGCACAACTTCCCCCAGCGGGCAGAGATTGAAAACTTCGTATTCGGATTTCGGCTCCGAAAATGCGAGCGTTTCAATAATGCCGACTACATCGTCTTCGTGGACAAACTGCCGGCACCATTTCTGCGTTGTGGGCACGAACGCGACCATCCGCGAAATAAGATTATATATAAAGGAGCCCTTGAGTTGGCCCGAGAGAGCGGCTTGGAGCCCGAAACGAATGCGCATAAAACGCCCCCGCGGGCCGGTTACTGCCGCAGGACGGACGACTGCGACAGCAATACCGCTCCCCGCTTTTTTTGCCTTCTCGTACCGCTCTTTCAGGTGCTCTTCGGAAATGCGCTTCTCCTCGGCATAGAGGTAATTGCTTTTCCGAAACAGTTCCTCTTCCGTAAAGCGATGTTCTATAGAATTCTCTTTGCGGGCACCGTAGGAGGCAACGGTCGAAAAGTGGATGAGACGTTTGACTGAAGGTTCGGCGAAAGCAAATTCAAATACTTTGTCCGAGCCGTCGATGTTCCACTCCCATTCAAGCGCCTGCTCCCTGTACATCTCGCGTATCTGCCACGCGGCGTGGATGACGATGGTCGGTTGGTGTACCTCGACCAGAGGCTCCCACGTGTCAGCGGTGTTCATCTGCAAATACTGAAGTTTCGGCTCATCTGCGAGAAGGTCCGGAAGCGGGTCTCTGTCGAGACCTATTATTTTCTCGACGTCAGCGCGCTCGGCAAACTTTTTGACGAGCATGGTACCAACATATCCAGCGGCTCCTGTGATAAAAATTGTATGTCGCTTTTGTTCCATGTTGGTTTACCAGGCGCTTACACGAAACAGCATCCGCTTGAATGTTTTAAGCGCAATAACAATATCAAGCGCAAGCGAACGGTGCTTGATGTAATAAAAGTCATACGCGAGGCGCATCTTTGTCTCCTCTATCGACTGCGGGCTGATATTGCCCTGCTCGTATTGCTGATTTATCTGCGCCCATCCGGTGATGCCGGGTTTTATGGTATAGCGGATATTGTAATACGGAATCGCCTCCGCAAGACGTTCACCCAGCCCCGCGATATCATTGCGTGGGCCGATGAGCGAAATCTCCCCCCGCAGGACGTTCAGAAATTGGGGGAACTCGTCGAGCGACGTCCTGCGCAACACCGCCCCCACACGTGTTATCCGGTTATCGTCCTTTTTTTGCTCCTCCTCTTTCACCCATGTTGCGCTCGCTGCATAATCAAAACGCATGCTTCTGAATTTATACGTGATGATCCGCGACCCCCCGAGGCCAAGGCGCTCCTGTCGCAAAAACAAGGGCCCCGGACCTTCAAGCCGCATCGCAATAAATACAAAAGGGGTTATCAGGGCGGTAACAATCCCCATCACGACGCCTCCTGCGATATCGACGACGCGCTTTAGGGTGGCATAGAAGCCCGACGCCGACAGAGACGCATTTTTCAAGAACCAGTCGTACTGCAAAAGAGAGAGCGGCACGCGGTCGAAGACCTCTTCATACACGCGGTAAAAATCCATAAGTTGCCGCTCTGTTACAAATGAAAGATCATAGAGCTTTGAGAGTATTTTCTGCGATGCATCATGCTCCATATCAACGACCAGCATTGATACATTTTTACGCACAAGTTCATCCGCAAATCCGCCAAACTCCGACTGAAGGCTCTCCGGTGTCACAGCGACACGAAACTCAAACGGGTAGCGCGGATTCCCATTAACCTCCCGAACAAGTTCGTCAACTTCCCTTCCCGCGGCAACAACAGCAGCCCCCTCACGCGAGGCGGGGCGCGTGAGCCGTGGGAACAGCACTGCACGCCATACATAAATGCCTGCGAGCGATATACCGAGATAGATGGCAAGATTTGTTTTGGGGGCGATGCCTATTTCAGGAATAAAGAAGAAGAAAAGCGCCGCGAGAACGATATTGAAGATCTGCGTCCGGAGGATCATCCCCGGCAGTTCGCTTTTAAACAGGACAACCCGCTTGCCATAGAGACCCGCCATGTAAAACACGAGTACCCAAAGGAGAAAAAGAGCTGCAAAAGGGGCGGCATGTACTTGTATGATCGCCAGCGAAAAATCGCTTTGATACCGGAGTACAAGCGTAAGCAAAAGAGAAAGAGCAAAAACGACTATATCGCCCAGTAAAAGAAGGGCGGCTTTTTTGCCACTAAATGCCATGTGATAGAGTTGTACCATATAACCGGAAAAAATCTATGGAGGTTTCAGACAAACATCGAAAAAAAATCCTCTACGTCATCACTAAAGCCAACTGGGGCGGCGCCCAGCGATATGTGTATGACCTCGCAACCCATCTCCCTGGGGGGGACTATGAGGTAGTCGTTGCGAGCAGCGCATCCGGAGCACTGATAGAAAAATTGAAGGAAAAAAATATTCGCACTATCGCGGTAGAGGGACTTCAGCGCGATGTGTCGCTCGGTGCGGATGTATCGAGCTTCTTTGCCCTGTATCGATTGTTCAGAAAAGAAAAGCCGGATGTCGTACACCTAAACTCGAGCAAGGCGGGTGGCCTCGGCGCCTTCGCGGCACGCGTTGCCGGCGTGCCGCGCATTGTCTTTACCGCGCACGGATGGGCCTTTGAAGAACCTCGGAGAGCAATCTCGCGGGGAGTAATCTGGTTTGCCTCGTGGTTAACCGCGCTCATGTCACACACAGTGATTGCAGTATCCGACTACGACCTCAACCTCGCGCGTGGGATGCCCTTTGTATCTCACAAAGCCGTGCGTATCTACAACGGCATCGATTTGCATATGGAATTTGGCAGCGGCGAAAAGATCCGAGCGGCTTTTCCGCAAGGCGCCAAAATCCTCGGCACCGTAGGAGAGCTCAACAAAAACAAAAACCACATTGCGCTTATCGAAGAGGCGCGCAAAAACCCTGAGTTGTACGTCGCAATAGTCGGCGAGGGCGAGTTGTACTCTATGCTCGAGCGGAAAATAAAAGAGTACGGACTCGGAAACCGCGTAAAGTTGTTCGGGTTTATTCCCTCATCCGAAGTAATGAAAGGCTTTGACCGCTTTGCACTGCCCTCGCTCAAAGAGGCTCTGGCGTACGTGGTGCTCGAAGCGCGAGTCGCGGGCCTGCCAATCGTAGCCAACCGCGTGGGTGGCGTCGGCGAGGCGCTCGACAAAGATTTGAGCGAGTTCTCGCTTGAAAAAATGGTTAAGCAGACAGTAAAGCTTTACCGAGTATAGCTGGTGCTAATTCACAAAGAAGACACAACTTCCATAGTGTTTACTTCTATATCTTTTGTTCCAATTTTCCCATATACCTTTATTCTGTCACCCACTCCCCACTTTGCGTTGTCAGCATGAGTACATGAAAGTACGGTACGTTCGTAAAATTGAGTTATATAGAAGCAATTACTTTTATCAGTAAATTTCAAAATAAAGGAATTAACTTCCCAGTTCTCGCCTCCTTTCTCTAAGTTGCCTATTACAACAGGACCGTTATCGTTAGTAATGACAAATAAGCTGTCGTTGTAGTCAGAAGGACCCGATTGCATAGTGTTTTGCGGTATTCCTTCGATCCTAAACTTATAGGCACCCGCGGGTACCGACGCAGGAATATTGAATACATACGAGCCAGTGTTATCGATTCTCACGTTAGTACCTGCTAGTGCTGCGGCTACACCGGGCCGGGCATCTGGCTCAGGAATACCAGAACCTTTTGAGTCATGAAGACTGAGAAGTAATTTTGGATATCCTTTTTTGAAGGCATTATTTGTATTCCACTTTATAGTATAAGAAGATCCCGCTTTGAGGGTTTCTGCTCCATTTGGATATAGTAGGGTAATTATCGGTTTTTCAGGAGCTACGTTATTACCAGTGGTATTAGCAATATCCTGCGATGGCGGCGTGTTTTCAGAGAGGTCAGGAGTATTTTGTAGTTGTTTAAGTAAATATATACTTCCCACAAGCAAGATACTCACTACTAAAGCTAAACCAAAACCTTTAAAAGATTTCACCTGTATATCATCTCACATCGTTAATAGAAGTCTACCGTTCGTAGGCGCCGCTGAACTCATGTTGGAGTGCCTCGCGGTGCACCGCGCGTGCGTAGCGGCTCATGCCCGAGATCATGCCGAGCGCCAAAAACTCAGAGAGGAGGTGCGAGCCGCCGTAGCTCATAAACGGGATCGTTGTGCCGGTAACGGGGAGGAGCCCCATGTTGATACCCGCGTGGAGCGTAAAATGCGCAAGAAAATAAAATAGGACCCCAAGCGCAAAAAGCGTCTCAAAGTTAGACGCCCCTTTCCCCGCAGCGACAAGAATCCTGATAAAAATAAGTCCGTAGAGCGCAAAAATGAGTACGACCCCAACAAGCCCCCATTCTTCCGCGAACGCGGCAAAAATAAAATCGGTCTGGTACTCGGGGAGGAAGCGCAGTTTGCTTTGTGTGCCGTACCCTATCCCCTTGCCTAATAACTCCCCCGAGCCGACCGCGACTGTTGACTGGTAGGCGTTGTATCCCGCTCCCTGAATGTCCGCCATCGGGTTAAGGAAAGTGAGGATTCTTGTACGCTGGTAGTCCTCAAACCCGAATAACCAGAGACCCCCGACCGCAATGAGGCCGACTATAAAAACGCTTGCCAAATGCACGCGCGAGATACCGGAGATAAGTACCATCCCGAACCAGATAGCGGCAATAATGAGCGCCGAACCAAAGTCGGGTTGCAGTGCCACAAGCACAAATACCGCACACGCATATCCTCCCGAGATAAGAATGTGGCGGATGTTGCGTATTTCGATATGCCTGCGCGAAAAATATTTTGCAAGAGCGATAATGAGCGCGAGTTTTACAAACTCAACCGGCTGGAGAGCAAAGGGCCCGATATCAAACCAGCTCCGCGCACCCTGTGTCGCCTGCCCTGCAACTACCAAGAAGACAAGTGGCACGAGTGCGACGATATAGATAATGCCGGCAACACTCCCCCTCCGGAGGAATCTCCAATCAACTGAAGCACTGACAAAAAAAACGATGACGCCAAAGATAATCCACACCGCCTG
The DNA here is from genome assembly GCA_964600495.1 of uncultured Candidatus Saccharibacteria bacterium. Classification (GTDB taxonomy): domain Bacteria; phylum Patescibacteriota; class Minisyncoccia; order Phycocordibacterales; family SBAW01; genus GWA1-54-10. The sequence continues at coordinate 11,832 of CAZRJD010000014.1, forward strand.
CCGCACGCTAAACTCATCCTCCCCCATGAACGAACTCATGGTAAGTAGCCCGAGGCCGGAGAGCGCGAGCGCGGCGCTAAACAAGAGCCAGTCGGTCGAGCTTGATTTTTGAAACAGTTTGAATGGAGGCATCAGATCGAAGGGAGTACGGTGAGTTCCACGCGGACGATATTGGGGACACCGGAGGGCCACGTAAACACAATGGATTTAGATGATGTACGCGGAAGTTCCGAGACAAAGGTTTTTGATGCTCCGCGCGCAACCCCCGCCGTGTCAAACAACACCGCCATAACCGTCACGTCTTCGGCATCCTGAAGACTGCTGTTGGTGAGTGTTGCCGACACTCGCGAGTAGTCGCTGTTCGGGGTTGGGAGGCTGATCCGCACGTCCCGTTTGGTATTGGAAGAAACTTTAACCCACTGTGGAGTTTGCGGGAACGACAGGAATGTATGCGAGACGCTGCGCTCGCCCACATTTACATTTACTTCGACAATCGGGATTATCGGGATGGGCGGGATGTCGAGCAAACCCTTCCGCTCGAGCACGAGGAGACCTTTGTCGTCGCGCAACTCAAAAAAATACGGGACCCGCGAGGCAGTCGCGGTCGGATACGGACTTTCAATATACGCGGCAAGAGTGTAGGTGTTCGCTCCGGTGCGGAATGCGCGTGTCCATAGTACCCGCGGCTTTTCGGCCTGCTCCATGCAAATGTTCGCGCACGAGCCGCCGCAGTCAACACCTGTCTCGGTGCCGTTCCTGCTGCCGTCGGAACAGGTCGGGGTTTGGGACAAAAGAAGTGTCGAAACAAGAAGAAACAAAATAAGCGCCACAACGCCGCCTACCGCGTAATAGAGCAACTGCCTCCGCATCCGCCACGAAAGGACCATGTGAATATCGTACCAAAATTGTTAAGGGGCAGCGACTCGTCGTCCGCTGCCCCTCCTCTTACTTGCCATGGCCATTTCCGTTGCCGTTGCCGTTTCCATTGCGATGCTGTTCGCACAGCTCTGCAAACGACATCTCCTCTTCGATCATCGTGTCCGGCACCTCATCGGTCCCTTCGGGATTTTCCGGATCGAGAGCCGAATCAACTCGGACGAAAAGCATCCGGGTCTCGGACGAGACGACATTCGTGCCGTCGCGCGCCTTGAGAAACTTCATGAGCTTGCGACATTCGCCGCAGCTGTGGAGAGTCTCTGGAACGAGGCCACTTTCGTGATCCTCATTCCGGCCACCCACTACCACGAGGCCGATGATGCAGTCGTACCCCGCATGATAGGCGGAGAGGATTGCGACAGCTTCGGCACATACCGGCCGGGCATCTTTGGACACCTTTACATTGGCGCCGACAAAGACGCGGAAACGTTCGCCCGACGGAGCATCGGTTCGATAGGCAAGGACCGCACAACCGACGCGAAAGCTGCGGTACGACTGCGACTTCGCCGTAGCGGCGATTGCCCGGTCGACCAAGCTATCGCGACTCTCGAACCATTTGAGAAATCTTTCATCCTGAAGTTCGGGGACGAGGTGCGCGGTTGCAAGATCAAGATGTTGATTCATTGGGTCAGATCCCTCTGTGACTCGCTACTTTCCATTATACCACCCTTGACTTTATATGTCAAATATGGCAAAAACCCTGCTGTTACAAGGTATTTTCAATATTAAATTCAGTTCTTTGTCCTGGCGACTACCTACTCTCGCCCCCTGTAACAGAGACTACCATCGGCGCAGATGAGCTTAACTTCCGTGTTCGGAATGAGAACGGGTGTGACCCCATCGCCAAGTCACCAAGACAAAAAACTTAATCAATTCGCAGGTATCCTGTTTGCGCTACAAGCGCTTCACTGGACTCGTCTCGCTAAAGCGAGACTTCGAAAATAAAAAGTAACCCTGTTCCGCGTTTTACAAACGCTTCACTGGATTTCGCGGCTTTCAGCCGCTCAACAACAGATTATTGCGATTCTCAAGCCACCCTTCTCTTGTTCGGAAGGAACTTGATCAATTAGTACTCCTCCGCTCAACACATTACTGTGCGTACACGTAGAGCCTATCAACGTCATCATCTCTGACGGATCTTAATGATTACTCATCTTAGAGTCGGCTTCGCGCTTAGATGCTTTCAGCGCTTATC
>CAZRJD010000015.1:0-12991 GCA_964600495.1 uncultured Candidatus Saccharibacteria bacterium
GATACTGTCGTGCGATTTGAGCGTATGCGCGGCAAAAAAGTACTTTGGGTACCTGGCACCGACTCTGCCGCCATCGCGACTCAGGCAAAGGTCGAGGACATGTTGTATAAGGAAGAAAAGAAGACGCGTCATGACATTGGGCGAGACGAACTCTTAAAGCGCATCCAAAAATTTACCGAGGAGAGTAAAAACACTATCCTCAATCAAGTGCGACGTGTGGGCTCCTCCCTCGATTGGAGCCGATTCGCCTACACGCTCGATGAAAGACACAACCGAGCTGTTACCGAAGCCTTTACCTTGATGTTTAATGCCGGTCTTATTTATCGCGGAGAGCGGATTGTAAACTGGGATCCGCGCCTCCAGACAACTATTTCTGACGACGAGATCGAGTACAGAGAACAAACTGACCCCTTCTATTACTTTCAATACGGGCCGTTTGTCATCGGTACCGTGCGACCCGAAACAAAATTTGGTGACAAATACGTTGTTATGCACCCAAACGACAAGCGGTATAAAAAGTATACACATGGGCAAAAAATTGACCTCGAATGGATCAACGGGCCTATCACTGCAACAATAATTAAAGATGAGGCTGGAGACATGGATTTTGGCTCTGGAGTTATGACTATTACCCCATCGCACAGTGCAGTTGATTTTGATATTGCTCGTCGTCATGGGCTTGATGTAGAGCGCGTTATAGACGAGAAAGGCAAGTTGCTCCCTATCGCAGGAGAGTTTGCAGGCATGCATATCAAAAAAGCCCGACCCTCTATTGTTGAAAAACTAAAAGTAAAGGGTCTCTTGGTAAAAGTTGACGAAAAGTATGTTCACAATGTTGCAATAAACAGCCGCGGAGGCGAGACGATTGAGCCGCAAATGAAACTGCAGTGGTTTGTCGATGTAAATAAAGAGTTTGAAAGAATCGGCAATACAACATCACTCAAAAAACTCATGCGAGAGGCGGTAGAAAGTGGTGCCGTTAAAATAATGCCTGAGCATTTTGAGAAAATCTATTACCACTGGATAGATAACTTGCGTGACTGGTGTATCTCACGCCAAATTTGGTTTGGACATCGGATCCCCGTGTGGTATCGAGGAGAAGAAGAGTCGAGTATCGGCAAACCAGGTGAAGGGGCTGGTTGGGAGCAAGACCCTGACACGCTCGATACTTGGTTTTCCTCAGCATTGTGGCCATTTTCTACTCTTGGCTGGCCCGAGGAAACCTCTGATCTCAAAACATACTTTCCAAACAACCTTATGGCGCCCGGATACGAGATCCTTTTCTTTTGGGTTGCGAGGATGATACTCATGTCGGAGTTCCTTTTAGAGAAGACCCCTTTCAAAACAGTATTTCTCCACGGCATTGTGCGTGACAAGACAGGGCGAAAATTTAGCAAATCGCTCGGCAATGGTATCGATCCAATCGATATAATCGAAAAATATGGAGCAGATGCACTGCGCATGTCACTGCTTGTTGGTGCTGCAGCAGGAAATGATATTAAATTCGACGAACAACGCGTTAAAGGGTACAAACTTTTTGCGAATAAGGTATGGAATATTGCGCGCTTTGTACTATCGCAAGAGAACACGAGCGATATAAAGACTGAGCTTAAAGACGAGTTTGATGCCATGGCGGCTGAAGTAACGAGCGATATCGAAGAATACCGCATCTATATGGCCGCAGAAAAGCTCTACCACTACATCTGGGACCGTTTTGCCGCAGAAATTATAGAAGAGAGCAAAGGCAAGCCCGAGTATAGCGCAACACTATACTATATTCTTGAAAATTCGCTCAAGCTGCTCCACCCCTTCATGCCGTTTGTGACAGAAGAAATTTGGAGCTCGATGCCTGACAAAAAAGAGCTGTTGATGGTCGAAGCCTGGCCCATAAAGTAAAGGTATAATTAGCGCATGCTCTCGCCTGTTCTTTTTATTGCATTCCTTGGCGGTATGCTGCCTGCGCTCCTGTGGCTCTTTTTCTGGCTTATGGAAGACCGCTGCGAGCCAGAGCCGAAGCGCTACATAGTGTTGTGCTTTCTTGCGGGAGGGCTTGCTGTCCTGCCGGTGTATTTTATCGAGCGCTTTGCGATGGATTACACGAGCGGGACAATGCTTCTTTTTATCTGGGCGGCGTCCGAAGAACTGCTTAAATTTTTTGCAGCCTACGTGACTGCACTGCGGGCGCACGTGTTCGATGAACCGCTTGATGCGGTCGTATATATGGTGACGGCGGCACTCGGCTTCTCCGCTGTTGAAAACGCACTCTTTCTCGTAGGACCCTTAAGCGACGGGGATGCACTTCGCACGATAATTACGGGAGATCTGCGCTTTATCGGAGCTACCCTCCTCCACACGCTGTCTTCAGCTACGATAGGTATTGCGCTTGCACTTTCGTTCTTTGCAAGTGCGAGGGTGCGTAAAATGGCCGCGCTCCTCGGAGTTATCCTTGCCATTGTCTTGCATACGTTATTTAACTTTTTTATACTGGGGGAGAGCGGCGGCATCACGCTCTGGATATTCCTTGTGATCTGGTTTGGTGTCGCCCTAGCACTTCTTTTTATTGAACGCATTAAACAGCCGGTTCGAGATTATTGTTAGAATTAAAGAGCAAGACCTGTAAAGGCTTTGGAGGATCTTGTTTGATAAAATTACTATATGGCACGTGAAAAAAAATCCCTCTTTAATTGGCTAACAGGCGGCTCCGGCCCCGACGACTCCTACGTTTCTTTTGACGACCTCGAGAGCGGGAGTTTTGCCCCGCAGGCACGTACTATCCCTACAGAGCGGCACGGGAGCGTCCTCGTGCCCGAAGAATCGATAGATGGCGAGCTGTCAGTTGATGTGTATCAGACTCCTACCCACATTGTTGTTAAGGCAATGATTGCAGGGGTTAAACCCGAGGACCTCGATGTAACGATAACCCGTGACATGGTAACCGTACGGGGCAAACGCGAGCAGCATACCGAAGGGGCAACGGGAGAGTTTTTCTTCGAAGAACTCTATTGGGGCTCATTCTCCCGCACAATCGTGCTCCCGCAAGAAGTAGAGGTTGAGGAGGCCGAAGCGGTCGAGAAGCACGGGCTCCTTATCATCAGACTCCCCAAGCTCGACAAAGGCCGCCAGGCAAAACTCAAAGTCCGATCGGGTTAACACTGCCCTCGCTAGGAATTGAACCCGGATCTTTCCCTTAGGACGGGATTGCTCTATCCATTGAGCTACGAGGGCGAACTGTCAAAATCTAACATTTTCTGATATATTTGGCACCGTGGATCAGGAAATTGAAGAGCTTAAGGAGTTAGTACGTCAAAATACCAAAGTAGTCGAGGACACCAACCGGGCGGTCCATGGCATGCGCAGATCTGCGCGTTGGAGTATGGTGTTTAGAGTGTTGTGGTGGGTTATAATCCTTGGCATCACAGCGGCGACATACGCGTACTTTGCGCCGTATCTGCAGAGCGTCCTGGATCTCTATAGTTCAATAGGCAGCGGAGATTTCTTCAAAAATTTTACGCCGCAGTAAATACGCTTGGGTAGCTCAGTTGGTAGAGCATCTCCCTGAAGAGGAGGGGGTCGCCGGTTCGAGCCCGGCCCCAAGCACCCTAGTCCCCCGACCCCCGCTAAAGGCACCAAAGGTTCCTTTCGTCGCTTCGCTCCTATCCTCCTGACACAGGGGACTAGGCTTTGCACATTAAATGTGCAAGCTTGGAGGCCGGGCGGGAGGGGATCGGGGAGGAGCGTAATGCGCCTCCCCGTGGAGGAAGGTTTGGGAAAACCGTGGGTTTCCCAGGGCCCAGGCTCCCAAGCACCAAATTAGACCTCAATACCGAGTTTTTCGGCAAGGCGAGCACGGTCGAAGCCGACTGAAACCGCGCCGTCTATCACAATAACCGGCACACCAAGCTGGCCCGTCATTTGTATCATTTCCTGTCGCTTTGCCGGGTCGCTCGCCACGTCGTAATTGGTATATTGAACCCCTTTTTCAGTAAAAAAATCCTTCGCCATGTGGCAGAAGTGACAAGTCGGAGTGCTGTATATTGTTACGTGCTTATCCATAGAAATCTAAAATTTAATAGGTACCGGAATAGTATATCATTTTGTGCGGGATGCGAGAATCGAACTCGCGTCCTATGCTTGGGAAGCATATGTTTTGCCACTAAACTAATCCCGCGATAGTGTGCGGAAGCGATTTTACCACACAAAGAGAGAGCGGAATATCCGAATAAAAATATTGCCGCTTTGACCTGCTCCGTTCGCAGTATCAGAATCAGGGTCGCGCACTATCTCTATCTTTCCTTCTCCCGGCTTCCCTACCCCGTACCGCTCGCGTATTTCGGCTTCTACCCCCCGCTCCGACGAAAGGTTCGCAACGGAGGCTTTCACCTCACCCTCCCGCTCCTTCAATGCCTCAAGCTCGCGCGTAGCCGCCTCATGCCCCTCCGAAGCGTTTGCGAAGCGCTGATACATGCCCCATGCACTGCGCACGGCAAAGATCAGTATGACAAAAAGCAAGAGCACTAGGGCAGAGCGCGTCAGGAATCCCCATACTGTAATTCCACTGTGTCTTCTTTCAAATCCGCGCATATATGCTAGTATATCTTACATCGGTATGTTCGGATTATTTGGCAAAAATCGCGACCGCACAACGAAGATATTCGGAGCCTTCCTCAGCGTTATTGTTATCCTGTCGATGGTATTCGCATACTTCGCGATGCTGGTTTAATCAGACTTCACCATTTTAAGGAAAACATCTTCTGGGATGTTTACCCTGCCGCGCGCCTTCATCCGTGCCTTGCCCTTCTTTTGTTTCTCCCAAAGCTTCATCTTGCGGGTTCTGTCGCCTCCATACATGTGCTGGGTAACATTCTTGCTCATGGCAGGCAGCGTTTTTGACGAAAGGATGCGTCCGAGCGCCTGCCCCTGAATTTTTGTTGCAAACATCTGTCGTGGCAGAATATTGTATAATTTTTCAACCGCTGCAACCGCTTCTTCATTAATCCGGTGCTTTGCCACAATACGAGAAAATGCGGGCACCAGTTCTTCGGCTACAAGAATATCGAGTCGTGCTACGTCCGCCAACCGCAGTTCGCGCAGCTCGTATGAGATGGAGGCGTACCCTGCCGAGACACTTTTCATCCTGTCAAAGAAATTGCGCATTAATTCCCGAAGCGGCATCATGACTGCAATTATCATCCGTCCTTCTGAAAAAGTATCGGTCGACTCGGTAATCGCTTCATGTTCGAACAAAAGCGGTGTTACACTGCCCACCTGATTGGCCGGAAGAAGTATCTCCGCCGATACAAACGGCTCCCACACGCGCACAATCTCATTGTATGGAGGGAACGCTGATGGTGAATATATCGTGCGGCGTTTGCCATCAGTGGTTTCTACCTCATAGGTGATGGTCGGAGTGGTCACGACGAGCGAAAGGTTAAACTCGCGATGCAGACGTTCAGTGATTATCTCAAGATGAAGCATCCCGAGAAATCCACAGCGAAACCCCCGCCCAAGCATGCCGGACGCCTCTTCCTCAAAAGAAAGAGACGAGTCAGAAAGCCGCAAACGCGACAGTGACTGGCGCAGCAGGATAAAGTCATCCTGCGATTCCGGATACACGCTCGCCCACACCACGGGTTTGGGCTCCGCATAACCGGAAAGGGGCGGGGTAGTAGATGCCCGCGCGCGTATCGTGTCTCCCACGCGCGCAACACCAGGCTCTTTAATGCCCGTGACAATATATCCGATAGAACCCGCGCCAAGCGAGGGTGCTCCTATCGGCTTTGGCGAAAAAGTCCCCACCTCGAGCGCGTTAAAGCGCTTCCCGCTTGCCGAGAATTCAAGTGCATCCCCTTTTTTTATACTTCCGCCGATCATGCGCAAATATACGATGACACCCTGATGGTCTGAATACTGGAAATCAAATATCAAAGCCTGCTGGGGCGACATAGTAGAAGAAGTACTGACAGGCGGGGGTACGCGCTCAATAATTGCATGTAAGAGCTCTTCGACCCCTTCTCCCGTCCTGCCGGAGCATAAAAGAATTTCTGTTTCCGGAATTTCCAGAAGTTTTGCAACCTGAATTGTAACCTGTGCCACGTCGGCAAGAGGCGAATCAATTTTGGAAATTGCAGGAATAATAACGAGTCCAAGTTCGCGCGCACTGCGCAGCGTCGTGAGTGTCTGGGCCTGCACGCCCTGTGTCGCATCAACAAGCAATATCGCCCCCTCAACCGCGGAAAGGGCTCTTGATACTTCGTATGAAAAATCGATATGACCCGGCGTGTCTATGAGGTTAAGCTCATAGGAAGCATCCTCTTTTTTATTGTCAGGATGATACATCATCCTGACGGGCTGCATCTTTATGGTAATGCCCCGCTCACGCTCAAGTTCCATGGAGTCGAGCACTTGCTCGCGCATTTTGCGCTTTTCTATCGTATGGGTATGTTCAAGAAACCGGTCAGCAAGGGTTGATTTGCCGTGGTCTATGTGGGCGATGATGGAGAAATTTCTGATATGTTGCACGGCAGATGCATTAATTGAGGATACGTGTTGGCTCAACGGTAGGGGGTTCTGTGGGGACAATCCGCTTTTTAAAGGATGCGAACGTCTCGAGAATCTCGCGATTCTTGAGGATGATGAGTACCCCTGCAATGACTGCGAGGCCGACTATTCCCGCCGTGGCACCCTGGGCAAAGATACCCGGCAGAGTATTTATGTCAACAAATACGTCCATCAGTACGAGCGTGGCATAGGCGCACGCTCCGCCTATTACCGAGGCGCCGGTACTCTCAAAAAACAACCGCGCAAGACTGGTGTAGGAGAGATGGAAGTCGCGCACAAAGTATACGAGACCAGCCGCACACTGTACAAGGGCGCCAATACAATATCCAAGCGCGAGCATAAGCACTGTGGTACCCGGAACGTCCGAGACACGGAAGAGCGCCTCAAGAAAATACCGCGTGAGCGGGCTTGTCTGAAATACAAGTAGAAGAAGGAGCGTACTTAGCATCGTTACCGCGACAGCGAGCACCCCGAGTATAAGGGGTACATTGGTTTTCCCCGCCGCGTAATATGCTCGTGCGATAAGGAGCGTCATCCCCTGCGCACAAAGCGACAGGATAAAGAGTGCAAGTGCAGCTGCGGTCAACCTCGTCGCCTCCCAGTCAAACGCTCCGGCTCCGAGCACAACGCGCACCAGTTGCGCGCGCAGGACAATGACAAGAACCATGGCCGGTATCGACCAGAAAAGGATATACCGGAGCGCCGCCTCAATATGATTTCTAAACTCCGATGTATCCCCCGCCGCATGAAGCCGGGCGAGTGTCGGAAACGCCGCAACAGAGTACGAAACGCCGATTATCATGAGCGGTACGGTCTGGAGATTAAATGCGAACATGAATACCGCTATTGAACCTTCCGCAAACAACGACGCGAGCGCGATAAGAAGCAGCAGGGATATCTGGCCGCTTGCGAGCGCAAGCGTACGTGGCAAAGAAAGCTTTAAGACTTCAAAAAACGATTTCCATGTCTCCCGAGACGACAAGGTTTTTGCTTTCTCCATCGCAAAAAACGGCACTTGAACAAGAAAATGCAGCCCTGCACCGAGGACGACACCCCACCCGAGTCCCTCAATCCCGAAACGCGGATACAACGCGACAATACCGATGATAATGCCGATATTATATAGAAGCGGAGAGACAGAATACAGGAAAAAGCGATGGCGCAGTTGGGTAAGCGCAGCAAGGATATTGGAGGCGCCAAGGAATATCGGCTGAAGAAGAAGAATCCGCGTCAGGGATATAAGGTCCGCCCGCGATGCAGCGTCCACTACCCCCGGTGCGATGAGCGGTACAAGGAAGGGCGCCACGACAAACAAAACCGCGGCAACGCCCGCCATCCCGGCAAAGAAAATGAGGAGGATTTGCCGCATGAACGAGACCATCTGGCCTTCATGCTGCTCTAAACGGGAAAGGACCGGTAAAAGTGCGTAGAGTGAGAGGAGCGAGGCAACGGTTGCGAACAGGAGGTCAGGTATGCGGAATGCCGCGTAATATATGTCGAGGGTATGTCCCGCCCCAAACTCTGCGGCAAGCAGCCTATCGCGCACTAATGCCAGAAGCTGCGAGGCAAGCGCAAACCCCGCAAGCATATATGCCGCCCTGTGCATCCCGCGCACCTCCCGCCCGACTACCGATAGAAGTGCTTGGACCATTGCTCTTTATTGGGTGATAGGCGCCGCCACACGCTCTTGTGGAGGGATGACAGGCGGTGTCGAGCTCGCAAACGGGTCTCTGCCTGCGACCATGTTCGTGATGATAAGTTTAACCTCTTGGTTATCAGGATTGGTTTTTGCAAGATCCTCGAACAGGGTAAGTGCCTCGTTTGCCCTTTTTTGCGCGTAATAGGAAAGACCGAGGAAATATTTTGCATTTGCGTAGTCAGGAACGAGTGAAATCGCGTTTTGAAGAGGAGTGATTGCGTTTACTGTGTCATTTGCAGCATAGTACAGGAGACCAAGCTCAAACCAAATAGGCGCCACACCCGGTGCAGTTTGTACTGCAGCGGTCGCCGAGCGGATAGCGTTCGGCAGATCATTGTTTGCAACCCGTAACTGGACATCAAAGAGAATTGCATCAGTGTAGTTTGGCTTGAGCGTCAAAGCTTTTGCGAGAAACTCATTTGCCTTTCCGGCATTGCCCTGTACTGCTTCAAGCCGTGCGAGTGCAAGGTATATCTCCGGATTATTCGGATTGTGAAGAGCGGCATTCTCATACCCTTGTTTTGCGTTTTCGTATGCGCCCTGCACTTTAAGTTGTGCAAGGAGGTCATATGCGCGCGCAAGCACTATATGCGCGCGATAATTCTGCGGGGAGGCTGTTATACCTTCCTGACCGGTCGCAATTGTAGCCCCTGCAACACTCGAAAACTGACTCTGAATTTCTTCCGCTGCGGTTGATGTATCCTCTGCCAATTGCCGAAGCTTCAATGTACCGGCGCTTGTCGCAAGAAAAAGCGCATCGGGTATTTTTTCCGCCGCATAGGCCCGCTCGGCATAGGAAAGCGCCTTGTCTGCATCACCGCGGTTAAGTGCGTTTATCCCCGCTCCGAGAATAGCCTGCGACACAAAACGCCGGTCGATCATCCCCGCGACTCCGAGCGATATCACGAGAAGGAGCACTGCCGCTCCCACACTTGCCATAGGGAGCAACCGCGATGCCGAGATCCCTCCTGCTTGCGCACTGGTGCGTCCCTGCCGCCACAGAAAGCCGAACGTCGCGCCACAGAGCAGAAGCGCAAGAAGAATAAGATTCGGGCTTGGAACGTACACAATTACAGCGGTCATAAGGAATATGCTTGCGATACCAACAATAGTTGCGACAACCCGCTCCTCGCGACTAAGGACCTGGAGCCGTATCGCTCGCACGAGCGATACAAGCACAAGGAAAAGCGGGATGAGCCACGCGATCATGCCGAGGAGTCCTACTGTGCCGAGCGCTGTGAGCAGTGTTGAAAAGCCTACGGCAAAATCGAGGTTCCAAAAAGGCGACTGATTGACTTCTGCCGGTTTGTGCATGACCCAATTGTGTACAAAGGTGTTTGGGCCCGTCCCAACAAAAACACGCGCGAACGAGGCTTTTTCCGCGGAATTCATTACTCCGAGTGTCGAGCTATAGGACGGACGCACTTCAAGCGATTGCACGGGAAATATGTTGGTGATGCCGAGATTTATTGCAGAACCGAAAAAGAGAAACAGGAGGGCCAAAGCGGCTCCCGTTCCCGCAAACCATGGAACCCCGCGCGGGAATAGGGGGGATGAGGCAGGTTGCTCGGAAGTTTTTGCATTGCGCTCAAGGAAAAATACAGCGAGGCTGAGCGCAATCGAGAACCCAAGCAGAAAGCCCCAAACAAGCGGGAAGTTTATTACTGCAAGAAGCGCCACAAGGATGAGTGCAAGCGCCCCCATAAGCATCCGGCGCAGAAGCGAGGCTCCCGCGAGCTCGAGATATCCTATCGTCAGCATGAGGAGCAGCCCCATTGTAAGACCAAGATCATTCCACTTGCCGATTACATTGATTGAACGGTCGGTAAATACATCAAGGGGGATGAGCCCATTGCCAAAGACAACAACCAATGTCTGGAAGACCGCAACCCCAAGAAGCGAGAAGAACACAACCTCAAGCAGGATCTTTATCGTTCGTAATGTACGGAACAGAACGAACGCAAGAATATAGGCAAAAAAGCCAAGCAAAACAAACAATACACTATCTGTATCAACAGCGTTGCCCACAAATCCGAGTGTGGAATCAGTGGAGAAAAAAAGCGAGAGAAGATACGCGAGCGGGAGAAGTGCTACAAGAAACGCCCCGCGCGCTCCATGAGCGCGCAGTAATTCCCTCGCCCCCCCGCCTGCTACAAACAATATGGTTACAACGGTAAGCACAGAGGCAAAGACCGCCAACTTTCCCAACTGGAACGGAAACCACGGTGCGCTGACAAAGAGAACAAGCAGAAGAACAACGCCTGCAAGATAGAGCATGCGAGACCACGATATGAGTTTGGTGTGCATAACAATAATGCTTACGGAGAGACACGATGCTCTCCATGTTTAATAAATGAACCATATATAGTATAACGCGCAAATCCCGCCCTTGTAAGGGCGGGATCCACAGCCTAGCACGCGCGTCTGTAAGCCGAATTCTGTCGTGAATCGCAATTTATCTGGTCCCTCGGTCACCCTCGGGATCAAGCGGCACTTCCCGTCCCAGGACGGGACACGGCCTTGCACTAAAGGATAAGGATTTTGCCGTTTCACCCCTCGACTTTGCTCGGGGTAAACCCCAAAAAAATCAAGGACTCGTCTCTGTTCGCACCTCTTGCGCCCGCCAGAAGCGCACGACAGGCGTTACCTGCTATCCCCTCGCCTTGCGGCGAAACGTGTTCGGACTTTCCTCCCCGACCGTCGGGGCTGCAATTCAACGCGCTTTTTTTATTATATCACGATTCTATCACCTTCGGCAATACCCTCTTTTTGCACAAAGCCTGCTGGGACCTCAAGCACATATTTTACCGTTGGGGTTGTAGGGTAAAAAGATTTCGGATAGGTGTCGGGTGCAATATTTTTTGCGATTGTAATGATAGTACCACTTTCATCGGCCCAGATGATGTCGATGGGAAACTGCATGTCCTTCATCCAGATGCCCCACTCCCCCGCTTCTTCAAATACAAATAACATGCCGCTTCCCTCTTTAAGCGACTCCTTGCCGGAGAGGCCGCGTATACGCGCGGCCTCAGTATCGGCAACTTCCACTTGAATCGATATATTCCCTATGCGAACCTCTCGGGTTTGAGAAGACATAGATGCTTTGTCCTGCAGCATAGTCAGGAAAAAAATTGTTACAAAAGCAACAGTTGCTATTGTAAGAAATAAAACGAGTGTTTTTAGCCCCACATGCTAAGTATAAGCACCATCATTGCGATAGTTATAAGGTAATACCCTGACGTTATCGCAAAGAATTTCCATGTCTTACCTTCCCAGAGGACCTGCCCGAGCATTGTGGGAGCAACGAGACCGAGCCAGCTCCAAAACGCAAACTGTAGTGCCATTGTTGTGTCCGTGATGTTGAGGAGAATAACGAAGTGCGCGAGCACATAGGCCATGACGAGTGAGCCTAATGCTTGAATCGCATAGGTCAGGTTCATATTCCGACCTTTCATGTTCTCACTCATCGATTCTTTCGATGTGCCCATCTCACCCATCCACATTTTGCCGAATACGGGTCCGAACCACAAAAACCCAAGCACTACGGCCGCAACTGCTGCCACAACGACCGCAAAATAATTGATCGCAATATCCATATATAAAGATTATGTAGTAAAAAGACTCTGCGGTAAGTATACACCCAGGGCGGCACCAGGCTTGAGCAAGTGCAGGGATTTTTTAAGGCGTATGAACACTAAGAAAATCTCGGCGGCGGGCAGTCAGCAGTTAGTACCCCACGGGCCAGTAACCACAAGGATATTTTAGCTGGTTTTTAGGTGGAGTGCCGAGCCCTCAACAGCAGGAGGGATTTTCAGAAATTTACTTTAATAATCTCCCCATTTATTGATAGAATTTTCGGTCACGCAGTAAGTTTTTGGATCAGAACAATTGGTACCAAGAATTACTCCTTCAATTCTGTTAATTGGGTTACCTGCTGAGTCAGCTCGGTATATCTTTCCTGGTACAGAAGCCGACGCCACAAAGTGTTGGTGGTCAGAAGATACAACATAATGCCAATCTTTTGCAACTTCTGCCTTGAAATCCGTGTACTGACTCCACTGAGCAGCACGATTTAAAATCTCTTCAAAAGTGGCCGGATAAGATCCTTGCTCATCGTGGTAAGACTTCAATTCCATGCTTAAAAATTTTCCAGTCTCAGTAATTTTAGCTTGCCGTGCGCCAGTATCATATCCTGGGGCAAAGGTAATGTAGTAGAGAAAAATGCAGGCCAACACAATTACCGCCACGAGTACTTTATGGTTGGTCATGTACATAAGTATAACCTTCAAATTGCCACCCGCAGCGCCTCGCATCCTATGAGGCGCCCGCATACCTCCGATACTAAATACTTTGGGCGGGCCGTCGGCAGTTAGTATCGGTGGCTCCTTACCCCACAATGGTATTTTGAGAGTTTTTCGTGAGCATCCCGAGCCCTCGACAGCAAGGGTTATTTCTAATCCTAAGATGTTATCTTGGGAGTTCGGAAGCCGGACAATCCGTAGGAACTTCGCCGATTTTTTGAGGATTTTCTAGTTTTTGTGTTATTCCATTCCAATTGTAGGAAATTACATCCTGACCACTCGTTACGATTGTTTTATTTGTCTCTTGTTGATAGAAAATGCGGGGTTTATTCAACCCTGTCAAAACAGGTATTCGCTCATTAGCAAATTCATGGTTAATGATTCGGACAAGATAAATTTCCCCGATATCCAAATCACTCCTTAATTCTCCCTC
>CAZRJD010000016.1:0-12628 GCA_964600495.1 uncultured Candidatus Saccharibacteria bacterium
CGGCGGAGCGTTGCTCAAGGGGCTCGATACACTCTTAATGCAGTGGCTCAAAGTTCCTGTCGTTGTTGCGGACGATCCCCTGACCGCTGTTGCGCGCGGCACGGGGGTTATTTTGGAAAATCTGGAGGCGCATCGGGATTTGCTTTTAGAATATGAAGACGATTTCTCGTAGCACGTGGCGCAGACGCCCGCCCTACCGCACACTCGGCATCGCACTCCTAATCGGGGTTTCCCTTTTTTGTCTGATTGTTTGGCGCGAGTTTTTTGCGGGAGTGGTGGTCACCATAAGTGAGCCGGTGCTTGCGTCCCGTGCCCTGCTCAGCGGGGCACTCGGAGGCATTGTATCGCAATTTTCTTCAAAGGCGGGCCTCGCGCGGGAAAACGAGACGCTCAAAACAGCGCTCGCTTCTTCAAGTGTTGCACTTCTTGAGCGCAACCTGCTCTTTGAGGAAAACAAGGCCTTACGGGCCCGCCTCGGAAACGCATCTGAAGAAACCGCATCTTTTATTCTTGCAACTATCATCATGCGACCGCCCGCGACGCCATACGACACATTTCTTCTTGACGCAGGCAAAAAAGACGACGTGACCGAGGGGGACCTTGTGTCGGCAGGGGGCGGAAGCAGCATCGGAACTGTCACGGAGATATATGATAGCGCCTCGCGCGTTACACTTTTTTCCTCACCGGGGATGACATACGGAGGGCTCCTGCGCCGGCAGGGGAAGGAGGGTGATATCCCGCTCACAATCAGGGGGCAGGGTGGAGGTTCGATGCAGGGCGAGGTGCCTGCGGGCACGTTTGCCTCAATCGGCGACTTTATTATCCTCGATACCGCAATGCCCGTATTGACCGGTATCGTATCGTACATCGAGCGGCAGGAGGGCAACTCATTTGAGGTTCTCTACTTCCATCTACCCGTAAATCTTTTTGAACTGCGGTCTGTCGAAGTGCGCCACACCCCCCCGCTCTATGAAATTTAATCGTCTTCTTATTTTATCTCTCATCCTTTGCATGGCCGGGCCGCTTGTCCCGTTTTGGCCGCTACCCGTTCTCGGTGTGTTTCTTATGGGATTTTCCGGCTTCGCTATCCCTGCTCTACTTTCGGCAGTTGTGCTTGATCTTTTGTACGGCGCACCGCTTCAAGTTGCGGGCCCGTTCGTCTTTCCGTTTATACTTCTCGCAACCGCCGCTATTCTTATCCGCGTATTTGTCCTGCGCTATATGCTCGGGAATCTCCCCCTCTCGCTTTAAAAACATCGCAAGTAGTATACTGGGCGGATGTTCCGGAGTATCTTTTCCACCTATTTGAAAAGGCGCAGGCGCACGAGTGCCATAGAGCCTGACGAGATCTTTCTTGACTCGCACAATATTCCTGACTTTGATAAGTATCAGTTCGAGGGGCGTATTGAGCGGCCGATACAGAAACGGTCCCTGTTTATTGCGGGGACGCTCATAGCGCTCCTTGTTGCGGGATATGGTGTCCGCGCGTTCAATCTTATGGTTATTAACGGCACCGCGTACGCCAAGCAGGCGGCGGAAAATCAGCTATCCGAGCATGTCATTATTTCCGATCGCGGACTTATCGTTGACCGCACTGGTGTTGAGCTCGCCTTTAACGACCATGCCTCTTCGTCCGCCCCCGAATCGGACGAGTTTGCAATGCGCATGTATGCCCCCTATCGCGGCATCGCACACGCAGTCGGCTATGTAAAACCGCCACAGAAAGACTCGCAGGGTTTTTATTACCGCGACTCGTATATCGGCATTGACGGTGTCGAGGCTGTGTTCGACCCTGAACTCAAGGGAAAGAACGGTGAGATGCTGACCGAGGTGAATGCGCGCGGGGAAGTTGTATCGCAAAGCACCGTCCGCAACCCGGAAGAGGGAAAAAAAATCACGCTTTCTATTGACGCTAAGGTGACCGAGGCGCTCTACGATGCTATTGCAGCACGAGCCCTGCAATCAAAGTTCAAAGGCGGAGGTGCCGTGATACTCGATGTTCTAACCGGAGAAATTTTGGCACTTACAAGCTTTCCTGAATATTCTTCGCAGACGCTCTCTCAGGGTGATGCTACTGCGCTCAAGCTACTCACTGACGACGTGCGGGAACCGTTTCTTGACCGCGCGGTCGACGGCCTCTACGCGCCGGGTTCCATTGTAAAGCCGATTGTCGCCGCCGCAGCATTGACCGAAGGGGTCATAGATGAGCATACAAAAATTCTTTCAACCGGCTCTATAACAATCCCGAACCCCTACAATCCATCGAAGCCTTCGATATTCAAAGACTGGAAGGCGCACGGCTACGTCAACATGCGCGAGGCAATAGCGGCCTCCTCTGACGTGTATTTTTACGAGGTTGGCGGGGGATTTCAGACTCAACCGGGACTTGGCATCGAGCGGCTCGCCAAATATTTCAGAGCATTTGGATTCGGCGAGGACCCCGGGCTCTTTGGCATAAGCGACAAAACCGGCACTATACCGACCCCTGCGTGGAAAGAAGAAATGTTCGATGGCGACCCGTGGAGAGTGGGCGACACCTACAACACCTCGATAGGGCAGTATGGTGTGCAGATAACCCCGCTGCAGGCGGCGCGCGCAATTGCCGCCGTTGCAAACGGCGGCAAGCTCATAACCCCGACGCTCATTGCAGGTTTTGCTGCTCACAGCCTTACGGGCGAGGCAACCCCGAAGTGGAGCAGTGTGCCTGTCGGTGAGTATTCGCTTCAGGTCGCGCGCGAGGGGATGCATATGGCAGTCGAGGGCGGTACCGCCGCGGCGGTCAACCTGCCGTTTGTCGAAGTGGGTGCAAAGACCGGTACCGCGCAGGTGGGTGCCAAGAACGAGTTTATGAATTCGTGGATGATCGGGTTCTTCCCCTATGAGCATCCGCGCTTTGCCTACGCGGTCGTTCTTGAGCGCGCGCCCGCGGGGACGCTTGTCGGAGCGCCTGCCGCAATGTCTGACTTCTTCTGGTGGATGAACGCACATGCGCCCCAGTATCTGGAATAGGCATTGACCTGTCCCCCTCCGCAGGTTACACTTCTCTCGCAACACTGAAATTTGGTATGACAGAGGAACTCATGTCTCGAGAAAAGTTCGAGGAGCTTAATCGCGAGCTCGACGAATTACGCACCACGCGCCGCAAAGAAGTTGCGGAGCAGCTTGAGTATGCCCGCAGCCTCGGCGACCTTTCCGAAAATGCCGAGTATCAGGAGGCGCGCGAGATGCAGGCCGCGGTTGAAGAGCGGATTGCAAAGCTCGAGTCTATCCTTAAGGCCGCAAAAATCGTGCAGGGTGGCAAGCAGGACGGGGTCGGCATGGGCTCTACCGTGACCGTGCAGAAGCTCGGCGCGGACGAAAAGCACACCTATATTATTGTCGGCGCGGAGGAGACCAATATGTTTGAGGGAAAAATTTCCTACCACTCGCCACTCGGCGGGGCGCTCCTTGGCAAAAAGAAGGGGGATGAATTTTCCTTCCACACCCCCCGCGGAGCCCAGCGCTACAAAATCCTCAAACTCGATTAAAAAAAGTCCGGCGTTTGCCGGGCTTTTTGGAGGAGGAGTTGTGCGTTAATGTGGCACTTTGATTTTCGAAGGATCACATCGAAATTTTGTCCAACCCTCGCGAGCGGGAACTGCAAAAATCTCGCTGGAATCGACCCCGGGGAACATGTCTCCAAGGAGGCCAACGAGATAGGCGAGACTTAACTCTCCCTCCTCAATCTCGAATTCAACCTCTCCTTCCTCACGCGCTTCCCAGCGTATTTTCTCGTAATTGTTAGCCATTTGTGCGCCTCCTGCGCGTTTCTGAATAACTTTTACTGTAAAAAACAGCTTTAGTCAACCTCTATAGAAATAGGAAAAAAAACGCTAAGCTATACAACATGTTTTGGGCAGACAGGATTGCAGGAGAGATAGAAAAGAAATTTGGGAAGCCGAAAGAGCCTCTCATCATCCGTGATGAAAAGACGCCGTCCGGCCGCGTGCACGTCGGCTCCATGCGCGGCGTTGCTATCCATGGTGCAATCTCGGAAGCCTTGAACGCAAAGAGAATACCAAACATTTTTAAGTATGAGTTCAACGATCTCGACCCGATGGATGGCTTCCCCGAGTACCTGCCGGAGGAGTTCCGCCGGTATATGGGCATGCCGCTTTCGCGTATTCCATCGCCGGACGGCAAGACAGAGAGTTTTGCCGAATACTTTGCGGCGGAGTTTAAGGAGGTGATACTCCGTGCGGGATTTGCCCCTGAGTTTTATAACGTCAGCGAACTCTACACCTCGGGCCGGATGGACGACGTGATACGCATTGCCCTCACGCATGCTGCCGATATTCGCCGCATATATCGCGAAGTGTCCGGCTCGCAAAAACCTGACGACTGGTTTCCGCTCGCGGTCATCTGCGAAAACTGCGGCAAGGTAGGCACCACGCGGGTGTTTGCCTTTGACGGCGAAAAAGTTTCCTATCGCTGTGAGCCGCATATGGTTACATGGGCGCAAGGCTGCGAGCATGAGGGCATGGTCTCCCCATTTGGCGGCAATGCGAAGTTTCCCTTCAAGGTGGAGTGGCCGGCCAAATGGAAGGTGGTGGGAGTAGCGGTCGAAGGCGCCGGCAAGGATCACTCCACCAAAGGCGGCGCACGCGATGTGGCAGCTCACATCGCCAAAGAGGTGTTTGACTACGAGGCGCCGATGAATGCGCCGTACGAGTTCTTTTTAGTTGGAGGAAAGAAAATGTCTTCTTCCAAGGGACGGGGGAGCAGCGCCAGGGAAATTTCAGAACTTGTGCCGCCCAAGATTTTACGGCTCGCGCTGCTCGGCAAGGATATCAACCAGGCCATAAACTTCGACCCCGAGGGTGACACTATTCCGGTACTCTACGACCAGTACGACAAGCTTGCAGAAAATTACTGGGCGGGAGTCAAAGATGATTACGCACGCCTGTTTGAACTGATCCATCCGGATAAGAAAGTGCCCGAGCCGCTGTTTTTGCCGCGGTTCTCGCAGGTGGCGTTCATGGTGCAGATGTTGCACCTTAATTTAGAGAAAGAAGTCGCAAAAATGAAGGGAGGTGCCTTAACCGACACTGACAAGGCAGAGTTGGAAGAACGCGCGCAATATGCAAAGCGCTGGATTGAAGAGTATGCGCCAGAAAAATATGTATTTAAACTCCAAGAAGTGCTGCCGGAGGCTGCAAAGGTGCTATCGCTGAAGCAAAAAGAGGCACTTCGGGAGATCCTTCGATATATCGAAGGGCGGCAGAGCTATACAGGAGAGGACCTCCATCACGAACTGCATGAAATAAAAAGCAGGATAGATATCGAGCCAAGCGAGTTGTTTAAAGCGATCTATATTTCTTTCTTGGGGCGCGAGAGCGGCCCACAGGCAGGGTGGTTCCTCTCAGGCCTCGATAAAGATTTTGTAGTAACGCGCCTCAAAGAGGCAAGTAGTTAAATACAAAGGTCTGACCTTTGTAAATGTAGAAGAGGCCGGACCTGGTGGGATCGCGGCCTCTTGGTTGGTCACTGGCGGGAAAGATGTTCTTCCCACGTGACCTCTTCGGCGGGATAAGCTTCTCGATAAGCCCGAGAACTCACCAGTATCACCGCGCTCAAGAGCATCGCGACGATTAGTGCACTCAAACCTCCGATTTCAGCCCGCACATTTGTTTTGAAAGGATTGTTAAACATCTGGTACTCTCCTCGTTGACTAATCCAGACGTCTCCCTGAACCCACCTTCTATTATACACCTATTGACTAGTTTTGTCAAGTATTGCCTAAATACACAAATATTTCCCAATGGGGGATGTGGATAAGCTATACACAAATCTCGAGCTTTCTGTTGTAAAATCTTCTCTAGTGGGATAAAGTGGGACAAATGGAATTACTAGTAAAAATATGCTGATTGGAGAACACAGACACACGCTCGACAGCAAAAAACGTCTCTCGCTTCCCGCGAAGTTCCGCAAAGAGATAGGGAGGAAGGTCATCGTCACTCGCGGGCTCGACACCTGCCTCTTTATGTTCGCAGAGTCTGCGTGGCAGAAGATTATCGGGAAACTGGAGTCGCTTCCGCTCGGCTCTTCAAACTCGAGAGGGTTATCGCGGTTCATCCTTGCGGGGGCCGAGGAGATAGCTCTCGACAAGGCAGGACGCATCCTGATACCTGATTTTCTCAAAGAGTTTGCCCGTCTCAAGTCGAAGGTTGTCGTCACCGGAGCTTCCGACAGGGTTGAGATCTGGGATGAGAAGGTCTGGGACGAGTACAAACGCGGGATCGAGAAGGGTGCGGTTGATATGGCGCAGGCTTTGGGTGAAGTAGGGAGGTTCTGATGTTCTTTTACAGGCGTTCTTTTAAAAGTCGAATACTCATATGACTCATGCGTTGACTTTTGCTCGTGCTAGGCAGCACCTCACTCGAGAGGAGGGTGTATCTTTGCGCGAGCAGAAGTCAGGGCATACAAGTGTACTCATCAAAGAGGTTCTCAAGCTTCTTGACCTTAAAGATGGAGAAACGGTGGTTGACGCGACATCCGGCATGGGCGGGCACGGCGAGGCAATCCTTAAAACCGCGAAGGTAAGTCTCATTGCGCTCGACGCAGACAAGGGAGCAGTTGCCGCATCAGGAGAGCGTCTAAAACATGCGCGCGTTATTGAAGCGAACTTCAGAGACTTGGGGCATGTTTTAAAAAAAGAAGGGGTGGAAAAAGTAAATAAAATTCTCTTTGATCTGGGATGGAACATGACACAGCTATCCTCAGGGAGGGGATTTTCCTTCCTCCACGACGAGCCGCTCAATATGAGCTACGGCGAGGTGCCTGCGTCAGGTTTTACTGCAGCGGAGATCCTCAATACGTGGAACGAGAAGGCGATTGCAGACGCGCTCTTTGGCTACGGCGAGGAGCGATACGCGCGCAGGATTGCAAAAGCAGTTGTCCTGCGCAGGACAGCGACTCCTATTACTACGACGATAGAACTGGTCGAGATCGTGAAAGACGCAGTACCGCCCTCATACCGCCATGGACGTATTCATCCCGCAACACGCACATTTCAGGCCCTGCGTATCGCGGTTAACGACGAACTCGTAAGTCTTGAGAAGGGGATAGAGGCGGCATGGAAGCATCTCGCCCCGAGGGGCCGCATCGTTGTCATCACCTTCCACAGTATTGAAGACAGGATAGTAAAAAGATATTTCAAAAAACTTGCCTCCATGGGAGAAGGATCCTTGATTGGCGGAAAAAAGCCGCTTACTGCGACCCAAAGCGAAATCACCATGAACCCCTCGGCAAGGAGCGCGAAGCTCCGCGCGATAGAAAAAATATGCGACGACAAATAAACACCATAGCCGTACCCTATACGCCGCTTGTTAATCGCCTTATGCTTGCGTGCTGCTTTGGCATCGCATTCTCACTCTTTTTATACGGCATCTTTTTGCTTCTCGCAGTGTCTCATACGGCGGCCCGCGTGGAGGCCAAGAGCCAAATAGAAAAATTGAGTTCGAGCGTCAGCGCTCTTGAAATGGAATATCTGACAAAAACAAAAGAACTGACTCCCGAGCGGGCAGAGCTGCTCGGATTTGTGCCGACGACAGAAGTAACGACTGTCTTTAGAACGGCGGCCGCGCGCTCGTTCGGCTATACTGCTTCGCCTACGCTTACCTCGCTCAACACACAGTGACAATGGCCGAACGCTCGAAAGGGGGAATGAACGGGCGTTTTATCGGGCGGGTGCGCATGGTCGCACTTGTCTGTATTGTCGCCTCCTTTGTTATCATCGGCCGACTCTATCATCTGCAAATAGTGCGCGGAGACATGTACGCGGCGCGCGCCGACGCGCAATTTACG
This sequence comes from uncultured Candidatus Saccharibacteria bacterium, assembly GCA_964600495.1. GTDB lineage: Bacteria > Patescibacteriota > Minisyncoccia > Phycocordibacterales > SBAW01 > GWA1-54-10. Next base: position 7,846 of record CAZRJD010000016.1, read on the forward strand.
CCACCGACTGCCGCACTTCTTGATCGCAACACTATTTACTTTACCGACAAGGAGGGGCAGCGCTGGAGCGCGGCGCGTATGGAAGAGACCCCAACCACAACCGAATACCGGCGCTTCTACCCCGGAGGCTCGCTTGCAGCGCATGCGCTCGGGTTTGTCGCCTACAATAACGACGATGTGCGGAAGGGGCGATACGGTCTTGAGCGGTACTACGACCAGACGCTCACGCGTGCGGGCGACGCGCTGTATAAAAATTTTTTTGTTGAGCTCTTCGGTGTCGCGCGTGCGGTTTTAACAGGGGAGTCGCAGACTGGCGACATCATTACAACCATAGAGCCGTCCGTCCAGACAGAACTTGAGCGCACGCTCTTTGCGTATGCAAAGGACTGGAGTCCAAAACTTTCAGGGGGGATAATCATGGATCCCAGAACCGGCGAGATACTTGCGATGGCGGTGTTCCCGACATTTGACCTCAACGAGTTCAATAAGGAAAAAAATGTGGCGACCTTTGGCAACCCGCTTATTGAGGATGTGTACGAGATGGGTTCTATTATGAAGCCGCTCACGGTTGCCGCAGGGCTCGACTCGGGCGCCATTGTGCCCAGTACGACATACAACGACACGGGGAAAATAACGGTCGACGGCAAACCGATAAGCAACTTCGACGGTGTTGCGCGCGGCGTTGTGCCGATACAGGAAATTTTGAGCCAGTCACTTAACCTCGGTGCCTCATTCGTTGCAACGAAAATGGGTTCCTCAACCATGCGCGAATATTTTCTCGAGCGGTACAAGTTTGGAAGGGAAACGGGGATAGACCTCCCCGGCGAGGCGCACGGGCTCGTAGACAACCTGCAGAGTCCGCGCCGGGTTGAATATAATACGGCGTCCTTCGGACAGGGTATAGCTATAACGCCGGTTGCAACGGTGCGCGCTTTGGCAAGCATCGCGAACGGCGGCAAACTGGTAACGCCGCATCTCGTACGTTCGGTTCAATACGAAACGGGTATTACCCGCGCTCTCTCGTGGCAGTCTGATACGCAAATTCTTAAGCCGCAAACCGCGCTCGAAGTCTCGCGGATGCTGACCAAGGTTGTCGACGAGGCGTTGGTTCAAGGGAAGCTAAAACTCGAGCATTACAGCGTGGCCGCAAAGACCGGCACGGCGCAAATTGCAAACCCCGCGGGCGGGGGCTACTATCAGGACAGATTCCTCCACAGTTTTTTCGGCTACTTTCCCTCGTATGATGCAAAATTTATCGTGTTTCTCTTCGCCCTTGAACCGCATGGGGCTTCGTATGCCTCGCAGACGCTTGCCGACCCCTTTCATACGCTTACCCAGTTTCTTATCAATTACTATAGTGTGCCGCCGGACCGATGAAATCATTTTTTAAGAAAATAATTGTCGTACTGCTCGAGCTTGAGGCCAAAGCGGTGCTTCGCAAGTACAAGCCGCGCATAGTCGCGGTCACGGGGAGTGTCGGCAAAACATCAACCAAGGATGCCATCTACGCACTCATGAAGGAGGGCGCATATGTCCGCAAAAGCGAAAAAAGTTTTAATAGCGAAATAGGGCTCCCGCTCGCGATTTTAGGGAGGCCGAATGCGTGGCAGAACCCCCTCCTCTGGATAGAGAATCTGCTTGACGGCCTCTTCCTTCTTTTTGTGCGGGCACGATATCCCATGTGGCTTGTGCTTGAGGTCGGGGCGGACCGGCCGGGCGATATATACCGTATCGCAAGGTGGCTCCCTGTAGATATTGCTGTTATTACGCGGCTTCCCGAGGTGCCGGTGCATGTAGAATTTTTTGACTCTGCCGAGGCTGTCGCCCTCGAAAAGGCATCGCTTATTGCAGCGCTCAAGAACGGGGGCTCGCTTATTTTATACGCGGATGACGAGCGGGTGCGCGCACTTGCCGTCCGCGCACCATCCGCAAAAGTTTTAACGTTTGGTCTCTCCCCGGAGGCTGATATACGGATCGGCGCAGTACAGGTACTCTATGAAGAGGGAAAACATAAAAAGCCGATAGGCATGCAGGCGCATCTGATTGTGGGTGAGGAGCAGGCACCTATTGAGGTTGTAGGGACCGTTGGTGTGCACTCCCTCATGCCGATGCTCGCGGCTGCTGCGGTGGGGAAGGCGCTCGGGAAGAGCCTCCCCGACATACTCTCGGCGCTCAAGTCGTATACGCCGCCTCAGGGCCGCATGCATCTGATAGCGGGAATAAAAAATACGACCATTATTGACGACACATATAACTCTTCTCCCGCGGCGGTGGAGGCGGCGCTCGATGCGCTCAAACTTGTCGCAGGGGGGAGAAAAATTGCCGTCATGGGCGACATGCTCGAGCTCGGCCGGCACGCAACTCCGGAACATAAAAAGGCGGGGGCGCACGTGGCAAAGGTGGCGGATATTTTACTGACGGTCGGCTTTCGCGCCCGTGATATTGCGCAGGGGGCAGAGGACAATGGCATGCAGGACTCGCAGATATTCCAGTTTGAGGATGCGGGGCGGGCGGGGAGAGAGCTCCAGAATTTACTACAAGAGGGGGACACGATACTTATAAAAGGTTCGCAAAGCATACGTATGGAGAGAACGGTTGAGGAAATAATGGCGGAGCCCGAGCGGGCGCGCGAGCTTCTTGTCCGGCAGGATGAAGAATGGCGGAAGCGGCGAGCTTGATTTTATTAAAGAAAAGGAGTTTACTATTTTGAACCTCCAGAGGCCGGAGGTAAGATCTTTCGGGAGACAGGAATGCCCAACGAAGAGGAAGGCGATACGCCCGTATTTCCGCAGCTCGATGGACCGAAACACGCCATCACTGCCGAGGAATGGGAACTGCAAGAGCTCGAAAACGCCCGTCGTGAGTGGGTATGGCAGGCTCACGAGCTTTCTGCCATTGCGGCACGCAGTAAATAGACCCGCTACCCATTGATTATTGTTTGATACAAGCGCGGCATCCCGCGCTTCTTTTTATTCCATAATTTTGATAAGGTATGTTCGAAGGCCCTATCGTCTAATGGTTAGGACAACGCCCTCTCACGGCGTAAATCGGGGTTCGAATCCCCGTAGGGTCATGAATAAAATAAAAAACCGCCTCGCGAAGAGTCGGTTCAGGGTCTCGGCCGAAGTCTATTCTGTTTCGTCCGCTTTTCCGTCGGCTTCCTTTACAAAGGCCTCGGCTTTTCCACGTTGTTCATCGGTATAGGCACGTTCCCCGTAGATATCTCGGAGTACTTGCTCGATGCGGCTCTTATCTTCCCACATCATCGTGTGTCCCTTAGCGACGGAAACCACGTGAAGAGTGGTAAAGGCAGCTTGTGGGAACTGAGCCTTTGCAGCTTCAATCAACTCTCGCACAGTCGGAGCAGTGGCGAAGCCAGCGGTATGGCAGTGGAGCTCTTTTCCTCTTGCCGGTGAATGTTGGATTAAGAACTGTACGGGCATCGTGCCACCTATTAAATCAGTTGCTGACTACAAATTTACAATTGATTAAACATTTTGTCAAATAAAAAGATCGGCGCCCGAGGGTGCCGAAAATCGCTCAAAACGTGCCGGCACAAGGTCGGCATTCACTGTTGTGGCAACGTAGTCGTCCAGAAGCGGATGTAGGCGTTCAATCCTTCGAATCTCCTGTCTGCTTCCTGAAGAGGAAGGACCGTGCACGTGATAGGTACCAAAACGTAAGGTCCGAAGATTCTCAAAGGATTGCTGAGCTTCCGCCACATCACAGGCATTCTCAAGATTACCGTGGCCGGTGGAACATACTTGATACAGGGCTTGGGAGCATAGCGCTCTTCAGCCCTTAGGACTTTATAGGTGAGAGCATATTGGTCTGGCCGCGCGTATGCGTGGTTCGCGGCTCCGGCAAGAATCAGACACACCGCCACGAATTTTAGAAGGAACTTCTGCACTTGCGCCTCCTTTGGCCCCAGCCTCAGGGTTAAGTAAGTGTGAACTCATTATGAAGCATTTTTGCGATATAATCCAGTCCTAACATGAAAAAAGTGTTGACAGGAGATTTTTTTGACAGGCCGACGCTCACGGTTGCACGGGAGCTCATCGGGAAATTTTTAGTGCGGAAAATCGGAAATAAAGAGGTTGCGCTCATGATTACCGAAACTGAAGGCTATGACGGTTTTAAAGACTTGGCCTCGCATGCGCGGCGTGGCAAGACGCCGCGCAATACACCGATGTACGGCCCCGCCGGTTTTGCATATGTCTACTTTACGTACGGCATGCACTGGATGCTCAACCTGACCTGCGGCCCCGAGGAGTACCCCGCGGCGGTTCTTGTACGTGGTGCGGGCGATATTGTTGGCCCCGCGCGGCTCACAAAAGCGCTTTCGATAGACAAAAAACTCAATGCGCTTTCTTTAGGCAAAAAGTCCGGGCTGTGGGTCGAGGATAGGGGAGTCAAAATTTCTCCTCGCGCAATTCTGCGCACCGGCCGCATCGGGGTCGGCTACTCTGGCCTCTGGGCCAAAAAACCTTGGAGATTTGTGCTCAAAAAGTAGTGCTATAGTGTAGGCATACTCGTTAAGCTTTTTTCGTATGCAAAATAACGCGCTTCTATATGTGGTCGGGGCAGTTGTAGTGGTCGCAGCGGGTGTCGGGATATGGATGTATGCAGGCGGTACCAATCCGATTCAAAACGGGGATGGGGCAATGAACGGCGGGATACAAAAGACCTCACTTAAAAACCTTATCTCATATTCCGGCTCGCAAAAGTGCACTTTCTCTACCGAAGATATCACCGAAGGTGCAAGCTCTTCAGGTATGATATA
>CAZRJD010000017.1:0-12361 GCA_964600495.1 uncultured Candidatus Saccharibacteria bacterium
AACATAGGCTATGACCTCGAGTGCGTTGTTGTTTGCAACCGTGAGTACCGCGGTACCTGTCTGCACATAGTCGCCGCGCTTGAGCGGGAGGGAGTTTATGGTGCCCGAGATCGGCGCGCGGATGACGGTGTGTTCAAAATTTGCGCGTGCGGAGGCGAGCATGGCCTCCGCCTGTTTTAGCGCGGCCGCGCTTGCCGACCCGCCGCCCGTACTATTGGTCTTCGCGCTCTCCAGAGTTTGTTTAGCCCCTGCAAGCGCGGAGAGAGCGGTTGCAACAGTGGTGCGCGAAGCAATAGCCTCACTCCGGTAGCCTGCGATATCCGCCGCGCTGACCGCACTGTCGGTCACCCCTTCGTTTAGTGCCTCTAGTAATACATCAAGAAGATTCCATACCTCCCGTAACTCCGCTTCGGTTTTTTCAAGTTCTGGAGACAGGTTGGCTGAAGTGGAGAGGCTTCCGGACATACTTTCTTGCCGCACAAGCGCTGTGTCGAGCGACAGACGCAAGTCTTCAGCCTCTTTTTTTGCACGCTCGGCATCCGATTGGACGCGAAGCAGATATCGCTTCGGAAATGCGCTTGAGGTCAGGAACATATCGTCCGCAGTGCCTTCGAGCGCATTGTTGGTTGCTGCATATGCCGAGAGAAGCGTGTTCACCGCGCCGCTTTGTGCAGCGGCGTAGGTTGTACCTGAGACACTTCCCGATGCGCGTGCCGCCTCAACTCCCGCCTCGGCTTGGAGCACCCCCGCGCGCTCGGAGGCGTTTTCTATCTGTGCGACGATTGCTCCCGCGCTTACGGTGTCGCCAAGCGCATAGTTGAGCGTTTTAACTTCGCCTGACTTTTCGGCACGGACGGTCGCCTCGGATTTTGAACTGACGGTCCCGCCGACCGAAAATGAGGAGCCTTGTGAGGTCAAGTCGCGTACCGATGCTACCGTGACACTGCGTGTGTCGGCAGTGGTTACCGGAGCCTCCGCGCCGCCTGTTATAAAAGAGAGGATAAGAGCGCCGGCAACCAGTACTCCGGCGCCAATGCCAACTTTGCGCCATCCCCATCGCTTTATAAGACTGCGAGCATAAGCAACAATCGAAGAAACAGCGGCCCGAGCCGCAGCAAAAAATCGTTGAAACATGGGCAGAAGATACTATTTTTTAGCCCTAAAGTCAAACATTTTCCTGATATTTTTTTGGCCAAAAAAGCCCTATAAATAAGGCTGTCTGGGATACTTGACAAATAACCCATTTGGGTGTATAATTAAAAGAACTATATTCTCTCGATTTTGCCGAGGCGCTCGGTTAGGAGACCGCGGATAAGGAGCGAGGAGACAGCTACATTTGCTTCTTGTGCCGTAAGCTCTGCTTTTTCTATTAACTCATCGCGCACCAAAGATTCTGTAAGCGCTTCCAGAATTTTTATTTCGATATCCGTTAAATCGGTCGGGAGTGATGCTTGGAGTGGCTCTTCAGATTTTAAACCAAGCGCCTGCAAAATGTCATCGCTGTTTCGGACCAATGTAGCGCCCTCGCGAATGAGGCGGTTAACGCCCTCGCCGGTCTCGCGTCCGAGTTCATGCGGGATAGCGAGCACCTCGCGGTTGTAGTCGAGCGCAAGTCGCGCGGTAATTAAAGTACCCGACTTTTCTCCCGCTTCTATTAATAGTGTTACTTTACACATGCCGGCCATGACCCGGTTGCGCTCTGGGAAGGAGTGGATCATTGCTTTGAATGGTGCTTCATTTTCTGAAATAATTGCCCCGCCGGATTTAAGAATCCTCTCCGCCAGCGCGTGGTTTGAACGCGGGTAGAGGCTCGCATTGTCCGCGCTCGACGGCACGACCGCAACAGTGGGAAGACCGACATCAAGCGCCGCTTTATGCGCCTCGGCATCAATACCGAGTGCGAGGCCGGAGACTATTACGACAGGATATTTTGCGAGCCCCGCAATGAGCTTCTGGGTCATCCGCCGGCCGTAGATCGTGCACGCGCGCGAACCGACGACACACAGAAATACGCGATCTTCCCTCGGCAGTTCGCCGCGGATATAGAGGCGCGACGGTTTGTCCGGAACTTCATGCAAAAGCTGCGGAAATTCGCTTTGGGGCAGTTGTCGTATAGGGAAAGTCATTGTACGCTGTAGTAAATAGACATATGTTAGATATCACGTTCATCCGCGAAAATCCAGAGATCGTAAAAGCAGGTGCCAAGAAGAAGCATATCGACATCGATATAGACAAGCTGCTTGCCGTTGACGAAAAGCGGCGCGGACTTCTGCGCGAAGTTGAGGATATGCGTGCCAAGCAGAATCAAGTGTCAGATTTGGTTGGGAGGACTGCCGATGCAGGAGAAAAAGAGCGGCTCATTCTAGATATGAAGACGCTCAAAGAGACTCTGCAAACAAAAGAAAAGGAATTAGAAGAAACAAATCATGACTGGCAGTTCCGCATGGTCGAGGTGCCCAATGTTCCCGACCCTTCGGTACCCGATGGAAATTCCGATGCGGACAATCAGGAAATACGCGTATGGGGTACCAAGCCGCAATTTAGTTTTACCCCGAAAAGCCATGTTGAACTCATGCAGGATCTCGATATTGCGGATTTTGAGCGGGGGGTTAAAGTGTCGGGCTTTCGCGGATATTTTTTGAAGGGAGACGGCGCGCTTCTTTCATTCGCCATATGGCGCTACGCGCAGGATTTTTTCCTGAAGAAAAGTTTTATCCCGATGATTGTACCATCGCTTGTAAAACGGGTCGCGTTTCTTGGCACAGGCTATTTACCGCAAGGCGAGGAGGATTTGTACAAAACGCAGGATGGGGATTTTCTGGCAGGGACAAGTGAGGTCGCGACAATGAGCTACTACATGAACGAGGTAGTTCCGAAAGAATCTCTACCAATTAAACTTCTCTCTTTTTCACCGTGCTATCGAAGAGAGGCTGGAAGTCACGGCAAAGACACCAAAGGCATTATGCGCGTGCACGAGTTCTTCAAATTTGAGCAGGTCGTCTTGTGCGAAGCAAGCCACGAAGAATCGGTTCGCCTGCATGAGGAGTTGACCAAAAATGCAGAAGAATTGCTCCAGGTCCTTGAGATTCCATACCATGTGGTCATTAACTGCGGTGGGGACCTCGGGCTCGGGCAGGTAAAAAAATACGATATCGAGTCGTGGGTGCCGTCGGAAAACCGCTACCGCGAGACCCACTCGTCCTCATATTTCCATGACTTCCAGACCCGCCGGCTCAATATCAAATATCGTGATGCAGAGGGAAAGCTCCAGCATGCGCATTCGTTAAACAACACCGCTATCGCGACGCCCCGCATCCTCATTTCAATTATAGAAAATAACCAGCAGGCAGACGGCTCGATCTTAATACCGAAGGCTCTCCAGACGTACATGGGCAAAGACAAGATCGAAAAGCTCGCGGCCTGATATGGCTCGCGTTCAATTGCCGGAGTCAAGGTTGCGGGCGCGCAGACGCGCAAGACGGGTGCGTCTTGTAGCAACTGCAATTGGATTTCTTTTTTTGATCGGCGCAGGGACCACTCTGCTCGCACACGCCCCCTTTTTGCGCATTAAAAATGTTGATGTCGCGGGGGTGGAGAGCATCGCGACTAGCACTATTAGGGAGTTTGTTGCAGAGACACTCCGCGGCTCCTACGGGTACGTGCTTCCCAAAGGTAATATTCTGATCTACCCGCGGGAGTCTCTTAAAGCAGAGATGCTCGCGCAATTTCCCATATTGCGCAGCGTTGCGCTGCGCGCACAAAACTTTTCCTCAATACTGGTCGAAGTCGAAGAGCGCACGCCGCATGCGCTCTGGTGCGGAAAAAGCAGGATGGAGGTCTCGCCGTGTTTCCTCCTCGACAACTCGGGCGTTGCATACGGGAGCGCGGTCAGTTTTTCCGGGAGCGCGTATGTGCGATATTACGGCGCGGCGGCAGAAGCAGGATTGGCAAAACAGTATTTAACGGAAGAAAAATTTCATGCGCTCGACGCACTTGTACTCGCGATAGCAAAAGATATTAAAGACGATACACTTGCGCATGTTGAGGTCGATGTGGCGGAGGATGTCAGGATGGGGTTCAAGAGCGGTTTTGAGATCATTTTTTCGCTTAGGGAGGATGATGCGGCCGTGTATCAGCATTTTACACTGGCGCTCACGGCAAAGCCTTTTACCGAGCACGCGCTCTCGGAGTTTATGTATCTCGACCTGCGCTTTGGCGACAAACTGTACTACAAGTTGCGGGGAGAATAGTTTATTTGAAAGGGGAAACACCAAACGTGTAGCGGGAGTCGAGTATAAAGGCGGATATACCGGCAATGATGCCGGATACTATCCGGACAATAAGAAAGGGGAGTTTGAAGTACTCAACCCCGACCGCAGTCAAAACTATCACAATAAGGAATGCCGAGACCTGCACCAGCGATGTTATAAAAAGCCCCCGCGATACGCGCAAGTGTGGCTTGTTAAATGTCCAGATTTTATTGAGAAAAAATGCGACTACGGTTTGAAATATAAAACCGAGAGTCGTCGCAGCAAGGTAGTGGACGCCATACCGGACCAGCACCCACGCGATAAAAATGTTTGATACGAAGGTTACCGCGTCCACCACGTAGTAAAAAACAGCGCGTTTGAGGGGTTTTGTCATGGCTAAAAAAAGCTGTATACAATTGCCACAAAATTCAGGATGCCATGGCTTATTGAAATGAGCAGGAGGTTTGGATATTTGTGGTACATGTATGCAAACGCGAGCCCGCCAACGAATGTTATAGGCACGATAACTGCCGCCGGAGTGTAGAGGATATGCAGAAAGGCAAAAAGAACCGCGTTCACGAATATTACAGTGCCCACTGATGTATATACGCGATGGAGTTCGTGCATAAGAAATCCGCGATACAAAAATTCCTGCACAAATCCTATCGGTAGGGACCACAGGAAGAAGAGAACATACAAGTTACCAGGCATGAGTATCTCTTTCTCAAGTAATGAGGCAAGCACGATGATTGCCGCAACACCGGCTGCCGTAAATATAAGGTAGGGGATAGCGGTTTTCCGTATGTTATCGAAACGTATATCCAGTGTTTTAAGCGACCAATGCTCATGTAGCACGAGCAAGATAACAAAGGAGGTATAGATCGCAAGCACGGGTACAAACGAGCCGCGGGGAATGATACCCCAATATATAAGCGCAACAGGAACAATAAACAGAAAGATAATCTCAATAAATGTCCGGGATCTTCGTCCTGTTGTGTGGGGTGACTTTTTCATTGTCTGTCTTTGCGTTAAGTGTACTAGGAATCTGTCTGGACAGAGCGACCCTGTGCCGTTAGTGTGGACAGATGCGGAATTTTTGGGAAACTTTGCCGAGGCCGTTTTTTGCGCTGGCACCCTTGGCGGATGTTACCGATGCGGCGTTTCGTCGCATTATTGCGAAGTATTCAAAATTTACCCCGACAGGATCGTCGGGGCCGAGCCGCCTCCACGTGATGTACACAGAGTTTGTTTCGGCCGATGGTTTGGCACTTGCGCCCAAGGAGGGTAGGGACAAACTCTTGCGCGATTTGATGTATAGCGAAGCAGAGCGGCCTATTGTCGCGCAGTTTTTTACGGCAACTCCGGAATATATGGAAAGGGCCGCCGCGCTCGCAGAGGAGCTCGGGTTTGACGGTGTTGATATCAATATGGGCTGTCCTATCGACACAATAGTAGACCAAGGCTCAGGGGCAGCCCTCATTAAAAATTCAGCCCTTGCAGTCAGTATGATAGAGGCTGCACAAAGAGGCGCCCCCAATTTGCCCGTCTCGGTTAAAACGCGCCTCGGTTACAACGAAGATACTCTTGAAGACCTGCTACCTGCACTTCTTTCGGCCAACCCTGCCGCAGTCATTATCCACGCGCGCACACGTAAAGATATGTCAAAGGTTCCTGCGCGCTGGGAGCGGATAAAACGTGCCGTCCAAATCCGCGACGAGCTTCGGAGTAAAACGCTTATTGTCGGCAACGGCGATGTGCTCGACCTCGAAGACGCAAAAACAAAGGCAGCGGAAAGTGGCGCGGATGGTGTGATGCTCGGCCGGGCGATATTTGGCCGGCCGTGGTTATTTGAAGCAAAGGGAAAGTTTTCTGAGAAAATAGTCTGGCCTGACAGACCGGTTTCGGGCGGTACAGGAGATCCGAGGACTTTTTCTCGGGAAACTCTTCCAGAGCGAAGCACATTCCAACTACATGTCATGGTTGAGCATACAAAACTGTTTGAAGAGCTTCTCGGTGACGTAAAGAACTTCGCCATCATGAAAAAGCACTTCAAGGCGTATGTTGAGGGCTTCGCGGGAGCCAAAGAGCTGCGTGTGGAGCTTATGGAAGCTACAAGTGCAGACGATGTGGAAAGGATTGTTGAAGACTTTTTACGCGCCTCGCGGTAAGATAAGGACATGGACGAACTCCTCAAGGCAAATATATTCTTCTTCATCACGTCGCTTGCTGTCCTCTTTGTAACCGGCGGCGTCCTTATACTCTTCTATTATCTCATCCCGATTGTCCGGGATATCCGCGACATCGTGCGGAAGATCCGCAATGCGGGTGAGGCGGTAGAGAAAGATTTTGAAACCCTGCGCGTCAATTTAAAAGAAGAGGGGAGCAAGGGTAAGGCGATACTTGATGCGGGGCTTGCGTTTGTCGCACGTAAAATGGGCGTACGGCGCAAGAAAAAAGAAGGAGAATAATTATTCATTGTAAGAAATACCATGACAAAGAAAAATGCTAGGAGGGGTGCGGCAGTAGGCGTTGGTGTTGGGCTTGCCGCTGCGGCTGCGGCAGCTGCCGCGGGCACGTATTGGCTCTATGGCTCAAAACATGCGGCCAAACATCGCCGGCAGGTAAAAAGCTGGATGCTCAAAGCGCGCGGCGAGGTGCTTGAATCGGTAGAAAAACTGCAGGATATCAACAAAGCAAAATATTTGGCGATTGTTGAAAGTGTTATTGCCCGCTATGCCGGCAAGGCGGGGACAACTGCGAGCGAGCTTAAACAAGTTGCGCGTGATCTCAAAGACTCGTGGACGCATATACAGGCGGCCCAAAAGAGCGGCAAACGTGCGGTAAAGAAAGGCCGCAAAGTCGCCAAAAAAGCTGCCAAAAAAGCTGCCAAAAAAGTTTCCAAGAAATAATATTGCTAATCTCAGACCTTAAGGTATAGTCAAAAAAGCAGAACAAAAAGGAAAGTTCGCATGACGAGAATAACGACAGGTCCTCTTATCCGAGCATCGCGCAAATTACAACGGGGAGATAAGAAAATTACTATTGCTGCCATTGCAAAGTTGGCCGGTTTTAACCCAGAGAGTGTGGGGTCTTGTTTATCTAAACTCCCATATTTGAGGACAAAATTAGGGCTTCCTCCCAAGCGGTCTTTCCGAAAAAGGCGATCATACCCACTCGGACTAAAACTCCCAACATCGATTAGTGTTCTAGGTTGGCTCGACCAACGTATTCAATTAAGGAGATTTAGAGAAGGTGGAAAGGAGAATCAGATAAACTAAAAAGGCCAGGTTCCGACCAAGGCCTTTTTCTTTTTAATACATTTTCTGCGTTATACTGCCTTCATGGCAAAAAGGTCTAGTGAGGTAGGGGAGAGAACGCCGATGGCGCTGTATCGCTCGTACCGGCCGAGCTCTTTTGCCGAGGTGCGCGGGCAGGAGCATATCACGAGCGTACTCGAAGCTGCGGTACAGCAGGGGAAGATTGCGCACGCGTACCTTTTTGCAGGCGGACGCGGCACGGGGAAAACCTCGATGGCGCGTATTTTGGCGCGTGCCGTCGAGACTGACGAGCAGGATCTCTATGAGATGGATGCCGCGAGCAGTCGCGGTATAGACGAGGTTCGCGAATTGCGCGAAGGTGTCTCGACGCTTCCATTCCAGTCTACATACAAGTTCTATATTATCGACGAGGCACACGCGCTCACGAAAGATGCGTGGGGGGCATTCCTTAAAACGCTCGAGGAGCCGCCCGCGCACGCCATTTTTATCTTGGCGACCACGGAGCTCGAAAAGGTGCCGGAGACGATAATCTCGCGCTGTCAGGTATTCAATTTTAAAAAGCCATCTCACGAGATACTCAAAAACTTGGCGCTCGATATCGCGGGGAAGGAAGGCGCAACGCTCTCGCCCGCGGGGGCGGAATTGATTGCACTAATGGGCGAAGGCTCCTTCCGCGACACGCTCGGGATTTTGCAAAAGGTGCTCACCGTTTCAAGTGACAAAAAACTGTCAGAGGACGAAGTGGCCAAAGTTGTTGGTGCACCCTCTTCACAGTTGGTAAACAGTTTTCTTCTGAGCCTTGCAGAAAAAGATATTGACGCTGCGATCGCGGTCTTTCACAAAGCGCTCGCGGGCGGGGTGGAGGCAAATGTCTTTATTTTGCTTGTAGTGGCCAAAATACGGAGCATTTTGCTGATTCGGTTCTCTCCCAAGACCGCCGATACGCTCGCCCATCAGTTTGGCGAAGATGATTTTAAACTTCTCAAAAAATTAGCAGGTAAAGAGGGCATAAATATCAATTCGGAGACACTTGCCGAGCTCATAACCGCGCTCATCGAGACCCCCCGCGCGCCGATTTCCGCCATTCCGCTAGAGCTTGCGCTCTATCGCTTGCTTGGCTAGAGTTTGAACTAGATGTTGCCGATTTTTCGGCTACAGGCACGGGAAAGGACAAACAATGCAAAACGGGCAAGTGATGCTCATTTTTGGCCGCTCCGAGGCCGAAAAGAGAATGATGGAGCTGGCTTCTGCCACGCTCACCTCGCTTCGTGTCAGTCACGAACCTATGAGGCTGGGCCGCCGGCATCAGGAAGAACAGGCAGTGCAATTTGCCCTGCGGGCACAGGCTCAGCAGTACAAGGCGCTTATCGTTACCGCGCCCAAGGGCTGGTATCTACCGGGGATTGTTGCCAAAAATACTCCGCTTCCGGTCATCGCGATCCCCGTCGAAGTTGCGTCTGGAGAACCAAACGGGATCGCTCTGCGAAAAGCGATGGCAAAGTCTGCCGGCTTTCCGAATATCGCGACGGTCGCGATCGGAGAAAAAGCGGGCGGGACCAATGCCGCTCTGCAGGCAGCCCGCTATATCGGGGCGTCTGACGAGGTTGTCGCCGCAGCTCTGATGCGGCATATGCAAAACCAGACTGACTCCGTCGCGGAACGCCCCGTCGACGTAACCCCACAATCCTGAAGGAGGCTGCGATGTTGAACGAAAGAAAGGGCTCGAGCAAGATAATCCGAGCTGTCGAGCCGGGAGTCGTCGACTTCATCTACACAAAAGGGTGGTCAATATATGATCGTGGCACGAGCCCACAGACTATCCCCGGTATTGATCGGGCGCGCTGTGCATGCGCGGTGAAGTCGTTCGAACTTGCTCGTGAAGCGGGCTTGCCGACGCATTTCATCGAACAGATCAATCCGACTACGATCCGTGTGATGGAGTTTTCGGTGCCAGGAAAACCGCCGCTCTCCGGCAAGGTCCATGGGCGGGTGATTCCGCTTGAGTGGCTCTATCGGATGTATGCCAAGGGCTCACTCCTCGAGCGTCTCAAGGAAGGCAAGATTACCGCTCTCGATCTTGGATTTCTTGCCGGTACGATCGTTACCGACGGGATGAAGCTGCCATACTTACGTCTTGAATGCACAACCAAGTTCGAGCCGGTCGACAGGCACCTCTCCGACGAAGAGGCGCGAGAACTCGCCGAGCTCACTGACGAACAATGGGCGGCGGCCAGATATCTGCTTGAGCGGCTGGCCGAGGTGACGGACGCACAGTTCCGTATCGCCAACTTCTTGCGTCCCGACGGTAAAGGCGAGCTTGCCATACGCTATGCCGATGGTGCGATTGTCGGCGTCGATGTCTTCGGAACGCAGGACGAAAACCGGATCATCGACCGGACGACGGGTGAGGTTTATGACAAGGATCTCATTCGCGATCACTTCAAGACCTCGCCTTGGAAAAAAGCACTCGATGAGGCCAAAAAGAAGTATCCTGACGACAAGTCGAAGTGGCCGGAGTATCCGCTACTTCCAGGCGAGCTGGTCGATTTGGTATCAGAGCGCTACGCGGCAGCGGCCTTCCGCTACGCTGGCGTCCGTATCGAGGCGTGACCATGGTGCCCAGTGCGCTCCGCGACCAACGGGGCGCTTTTTCTTTTTTCAGTAACAATGCTAGATTTGTTTCAGATGAAATCTTGAGAGAAAGGCCACGACAATGGCTACAGATAGAGGTCTTTATACCTCGGTGCTTTCGGGACGGTATCCGTCACTTCCGATGCGTCAACTCTTCTCCGACGACAACAAGTTCGGCGGATGGCGGCGCATGTGGCATGCGATAGCCGAAGGTCAGCATCAATTCGGTGTCGAGCAGATAACCGCAAAGGCTCTTGAAGCCATGGCGAATCATCTCGACGATATCGACTACGAGTTCGCGGCGCGCCTTGAACGCGAGCTCAAGCATGACGTCGTGGCACACGTGCATACCTTTGGCGCAGTTTGTCCGGAAGCGGCCGGTTTCATCCATCTTGGCTGCACAAGCTGTGACGTCACCGACAACGCCGAACTGGTGCAGATGCGGGACGGGCTGTGTCTCCTTCAGACAGCACTTGCCAGGTTGGTCAACCGCATGGCGCACGTTGCGCTTTTGTACCGGAGTCTTCCTGTCGTCGGCTTCACACACTGGCAGAGTGCACAACCTGTGACGTTCGGCCATAGAGTCGCAATGTGGCTGCAGGACCTGTTCCATCATCTCAAGGTACTCGAACGTCTTGAGCATGAGCTGATGTTCCGCGGTATCAAAGGTGCGACAGGCACCCAAGACGCCATGCTCAAGGTTTTGGGCGGTGACCGGAAAAAGCTTCGGGGACTGGAACGACAGGTCGCCCAGACCTTCGGCTTTCGTGCAACCAAGGTGTGGCCGATTACCGGCCAGACATACTCGCGAATGGCGGATAGCGAGATCCTTCAGGCATTCGCATTGCTTGCCGCAAGTATCCACAAAATGTGTCTTGACCTCCGGTTTCTACAGCATCTCAAGGAAGTCGACGAGCCGTTCGACCCTCTGCAGACAGGCTCGAGTGCAATGGCCTTCAAGCGTAACCCGATGCGCTCGGAGCGCGTCTGCTCACTTGCCCGTCATGTCCTCGCGCTCGCCACAGAAGCGCTCATGACCCAGATGAACCAGGGCCTTGAGCGGACGCTCGATGACAGTGCGGGTCGGCGGATATACATTCCAGAGGCGTTCCTTGCGACTGACGCTATCCTCATCATCTGCCAGAACATCTTCGAAGGCCTCGTTGTCTATCCGAAGATGATGGAGCGGCATCTCGACGAAGAGCTGCCATTCCTGATAACCGAGGAGATTATTGTCGCGATGGTCGAGGCGGATGCCAATCGTCAGGAAGTACATGAAAAGATGCGCGTCCTCGCTCAAGAAGCCGGCCGGTTGGTGAAGAAGGAGGGAAGAGACAATGAGCTGCTCTCAATGCTCAAAGCCGATCCCTACTTTGCTCTTGTCCACCGCTCTCTCGACTCACTCATGGATCCCACGCGGTTTCTCGGAACCGCAGTCGAGCAGGTCGAGGAGTTCGTCGGTGAGGAAGTTTTGTCTCACCTCGCAGCGAACTATCCTGGCGTCGAAGAAGGCAAAAGCGATCTCACGGTCTGACACAGCAACGCGTCGCCCCGGCGCAAAACCGGGGCGATTTTTTCTTTATACTTTTTCTGCTATTGTCTACAGTATTGGGGGATCGTCTAATGGTAGGACAGAGGCCTTTGAAGCCTTTAATCGGGGTCCGAATCCCTGTCCCCCAGCCAATGAATCTGAATTTTAAATGACCACAGAAGTAAAAAATCCTCATGAAAGAGTTAGTCCTACCGCCTGGGGGGTAGCAGCCCAAAGAGCTGTATGCGATATACCTTTTGCTAAAGAAGTACTCGACGAATTGACGGCAGTAATGACTTTAGAAGAGAGGGAGCAAATGATTGCGCTCTCGGAAAAGAATCAGAGATTAACACCACAGTTTGAAGCTCGCCATAAACTACTCAATCGATTTTTGAAAGAAACCGGCATACATCAAATACTCGAACTTGCCGCAGGCGTTACGCCTCGGGGTATTGATATGACGCAAGAAAAAAAGATATCGTATGTTGAATTGGACTTGCCGGGTATTGCTCGACAAAAAAAAGAAATAGTGGCTTCTCTGGTGCGACAAGGAAAAATACAACAACCAGGGAATCTTGAAATTTTTCCAGGCAGTGCTCTGGACGACTTATCAAAAGCCGTAGCTCATTTTGACCCAAAAAAACCAATTGCCATTGTTCACGAAGGCTTGC
>CAZRJD010000018.1:0-12221 GCA_964600495.1 uncultured Candidatus Saccharibacteria bacterium
GATATATGCTTCCGGCTGGTAGTAGTCGTAGTAGGAAACAAAATAATGCACCGCCGCGTCGGGGAAAAACTCGCGATACTCCTGTGCGAGCTGTGCTGCGAGTGTTTTGTTGTGTGCAATAACGAGGGTCGGTTTTTGCAGAGCCTCGATGACATTGGCGACAGTAAAGGTCTTCCCAGAGCCGGTTACACCAAGAAGCGTCTGATGTTGCTCGCCGCGCTTGAGTCCCGCTATCAACGCCTCAATCGCCTTCGGTTGATCCCCCGCCGGTTTGTATGGGGATTTTATTTTAAATTTCGCCACCTGACTACTCTAACATTTTTGGTATTTTGAAAGAAATACAGACTTAAACTCCTCAAAACTGCCATCGAGGACAGACTTGCGGATTTGCTTGGTCAAGTTGGTTAAAAAATATAAGTTGTGCTCCGAGGCGAGTATCGACCCGAGCATTTCCTTGCTCCGAAAGAGATGCGCAATATACGCGCGCGAAAAGTTTTTGCACACGTGGCAAGTACAGCTCAGGTCAAGTGGCCCGTAATCCTCTCTATATTCCGCATTTGGGAGCTGTATTTTACCCTGCATAGTGTAGATACCGCCTGTCCGTCCATTGCGTGTCGGCAAAACGCAGTCAAACGTGTCTATCCCCGCTTCAACACCGATAAAAATATCCTCAGGCTCGCCGATACCTAAGAGATGCCGCGGCTTTTCCTTCGGCAGCTCCCTATTTACCTTGTCCAAGATCCCCAGAATATCAACTTTGCTAAAGGAACCGCCGATACCATAGCCGTCGAAATCCATCGCGCCGATTGTACGTGCACTTTCGATACGCAGATCCTCGAACCGCCCGCCCTGCACTATCCCGTAGATGCCCTGTGCATTATTCCTCTCGATATTCCCGCGGTGAGCCGCAAGCGAGCGCTGCGCCCAGCGGTGCGTCCTATCCATCGCCTCTTTCTGATACGCATGGTCCGCAGTCGGTGCCGTGCACTCGTCAAATGCAAAGATGATGTCGGCGCCGAGCATATGCTGGATCTCTATTGAACGCTCGGGGGTAAAGCGGTGGAACGACCCATCGAGGTGCGAGGTAAAGGAAACTCCTTTGTCGTCGACTATCGCGAGCTTGCCGTGGCTCGTTGCCAAATCTTCGTCCCACACGGCCGGAACAAAAAAGTCCGCTTCTCCGGAGAGATGAACGAGAGCCCTACTCCTCCGAATAGGGTCTTCTTCCGCTGATAAAAATTTTGATATCTTTTTACCAAACCCCACACCCAGCGAAAATACCTGAAAGCCGCCCGAGTCGGTCATAGTGGGGCCCATAAAGTTCATAAATTTCCCCACGCCGCCCCCATTCGCAACAATTTTTTCGCCGGGTGAGAGATAGAGATGGTATGTATTGGCAATGAGGGCTTGTACACCGAGGTCCCCAAAATGTTCCGAGGAAATGCCTTTGACGGTCGCCTTGGTGGCGACCGCGATAAACGCCGGAGTCTCTATATCCCCATGCGGTGTATGCAAAACACCTGCACGCGCAAGTGAGCCGGAGAGTTCTTTCTCGATTTGAAATGAAATGGGTCTCATACGCATCCCGACGCTTTGGTCGGGACCCGACCGGAGCGTCGGGTTACTGCCCGGAAGGAGTTGCACTCAAAAGTTCAACTTCAAATATGAGCGTGGAGTTCGGAGGTATGGGGCCGTAGCCTGCCGCGCCATACGCGAGGTCTGAAGGGATAATGAGAAGTCGCTTGCCTCCCACCCTCATGCCGGCAAGTCCAATGTCCCAACCTGGGATGACGCCTCCACTTCCCAACTCAAATTCATAGGGTGCCTTCCCAACCGATGTATCAAATACGATACCGTTTTGGAGCCTGCCGGTGTAATTAACCCGTACGGTATCGCCGTTCTGCACCTCTTCGCCGGTTCCCACTACTTCATCCTGTACGACAAGTTCTTCCTGCGCGGCGTTTAGATCACCAAGGACATTAAGGTTTGATGCGGTGAATGGATCACCGAGGGTAAAAAAGAGCATCACAACAACGAGTGCAGCACTGACTGCGATACCTACCTGTAGTTTACGGGCTGACATATAGTACTAGTCTATAAATTGAATAACTTCTTCGCAAGGCCGCTGTACACCCAGTCTCGCTCTTCCTCAGTAAAAACTTTTTCTACAACCTCAATGTATTCATTAAAGAAAGTGAGAAACCCCGAGGAAAGGTCTTTGCCGCTGTAGTCGGTGCCGAACAGTATTTTCTTTCTGATATTCGGAAAGTACGTGAATATTCTCGTGAGGTCGGTGCTGTATTGTTTTATAAGTGCGAGCGGCGCGACACCCGGCTCATCCATGAGCGTACCCGATATGTCGCCAAAGACATTCTGATTTTTCGATAATACGTTTGCGGCTTCAAGCATGTACGGAAAACCGAGATGCGCAATAACGATCGTGCAGTCCGGCACGGCAATCGCGAGATCATCTACAAAAATAGGATGCGAATATCGCAGCAACGATACTCTGTCTTGGTCTTCTACATCTCCGGTATGGATTATAAGCGGCTTCTTATAACGAGCGCACAGTTGCGCGATTGGAATAACTTTGGGGTCATTGGAGAAAAAGAGCTGGTAGCCTGGGTAAAGCTTAAGGCCGATAATTTTATTTGCCGCGAGTAGCGTTTCTAGAACTGTAAGTTCAGCATGGAGGTCACCCATAACATTCACACCCGCTATAATCGCGATATCCTTTTTATCTTCTGCAAATTTAAAAATTGACTCAAGTGACGGATAGGATGTCGAACCATGTGGAGCAATATGAATGGTCAATGCTTTTTCGACCCGCCCGTTAGCACGCTTTTTATAGCTTGCGTACGCCTCTTCGTCGAAAATATGCGTATGGGCGTCTATCATTGCTCAAGTGGTATACGGGAATGCGACGGCGGACTTTCAATAGCTGTAGCGTCTTCCCCGACCAGAACACCCGCTCTGATGTTTGCCACGCTCGCGCTTTGTGCATTGTCCATGCCCGATTCCGGCATTTTGAGGTTGAGGACAAGAAAGAGGATGGCGGTTACGGCTATGAGCCCCCCGCCAAGCACCATCTCGTTGGACTGGACCTCGATATGGATAAAGAATGCGAGCGCAAGAAGGACAAGGAGCAGGGTCGCAACACCTCCCAGAATCCACGGGATCGTCGTCTCTGACTCCGCCACCACCCTTGCAACCTGCTGGGTGAAGGGGTCATGCGGTGCAGCCTCGGTCAAAGCAGGCGTGTTTCCCGTCATAGTCGAACTTGTGGGGGCTGCCGGGGCTTGAACCGTCGAGGCACCTCCAACCTGTGGGAGAATATCCTGCTCTGCTGATGTAGGCGTTTCCGCCTGCGACACCTCTTGCGATACTACAACAGGCGCGGCGGCAAGCGGCGTCGCGAAATATTGTACGACAAATTTTGCGGGAGCACCCTTGTACATACCCTCCGCAACACCTACTCCTATCTCAGTGTAAACAGGCTTAACAATGTTAGCGCGATGGGTTGGAGACGCCATCCACGCATTCACGACATTCGCAGAATCATCAAACCTGACAGCAAGATTTTCTCCCGCATACTGGTACGCATATCCCGCCTCCTCTACCCAACGCCACGGCTCCTTTCCGTCAGGTCCATTGTGGGAAAAGTATCCCTTTGCCGCCATATCCTGCGCCTTTGAGAGAGCGGCACCGGCAAGCAAAGCATTTTCATTAAGGAGCGTTGTATTGTTTTGCACGCGCTCGGCATTCGTAAACGCAACAACTTCGGCCGGTACGATCGCAGCCGGAAGTCCGGTAATCGGGTAGTCTGCAAGAAAGCTCGTGACGAATGCCCCCTCCGTAGTCAGAACAATGGTAAGAAAAAAGATGAGCCACGGTTTAGAGAGGAGGTGCGGGCGATACACATTGTCCTCTGACGGGATAAAATACTGTGTGAATTTCCTCCACAAATTCCGCATACCAAAAATAATACCATGCTATAGTTCATGACATGCGGGTTTTGTTCATCCCAATTCTTGTGGCGTTGTTTTTTCCCTTACTTGCCCTCGGCGCCACGTTTGCCAAAGAACCCCTTTTTCTCTCTAAATCGCCTGTAACCGAAGGGGAGACAGTTTTAATTCATGCGGTAGTTTCAAATAACACAAACACCAAATTTTTGGGAAAACTTACGTTAAGCGAAGAGGGGGTTGCAATAGGAAGTGTCACGGTCTCTCTTGAGGCAGGGGGCGCAGAGGCGGTATCGGTCTCGTGGAAGCCTGTTGCAGGAAGCCACAAAGTTACCGCAAAACTGACAGAACAGGACGGCACGGTTGTTGAAGAAAATTCCGCAACCTTTACGGTTGCGGCAAAAAACTCGGGCGCAGGTGACGACGCTACTACGGTTGAATCTTCTGAAAGTATTCGTAAAAGTCTCGCGAGTATATCCCCCACTGCGGCAAAGAGTGCCGCGCCGGTATTTTCTACAATAGACACGCTGCGCGCCAAGGCTGCGGACAGCCTTGATACGGCAACAGACTGGGCAAAGAAAAGTGGCGGGGCAAAATCATCGGTTCTCGGCACTTCAACAGAAAATACGGCTGCGAGCGGAGGTATTGTGAGTATGCTCTGGTCCTTTGTCACAACAATTCTCGTATATATCTTTTCAATACTGAAATATCTGATTACACATGCGGCATTCTTTTACCCTATTCTTGCGATAGGATTTATGTACGCTCTGTGGCGCCTGTATAAAAGAATGCGCCGCCCGAGTTTTAAGTAGAGCGAAAGTGCCAAAGGGCAATTCCAAAAAGGAACAGCGTGGTCAGGGCCGAAATGCCGCAGTACAGGCACATCGCGCCGATAAGCACCGCCTGAATATAAAATTCAAAAATAAGTGAGAGCAGGAGGCCGACACCACTATATAATACTGCCGCCCGCGCAAGTACCTTAGAGTTGGGCTCGAGAGAAATAAGAACCGCAAGGCAAAGCATATACGCGTAGTAGACAAGGCCAAGATACGCGAGCGGAACGCCCAAAAATTTTGAATACTCGCTCGTGAGCACGATCTCACACCCCCCAATCGCACAACCGGGGACAATATTGAGGTACGCAAAGTAAGAAAGATAGAGCGTGTCGGCAATACCGACAAGCGTCGCGGCGATGAGATAAAAGGGTGCGAGCTTCATACGCAGAATTATTCTACCACGTTGTCTTTGGACTGACGTTTTTCCTCCCGTTTCCGTACCTCAAACTCATCGAGCCCGAAGTGATGACCCACCTCGTGCCAGATAGTTTCGCGGATGACAGCCCGGGTTGCTTCCTCATCCCCTCCTTGCAACCCTGCCTCTTCTTCAAGAGGTAGTTGAAAGAGAGTAATTGTGTCAGGAAGTGCTCCGCCGACACCATAGGAGCTCCCACGGGAGTCTGTCGGTACGCCGCGATAGTGTCCAAGCAGCGTCTCGTTGGGACGAAGCTGCTCCAGAGCGCGTAATTGCTGTGACGGCTCGCTTTCAACAAGAAAAACGACGTTGCGGATCAAATGCCGGAATTTTTCCGGAACAGCCTTGGGAAACTCCTCGGCAACCAGTTGTTCAAATGCCTCGCGGGTCACCTGTGCAATTTACTCTTTCTTTAGCAAGTGGGCAAACTTTTCCTGCACTTTTTCGACCTTTGGTTCGATGATGAGCTCGCAATACTGGGCGCCTTTGTGATTCTTAAAATAGTCTTTGTGGTAATTTTCTGCAAAATAAAAGTCCTTCAGCGGTTCAATGCGGGTGACTATCGGCTTGCCCTGCGTGCGCTCTGCGCTCGCATTTAAGACGCCGACATAATGCTCCGACTTTTCCTTCTGCCGATCGGTGGTGTAGAAAATAACCGAGGCGTACTGCGGCCCGATATCATTCCCCTGCCTGTTTAACTGTGTCGCGTCGTGGCTTGCAAAAAAGACCCGCAAAATTTCCTCGAACGCAAGCTGCTCTGGATCGTATTCGAGTTTAATCACTTCGACATGCCCTGTCGTACCGGTTGATACTTGCTCGTACGTCGGATTTTCTATCTCTCCTCCGGCATATCCCGGCTCAACGCTATGCACCCCCTTGAGCATTTTGAAAACCGCCTCTGTGCACCAAAAGCATCCACCGCCGAGGATTATCGTTTCCCGCTCCATACGCGGTTAGTATGGCACAAACGGGTTGGGCCTTCTATTGGATGGGGTTTTCCCCTTTAATGATACGCACCAGAACCACAATGACCGCAATAACAAGGAGAAGATGAATAAACCCACCTATCGTATAGGACGTTACAAGCCCCAAGAGCCACAAAATAATAAGGATCGCTGCGATTGTATAAAGCATAGGGGGGTTCTTAAGTTGTAATACTAGTAAGTATCTGTATAGAGGATGAACACATCATGAAGAGATTAAATGTTATGAGGTTTAATCTCAAAGATAAATTGGTATTGGCTTGGCTCAATTTGTATTTGTGAACGGGGGGCAGGTAGCACCTCAATCAACGTTACCGTTTCGATGTCAGTCGTAACCGCTGACCCTAGAGTATATATATTGGTACTTGTCCCCATCTCAGTTGCAAGTTGTACTCGCACCTTGACGGTCCCTGCTTGGATGCACTGCACGTCAATGGGACAACGGCTATCCTCTAAAAGTTCGATGGGAATGATTTTGACTGTTGGAACGCCGGCACTTTTGTTAAGCCCAGTCGTAACATGTACCGTATCCTGCGTTTGAGGGGTCTCGGTCGCAGGAGGAGTGTCTGAATACAATACCGCGGACACAAAATATGCCCCCACCGCTATAAGGACAACAGCGGTCAACATCCATAAAAATGTTTTATTCATAGGAACTTAGACATTAGTGTATCGCGGATATTACTTTTTTGTAACGCGGTGACCTCCAAATTGCTCACGCAATGCCGAGACCACTTTCCCCGTATAATCCGGATGTTTTTCGGATCGGATCCTGAATTTCAATGATTCCTCAATAACTTTTGCCTTAATGCCCATTTTTTTGGCAGTTTTGACGGTCCAAAGGCCCTCGCCGGTATGTGCCACACTGCCCGAA
Organism: uncultured Candidatus Saccharibacteria bacterium; assembly: GCA_964600495.1. Classification (GTDB taxonomy): domain Bacteria; phylum Patescibacteriota; class Minisyncoccia; order Phycocordibacterales; family SBAW01; genus GWA1-54-10. Next base: position 7,071 of record CAZRJD010000018.1, read on the forward strand.
ACCGCTTTTAGATCCTCGCCATGAAGTTCGAACGCCCCCTTAAGCCACGAAACGAGCCGTGACTCGATGACACTTCCATGGTCGTAAATATCGGCGACGTTCGTAAGATTGAGCTTGTATTTTGATTTTTTAAGAATAGCAAATCCTTCCGCAAGCGCCTGCATCATGCCGTACTCGATGCCGTTGTGGACCATCTTTACAAAATGCCCCGCCCCGTAGCCCTCGAAAAACTGGTAGCCGTCTTTGCATGAGAGCGCGCGGAAGAGCGGCTCGAGCTTTTTAAATGTTTTTGTTTCGCCGCCTATCATAAGTGAGCCGCCACGACGCGCGCCCCTAGGCCCGCCCGAGAACCCCACATCCATAAAGCGGACGCCCTTGCGCGTGAGCTTTTTTGCGCGGGCAATAGAATCTTTATAAAAAGAATTTCCGCTATCAACGACGATATCCCCTTTTTGAAGCAGGGTGAGGAGACCGTCTTTGCCAAAAAGAGCTGCATCAACCGCATCTCCTGCCGGTATCATGAGCCACAGTATCCGCGGGCGGGAAAGTTTTTTTACAAGTTCTCCCAATGTGGGCGCTCCGGGGATACCCTCGCCTTCAAGCTTGCGCGAGGAGGCTGCAGTTGTTGCATGTCCGGTTACCTTCCACCCCTGTTTTTTTAAATGCCGCGCAACATTCGCGCCCATCTTGCCGAGCCCAATGATACCGATCTCCTTTTTCATACCAAACCATTCTCTACTATTTTTGACTCTTCAACAATATCGCGCGTATCAGGTACATACGTACGCAGCGGTGGTATGCCGCTATGCCAGGCCGCCTCAATAGGATCGACAAATCGCCACATCGCTGCAACCTCCTCGCGACCAATAAAGCGGGTGTACTCACCTAGAAGTGCATAGCGCAAGAGCTTTGCATACTCGCCGGTGTATTTGCTCTTTGACTCTAGGCTTATTTTTATTTCCTCACCCATACGCATTGTGAGTGTAATGAGTTTGTGAGCCTTACCCATGCACTTGCCCGACTCCATAATAACCGGCACGCCTTGCCAGCGCGGCGCGGTAAGCACTAATGCAATTTTATAATATGTTTCGGTTTTTGAGTTGGGGTTAACACTTGGTATCGCCTGGTAGCCCTCGTGCTGCGCGCGAAATGTACGTGTGGCAATATCGTTGGTATTTAAAATCGGTAAACTGCCGAGTACGTCCGCTCGCGCCCTGCATACGTTGCCGCCCTGAGGTTCCTCCATCGTAAGAAATGCCAAAATTTCAAGAATATGATTCTGCCCAACATCACGCAGGGCACCGAGCGGGTCATAAAATGCCCCGCGCTTTTCTACCCCTATTTCCTCCAAAAGCTCGATTCGTATGCTCGTAACACTATTTTTATCAAGCTTCACTCTATTTCGCAGCGTAAGGATTTCATCTACCGCATCTTTAGCCAGGTAGTGGTCGATACGATAAATCTGGCTCTCAGTAAATACTTGCGCCAGCGCTTCCTCCAGTATCTCGGCGCTTTTGCCATCGGTCCCAAAGGGCTTTTCAATAATGACACGCGTCCATGCATCACCATGAGCGTCGTTGAGCCCGACGTTTTTAAGCTTCGCGGCAATGTCGGCATAAAAACGCGGAGAAACAGAAAAATAAAACAGCTTGTTTGCACTCGTTCCCCACTCCCTCTCGATCGCGACGACTGTTTGGGTAAGGTTTTTGTATGCGGCTTCTTCCTCAAACTCACCCCGCTGAAATTCAAATAAATCTAAAAATGCATCATCTCCATCTGTCATTCCCCGAACATGGGCGCGAAATCCCTCGGTGTCCATGGCGCGATGGGAAAAACCGATGACACGGAACTTTTTCGGGAGGCTGCCCCGCGCAAAAAGCTCAAAAAGGGCCGGCAATACCTTGATGCGCATAAGGTCGCCGGTCGCGCCAAAGGGAATAACAATAGTCGGCTTGTCGTTCACGGGGTTAGTATACTATCAAAGAAGAACCCGCACTCTCGTGCGGGTTCTTCTTAAATCTTTTTTACCAGCTAAGAAAGATGTTTGGAAACGAGCTTCGTCATCTCAAACATATTGACCGTCGCCTTACCGTCGAATACCTTCTTTAACGCTTCATCGGCCTGGATGTTGCGCTTGTTGCTCGGATCCTGCAGATTATTCTTCTTGATATATACCCAAAGCTTCTTAACGACTTCCGAACGGGGCATAGGACCCTTGCCGACTACTTCTGCGAGATCATCGCTGATCTGCATCGGCTTCATAAATGCGGAGTTTGCGTTTGCCATACTTATTTTAATTATGTAATAGGACCACGTATAACTATACCATTAAAACAACCCTGTCCCTACGCAACCTACAATGTTGGCATTACTGTGTGTTTTGGCCAAAGAGGTCAAACAGGGCCTTACTACCTGCGAGATTTCGTTCAAACTCGATTGTCTCATGGGTTTGAAGCTCGACCGTTATGGCAGGAATACCGACCGAAGCCAGCCATCCCTCGGCATCACCGGTGATTTCGTACGAATCGAATGTCGTGACTGCCCTGTACCCTGCCGCACGCGAGTATGCGTTCATGATGTCGAGCGTTTGGGGGAGAATACCCGCTTCGCACTCTGATGCGTATACGGCGTTTGCCTGGCTGTGCCAAAAGACAACGGCATCCGGATGATTTTTTAATACAAAATTGCGGATAGCCTGAGCCTCCGGCTCGGAAAACGGCGCCGACCCGGCACTCACCGTTTTCCCCTGCCACATACTCGTGGACTTCCATTTACAGTCAAAGTTGCGATTAAGATCAACGCCGCGCGCGTTGAACCGCCCGGAGGCCAAGACTGATACATCGGTAGGTGCGTCCGCAGAAGTAAACCGGCCCTCTTTGCCAACTACCGTGTATACGCCATCCGGGTTAGCGGATGGAATGACGGTAACCATCAGATTGTCGGGAACGGCGCTTGGATTTGCCGTGAGGTAATCAATAAACTGATACGCGAGTAGCACGCTGTTCCACTCGTAGCCGCCGTGGATGCCACCAACAAACACGAGGTGCTTCTCTCCCTCTCCGTAGGTGTATGCCTCGATTGTACGGCCTTCGATAGATGTACCCAGTACCTCCGTTTTTGCCCCTCGCTCCTGCGAGGTAACCGGTAGCGGCTCCGGCGCCTTGTTGTAAAAGTTGACCAGCACAATAACCCCAACACCGAGAACGGCGAGCACAAGAGCTACCGTGACAATTTGCTTCGCAGGGGAGAACCGCATTACGTAGCGTAGTACAGAAGAAGCGCCTTGATGCCTTTCCAGTTTTTATCCCATTCGACAGCCTCATGGGTGGTGAGGAGAACGCTTATAGCGGGGATGTCGCTCTTGGCGAGCCAATTTACCATGTCGCCGGTTATCTCGTAGAAGTTGAAATCCTCGTATGCCTTGTAGCCGGAAGCGTCTGCGTATTTTTTTGTAATAGCGCGTGTCTCGCTTGAGACGCCATTGTGGCAACTTGAGGCAAATACCCCGCCAGCTGCGCTGTACCAGACAACAACCGCACGCGGGTCATGCGCTTCTACATACGCTTTGAGTGCCTGACTTTCCGGCTCGGAAAATGCCTTGCTTCCGCCGCTCACACTCCTGTTCTGCCACATTCCCTTGGATTGCCAGTCACAGTCAAAGTTGCGGTTGAGGTCCACATCGTTGGCATTAAAGCGGCCGGGTATCGTCTGTGCCTGCGACACTGGCACGTCGGCTTCAGAGAAACGGCCGGCAGTACCGACCACTTTGTTGAGGCCGTCCGGATTGAGTGTTGGGATTACCGTGACCGTCACGTTTTGGGGTACGGCGTTTGGATTTTCCGTGAGATAGTCGATGAGCTCGTAGGCGACCAAAGTGGTGTTCCACTCGTATCCGCCGTGGATCCCGCCGATGAATAGGAGCTCGGCGTCACCCTTGCCGTAGTGATATGCGGTGATGTCGCGCCCCTCTACGGATGTACCGATAACCGATGTAGGTCCGTTATCTTGCGTCGTAGTTGCCTGCCCATTGTTGTCTGCTCGGGGTGTAGTTGTATCCTGATTCTGGTTTACATCCGTAGCGGAAAAACGCGGGAGCAGAAAGTACGCGCCAATGCCAACAAGACCGATAACGAGAGCGACGACGAGCAGGGTGAGAGAGTTTTTCATAATGACTGTATAATAGCGCAAATCTGATCTTTTAGACAAATCGTTAGCTGGCCGTCTAGGGAGTTTATCCGCCTTACTGGCGGTGTTGGAACTATGGTATGTCAGAGAGATTGAAAAACATTAGGGGCGTCGCTTTCCGGCCGCAAGCATCACGCAGACTTTATCGATCCGGAGTCCACGTGCCTCCGGTTCTTTGGCTTCGTCTATCCAGCTCACAAAGTCTCTACGTTCGGTAGGTGTGAGACTACTCCACTTTGCCTTCGCCTTCGGGGTAGCCGCAAGGGCTTTGTAAAGACTCATTGGGACGACCGCATAACAGCAGGGGCGTCGCTTTCCCTTCGCAAGCATGTTGGGGGTTCTTGCGATTCGGCGTCTACGTGTCTCTGGTTGCTTAGCTCCGTCTATCCACGTCATGAAGTCCCTGCGCGCGAGCGGTGTGAGACCCTTCCACACTGCCTCAACGCTCGGGGTAGCCGCGAGGGCTTTGCGAAGATCCGCTCCCACTCTGGGCTCTGATACATTTGCGGCCGGCTTAGGATTCATTTTGTTCATACTAGTTCTAAATTAACTTAGACAGAAGTCCTTTAGGGTTGGAACCGAATTATCAAATTAGGGGGTTTTTAACCTCATAACAAAGAATACAGGGTCGCGGAGCACTTTAATTACTTCCTCGGGTGACAAACCTAGGCGGTTTGGAGAAACAAGATCATTTTGAGCTTCCAAAAAACTATGTTTCTCGATAGTAAAGCCTAATTCGCTGAAAAACTGCTCGGCAGCTTCAACGTTTTCAAAGGCGTTAGCATTGATGTCCATACCAACTATCTTCGAAACAAGCACGCGTTGACGCTCGTCTATAAAGACTTTCAATGTAATGTCGCACGTAATATAAACACCGCCGAATCTTTTTAGCAGTTCTCGAACATTTTCAATAACTCTCCTTTTTTCGTCAAAGGTAAGGTACCGCAGCAAGCCTTCGTGAACAAT
>CAZRJD010000019.1:0-12058 GCA_964600495.1 uncultured Candidatus Saccharibacteria bacterium
AGCCGGAGATCGGGTCGTTCAATTCCGGGAGGCTTGCGGGCAGTGTTTGCTTTTGCTGCCAGTAGTTGACGATCTGCCATTGGAGCGTCTGTAGGTCGCTCACCTTCTGTGTGTCAAAGCGTGCAAGCCGCGCTTGGGCCGGCGTCCCGATAATGAGAAAACCCGAAACCACCGCGAGTACGACAAGCACTCCGACACCATAGTTGATGTACCGCGCCTTGCCCGGGTTTTGCTCCCAATACCCCCAAAGATCGGCAAGAAAGTGCATGAAGCCCGCACCGGCAACTAAAAGCACAACGAGAACTTTGAGCAGGAATGCGATAGTTAACTCCGCGCCTTGTAAAAAAGTTGTGAGGAGAACAATAAGGTCAATGGCGATCGTCGCACCGGCGACAAAGATGGTAAGGAAGAGCGCCCACCGTCTGATCCAGATATCGCGGCGGGTCGGATCCTTCTCGATGTTACGACGGATGATGCGCATGAGGACGAGAAAGATAGGCGTGAGCACGATGAGCGACGCCATCTGGTACGGGATACCGCCCGAGTACGGGTCTCCGTAGTAGCCAAGCGGATCCGGGAAGGTGTAGTCGATGTAGTTAAAGATGAGCGTAATGAATGCGACAACACTTCCATACAGTGTTAGCATCGCGCCCGCCCACAAAAAGAAATCCTTCGGCGTTGCGCGTGCCGTCGAGGCACGATTACTATCTAGCGGCGTGTCCATAATATAAAAATTAGCTTTTAACCCTGTTTTAACCGTGAAGGAATTCTATCACATCGCCGTCTTTGACGACATACTCCTTCCCTTCTGTCCGGATGAGGCCTTTTTCGCGGGCATTTGCGCGCGAGCCGCTCTCAAGGAGTTTGTCCCATGCAATAACTTCCGCGCGGATAAATTTATCTTGGAAGTCGCTATGTATCGCGGCGCCGGCTGTGGGCGCAGTGGAGCCGTTTTTAATCGTCCATGCGCGGGTCTCGTCCTCGCCCGTTGTAAAAAAGCTAATAAGCCCCAAAAGTTCGTATCCCTTGCGGATAAGCGCATTTACCCCGTCATCAAATACTCCGTATTCCTTCCGGAATGACACTTTGTCGTCTGTATGGAGTTCCCGAAGTTCACTTTCGACACCCGCATCAACGATTACGTACGTTGCATTCGTTTTTTTGAAATATTCCATCAAGAGCTCCCATCTACTATCGTTCATTTCATCTAAGTTATGCCCGCCGCTTTCTTTATTAAGCACGTAGAGAACCGGCTTTTTACTGATTAAATTTTCTTTTTTATCCAAATCGGCAAGTTCGAGTTCGGTATTAATGAGCTCAATATCAGAAACAGGGTCGATCTGCGTGTGTACCGACGAGATATTGGGGTTGTCAAAAATGCGTACCACATGAGCGATAGCGTCCACCTCGCGGATATGTTGCAAAAACTGGTTGCCTAGCCCTTCCCCCTCGGAGGCACCTCTAACCAAGCCTGCGATATCAACAAACTCAACTGCAGCAGGAATATCTTTTTTTGAATTCGAGAATTTTGCAAGTTTTTCCCTCCGCTCGTCCGGCACGACAACCACCCCGACCGAAGGGTCGATGGTCGCAAACGGGTAGTTGGCAACCAAGACACTCTTTTTTGTGAGTGCGTTAAAAAGCGTCGACTTCCCCACGTTCGGAAGCCCCACAATGCCTATCGACAAAGCCATGTAAAACTACATTACCACCACTCGCCGAATTTGCCGAGGCGGTCGTCGGAATTTAATCCTGATACCAGGTTACGTTGTCGAAGTACGCTTCGATCCCCGAGTTGCCCACCGCGATAATTTGAAGATTCGCTCGCTTCACTTGTGCGGAGCTTGGGGCGTAATTTAATAGCACCTCGCCTTTTACCGCTGTAGAGCGCTCCCACTTATACTGACCGGACATCCAATTACCGCTCGCGTCGTACTCATCGATATAGTACGCAAAGACGCCGCTCGTGATCTTTCTCAAGTCAAGATAACTACTCAACGTATAGCGCTTCGTAGAGTCTACGGTTACCTGGGGAGAAAGGAGGTGGATATGCCGAGTTGTGCCTAGTAATTTGATCGAGTTTACAGGGTTGGCCGGAGAGCCGTTATTATTTATGTCTTTTGTTATATTTACCGGATCATCGGCTGTCCAACCGTTTGCAATGCCGTTATCAAAGGTGCCGTTTACTACGAGATTGGTAGGTGCCGGTGGCGGAATGGGGGTCGTGTCAGTGAGTGAAAACCATTGTACATTGTCGAGAAATGCCGTAATCCCCACATTTGCCGTAACAATCACTTGCAGCCGCGCCTTTACCACAGCGGGGGATGTGGGGACGTACATGAAGCCGATATTTTCGACAAATGCGGACCTTTCTCCTACTTTATATTGTCCGGAGATCCAATTACCGCTTGCATTATATTCGTCAATATAGAACCCGACTTCTCCGCTTGAGATAGTCCGAACATTCAAGAAGCTCTTGATAATATATTTGTCGCTCGAGCTCACAGAAACCTGCGGCGAGAAGAGGTGCACACTTTTTGTCGTCGAGACAAGTTTGATGCTGCTCATCGGGTCAGGGTAACTTCCATTAGTGCCGATGTCTTTAGTAATTGTCGTAGGGCTGTCAGTAGTCCATCCGGTTGCAATGCCGTTATTGAAGGTGCTATTTGCCAAAAAGTTGACATCGGAAGTAACTGATCCCTTTTGGACGTTTAGGGCTTCAATCTGTTTGCTGTCTACTTTCGTCTTAACGTATGCCGCTATTTGGTCTAAATTCGCAGTGCTGAACTCCTCATCTTCCGGGTTTGTACTCGGAGTTACTTTAATGTCATGAAAGGTAAGAACGAGCCACTCTTTGTTTGCAATTGCCTGATCTATCCGTACCTTTACTTGTGCAACAGTAACACCCGTGTTGACCGGAAAATTATTGAGGAGGTAATCGTTAAACGGCCAGAGGTTGTTCTTCCTGTCGGCGAAGCCGCGATGGGACGTGTAGTATTTGGCGATAAGCGCTAGAACCCCGTTGTCGTAATCTCCGTATGGTGTTGCGAAACTAAGCGCAGTAAAGCCTTGAGCGGCGAGAGCCGCTTTGCTTTGAGCTAGCTCTTGAGTAACCTGCGCTGTAGTGAGTTTGGCAGCTTGGCAGTCTCCGCCAATACTTACGAGGCACGGATGCGTGACCGTGTGAGAACCTATTTCCCATTTGTGGGTATTTTGAAGGGTTTTAACTTGCGCCCAGGTAAGATACGTCCCACTGGGATTAGCCCGGCAGGTCCCCACCGTCCCAATGCAACTCGTGGGAATGTAGATTGTGCCGCTTACGCCATACTTCGAAAGCGTGGGGGCGGCCTGCGTCAGAGCGCTTGCAAACCCGTCATCGAACGTGAAGGAGATTTTTGCCGAGGCCGTAGGATTTTGTACGGCTCCAAGCGCCGAGAGCGGTATACCTATTACCGAGACCGCCGCAATACTAAGAAAGAGTGTCGTTCGTCCAAGCCGTTTCTGAATCATCCTGCGCATTTCGGTCATCGTGAATATTAAGTTTTGTTTAATCATACCTCCAATCTTTTGTTTTTCAATAAAATAAGACCTGCGCCTCTAACTTAGCGCTTTGTCAATTTCAGTATCCCGAATTACTGCCTCTGCAGTTTATTCCCCCAATGTTCCCAACCGCATGACTTTTTTGCGCCATTCGTTTTTCTTCCACTCCGGCGCTTTTTCGCTGGGGCCAAAGCGGGAGACTTTTGCCTTAAATCCGGCAAACCAGAGAATTCCCATTTTTATCTCGTTCGTGTAATCACCGAATAAAAGCCATATAAAAAGGGGCAATGTGCCCGAGACCACAATAACACGCGCGGTTTTTCCCTTAAGCCTCTTCCGCCACCCAAGCGCGGGTGTCCCCTGCGCACTTTTGCGCATATGGAAGGCAAACCCCGGCAGCCATGCGCGGTCAAAGAATCCTTTCAAAAGGGCCGGCATCGAGTCCCACCAGTTGGGGTAGATAAGCACAAAGTGGTCACACCAATTTATCGCCTCCTGAAGTTTCTTGAGATCCGGCTCGAGCTCCTGAATGACCTTGTAGCCTTTGTAGAGTATGGGGTCGAACTTCATCTCGCCAAGATGGAATTTTTTTACCTCATGCCCCGCTGCAAGGGCTGCAGTTTCGTACAACAGTGCAAATTCCCTCGAGAGCGTCTCGGCCGTGTCCGGATGCCCTATCAGGATGAAAATCTTTTTCTTTTTACGATCATGAAAGAAGCTCATGTAAAAATTACGTCTGATTAAACTGGACAACGCTGGGTCGATTTTGCTTCAGCATATCCTCAGGCGTCTTAGGCATCACCCGTATTGCCGGAAGCTCGGGAGACTCATCGGGATCCTGCACTCTTTCTTCGACCTTCGGCTTGTGTGGCACCGGAGCAGTGGGTGGTAGGGGCCTACCTGACGGTAAGACAGGCAGAGGAGGGCGTGTTGCGGCATGAAGTGCCGGAGGGGGCACGGGTTTATGGGGTGCCACTGCCGCAACCAAAGCCGGTTTAGGCGCAGGAGGAGCAACCGGTACTACCGGAGCAGGAGCCCTTGGTAGCGGAATCCTCGGCACTGCTTTTGGTGTCAGAGGGATAGGCGGAACTTTTTTTATTTCTTTGACCTCCACCTCTTTTGGTCCGCCGCGAAGCATATATACAAGCGCAATCCACACCAACATAAAACCGGTAACCCACACACCGTAGAGGACGCCGAGGTCGGTCCATGACGTAACCGGAGCGAGTATATGCAGGACAAAGAGCGCATACCATGTCGCCCCCGCAAAACCCAAGGAAAGATAGTGGGTAAACGGCACCTTACTGCTCGCAAGCAGCAGTACGCCGAGGATGCCGATAAGCACCCATTTAAAGAGAAACGCGGGAGCGTAGAGTACCGCTTCCTGCCCAATAAGAATGTGGAACGCAATTGCCCCAAAGCCCGATAGGATTATTATCGCCATCCCGACAGAGAGAATGCGCCGTATGGCGCCGGCAAATTGTGCTTCCTTAATTTCCACTACCCCGTCGCGGATCGAAAGCAAATACGCGGCGAGTATCGCGGTTTGCGCTCCGACAGCAAGCATCACCCCGAGCTGTTGAAGCACATATAAAGCGAGGCTGAAGACCTCAACCGAAAAGGACATATAAAAATTGTAACACGAGGTATAGATATACACATTGCGTTGTAGTCAAAAGCCAGTACAATACCTTTAACTCTGGGAAGAAGTTCTTTCTTTCCCTATCCCTCAACACGGAAAAGCAAGGAGGTACCAATGACACATCGCGGCCAAAATGGACAAGCCTCCGCGCTGAGGATTGTCAATGACCAAGAAGAGGTACCTGAAAAAAAGGTGCCGTTGTGCATCTACGTGGGCCCCCACATGTACGTTTCCGAAAGGGGTGGTGTCGTCATCAGCAGAGACGACACACCCCTCGAAGAAAAGGAGCATGGACAAGTTCACCCCCCTTGGACTTCAAAGGAATTCTGCAAGGATTTGTAAGGTTGCGGCGAATGTCGCGACCTTTTTCTTTTTTTACAAAATTATTGTGGCGCCGTCATGCCGGACCTCAACGACGCCATTTTCGACAACAAAAGTCTTGTCTCCGTCTTTACTGCGCACGGTAACGGTACCGGGCTTTAGAGTCGAAATGAGCGGTTCGTGCTGGGGCAGCACCGTCATCTCCCCCGCGCTGCCCGGCACGGTGAGCGACACGGCCTCGCCGTCGTAGAGGAGTTCGTTTACGCGAGCAATAACGACGTGCATAATTTTTTACTCCGCCTTAACCGAATCAACGCCGCCTTTCATATAAAAAGCCGACTCGGGTTTGTCATCGTGCTTGCCATCAAGAATTTCGCGGAAGCTTCTGACGGTTTCTGCAACCGGTACATACACCCCCTTTATGCCCGAGAATACCTCCGCAACATGCGTTGGTTGTGAAAGGAAACGTTGTATCTTGCGCGCGCGGTACACAGTCTGCTTGTCCTCGTCGGAAAGCTCCTCGATACCGAGAATCGCGATAATGTCCTGCAGGTCTTTATACCGCTGGAGCACGCGCTTGACCTCAAGGGCGGTCTTGTAATGCTCCTCGCCCACAACCTCGGGCGCGAGCGCGGTCGAGTTACTTTCAAGCGGGTCTATGGCCGGATAAATACCGAGTGATGCCAACTGGCGCGAAAGAACGATGGTTGAGTCAAGGTGAGCAAAGGTTGTCGCAGGCGCGGGGTCGGTCAGATCGTCCGCCGGAACATAAATAGCCTGCACCGAGGTGATAGAACCTTTTTTGGTCGAGGTGATGCGCTCCTGTAACTGCCCCATCTCCTCCGCAAGAGTCGGCTGATATCCGACCGCTGACGGCACGCGACCGAGAAGCGAGGACACCTCGGAGCCTGCCTGCACAAAGCGGAACACGTTATCCATAAAGAAGAGCACGTCCTTGCCCATCTCATCACGAAAGTACTCCGCCATGGTGAGGCCTGTTAGTCCCACGCGCGCCCGCGCGCCCGGCACCTCGTTCATCTGGCCGAATACCATTGCGAGCTTGTCGATAACGCCGGTGCTCTTCATTTCATAATAGAGGTCGTTGCCTTCGCGGACGCGCTCACCAACGCCCGCAAATACCGAATACCCACTGTGTTCTGTTGCGACATTGCGGATCAACTCCTGCATCATGACGGTCTTGCCGACACCAGCACCTCCGAAGAGACCGACTTTGCCGCCTTTAATGAACGGAGCGAGGAGGTCTATTGATTTAATTCCAGTCTCAAACACCTCCGCGCGGGTCAGCTGATCCTTGAAGGAGGGCGGCTCGCGGTGGATAGGCAGCTTTGGCGCCCCCTCTGGCGCCGGCTTGCCGTCTATTGGATCGCCAACAACGTTGAATAGCCTTCCGAGCGACTTCTCGCCGACTGGTACCATAACCGGAGAACCCGTGTCCTCCACCTCCGCTCCTCTAGAAAGCCCTGAAGTATCTTGGAGCGCAATCGTGCGCACGCGCCCCAAGCCTATATGTTGTGCCACCTCAAGCCAAACCACCCTATCGCCAACCTTTGTCTTGAGCGCATTCCGGAGTGCGGGAAGCTCTTCGCCTGCGAAATAGACGTCGACGACCGGCCCGATGATTTGTTTAATACTTCCTTTCATACAATTTTATTATCTATACGCTCATCGCTTCCATGCCGCCGGTAATCTCCGAGACCTCCCGTGTGATTGCCGCCTGACGTGCTTTGTTAAACACAATCGTGAGCCCTTTCGTGAGATCGCGCGCCTTGTCGGAGGCTGACTTCATCGCGACCATACGTGCGCTGTGTTCTGACGCCTGCGTTTCAAGAAGGGCGTGGTAGACAAATATGCCCGCGAGCTTTGGCAAAATCATATTCAGCACTTCCTCCTCCGATGGTTCAATCGTGTAAGTAATCGGCTGTTCTTTTGACGTGTTTGCTGCCGCATACTGACCGCGCACCGGCAAAATATCCTCAACAACCGCCGAGAGTTCGCCGAGCGAAAGTGGAAACACGGTCCGTATCGTCGGCCGCTGCTCGAAGGTTGATACAAAATTCTGATACGCTATTTTAACGACATCAACACTTTCCGATGCAAAGCGTTGTGCTGCAGCATCAACCACCTCCTGTAGTAAATCGGAGGATATTTCGCCGGTGTTCGGGTGGTAGACCTCTACCGGTATCCGGCGCGCAACAAAAAAATCATTTGCCTTTCTCCCGACCGCAATTACCGCTCCACTGCTTCCACTCTCTTTAATGTCGATAGATACTGCGCGCAACACGGCGGAATTTAGGGCCCCCGCGAGACCTTTATCGCTTGTAATAACGATGTAAAGTGCATTTTTTACATCGCGAGGCTCCGTAAGCGGATGATTTTTGAGCTCACGCGCACCCGAGACGCGGGCCAAAATGCTCGCGGCCGCGCGCGCATACGCACGGCCTGCGAGCGCTTTAGCTTGAGCCTTGCGCATCTTGGCGGCAGAGACCGCCTCCATGGCTTTTGTCACTTTTGCGGTCTTCTCCACCGATTTTATTTTCAGTTTTATATTTTTGAGCGCTGCCATAGTATGTTTATGCGGTGTTGAACAAATCCGGATGCGTTTCCGCGAACTTATTAAGTGCCATCTTTATTTTTTCTTCCGTTTCGGGAGCGATATCCTTTGCCTCAAGGATGCTCTCGACAACGTCTTTCGCGTTGGCACCAAGGAACGCGAGGAACTTTTCCTCGAACTCGGGAACTTTTTCGACCGCCACTTTTGCGAGATATCCGTTTACCGCCGTATAGATGACGACCGCCTGCTCGGCGAACGACATCGGCGCATTGTTCTTTTGCCGGAGCGCCGAGGTGAGCCGCTGACCGAACTCAATGCGCTTCTTGGTGTCTGGGTCGAGGTCTTGTGAGAACTGCATAAACGCCTCAAGCTCCCTGAATTGTGCGAGCTCAAGCTTTATCTTGCTGGAAACCTTTTTCATCGCCTTGGTCTGTGCCGCGCTTCCCACACGCGATACCGAGTTGCCGACATTGACCGCAGGCCGCATACCCTTGTTAAAGAGGTCCGTCTCAAGAAATATCTGCCCGTCGGTAATCGAAATAACGTTCGTCGGGATGTAGCCCGAGATATCGCCCTCCTGTGTTTCGATGATAGGAAGTGCGGTCAACGATCCGCCGCCGCGCTCCTTGGAAAGTTTTGCCGCGCGCTCAAGGAGCCGCGAGTGGAGATAAAACACATCGCCCGGATACGCCTCGCGGCCGGGCGGGCGGCGCAGGAGGAGCGAGAGCGCGCGGTATGCGACCGCATGTTTGGAAAGGTCGTCGTAAATGACAAGCGCGTCGCGACCCTGATCCATAAAATATTCCCCTATCGCGGCGCCGGCAAAGGGTGCGAGAAACTGGAGCGGCGCCGGAGCGGAGGCTCCCGCATCAACGATTATTGTATATTCCATCGCACCCATTTCTTTGAGTGTCGCGGCTAAACGCGCGGTCTTGCTTTCCTTCTGCCCGATCGCAACGTAAATACAAATAGGCCGCGAACTTTTGGGCTCGTGCAACTGGTTCAGGATTGTGTCGATAGCGATTGTCGTCTTCCCTGTATAGCGGTCGCCGATAATAAGCTCACGTTGTCCGCGACCGATCGGGATCATCGAGTCTATGGCCTTGATACCGGTGTGGAGCGGTGTATTGACCGACTGCCTGTCCATAACGCCGTACGCCTCGCGCTCTATCGGATTTCTTTTCTTGCTTTCGATATTCCCGAGGCCGTCAAGCGGCTCACCGAGGGGCGAAACCACACGGCCGAGGAGCGCCTCACCGACAGGGATAGAAAGTGTCGCTCCGGTTGAAATAACCGTCATGCCTTCGCGTACCGCCCCTACGTCGCCGAGGACAATAACGCGCACCGACTCCTCCTCAAGGTTGAGGACGAGCCCATACACCTCTTTCTTCTGTGCTATCGCCTTTTCAAGCGAGTTTCCCGATGCAATATCAAAACGCACCATCTCGGACATCTGTGCACCCTCGAGCCCCTCTATCTCCGCAACGCCGTCGCCGACACGCACGACCGTTCCGGTTTTTGCGGGTTTTGAATCCGGCGTAAAACCCTCGATCTCTTTTTTAAATTGTTCGATAAAGTTTGCCATTTATGCGGTGAGCTTTTTATACAGTTCAAATAAGATCCTTTTCTGCTCCTTTGCGGGGGTGTCGGTCGAAAATTGCTTCACCCGCTCCTCCCTGATACGCAGTTTTTCACCCTCTGCGGCAATCTGCGAGAGCAGCTTTTCGTGCCCGCGGCGCTTGAGTGCCTGCCGCAAGTTCTTGGCATACTCTTTTGCCTTCGCGGGGTTCTCCCGCAGGGCCAGGTAAAGCGCTCTTGCGTATGATTCTGCGGTTGTCATACTATTTTCCGCCTCGGCCAGCCTCAGGCGAGACGGGTTTAAACGCCTTCTGCATGCCAAGCACAATAAGTTTTGCCACCTCATCTTTGCTTTCCGCGACCGCGAGGACTTTTGCCTCACGCGCCTGCGCCTCGGCCTCGGCAAGCACCACTGCCGCGGTACTCTCTGCCCTCCCTACGATTTCGCGCTCCTTCTTTGTTGCGGCAGTGCGGGCGTTTGCAAGAACAGCGTCGGCCTCTTTACCTGCTTGCGCAAGCTTTTCGGCGCGAGCGCCCTTTATCTGATGCAGCTCCATCTCCGCCTTGTGTGCATCCTCGACCCCTTTTGCAACGGTAGCGCGACGCTCTTCAAGAATGCGCATGACGGGCTTGTAGAGAAAGTATGTGAGCCCCGCGAGCAGGATGCCAAAGTTGATGGCCTGTATAAGCAGGAGCCGCCAGTCTATTCCGAATGTGGTAAGAATTGCTTCCATAAATCCTATCTGCTCAAAATTTTCTCCTGAAAAGGTCCTCGGATCTCCTGTACGAGCCTCTGCAGCCCGTCAGGCCAGACCATTTTCAATAGAAAATTTTGATTCGATCTTTACGTGAACCTGATGATGAAGCCGATAACGACCGCGAAGATCGCGAGAACATCGGTCACCGCGATGCCGATGTACATGGTCGTCTGGATCTGCCCCGCGGCCTCCGGGTTTCGCCCTATTGCCTCGAGCGCTTTGCTAACCAGAATACCGAGCCCGATGCCGGGGCCGATAACGCCAAGCCCGACGACGATCGCCATGCCCAAAATCTTTGCCACTTCTATATCCATACAAAAATCACTTAGTTAATAATTAATGAGCCTGTGCCGGGCTATGAGCTCCATGGGGTTCCGCGATAGCGAGCTTGATGAACGCCAGCGTCAAGATCGCGAATATTCCTGCTTGCAGCAACCCGATGAATATCTCGAACGCCATCAGGGGCACTGGGAGCAGGAGCGGAACAAAACTTCCGATGACCATAAGGAGCACCTCGCCCGCGAAGATCGCACCAAAGAGCCTGAACGAGAACGATACGAGACGCGCCAAATTACCGATAAGCTCGAGAAGCCCTACGATAAACCCCATCGCGCCTCCCTTAAAGTTAACAAATTTGGAGCCGTATTTCAAGATGCCGAGTGTCAAAATTCCAGAGAGCTCGATCACGAAAAAAGAGATTATTGCGAGTGCGAGCGTCGTGTTGAGGTCGGCATTAACCGCGTGGAAAATCGGAATAAACTCCTCGCCGCGGTGTATGCCGATCGTACCAAAGATCGGGAGAAAATCGAACAGATTCGCAGTAAGTATAAAGAAGAATATTGTCGCAATGAGCGGAAAGTAGCGCTTGGCAAGCTTCTCGCCCCCCAGCGTATCGCGGACGTAGCCGAAAACATACTCGTAGAGCATCTCAATCGCACTCTGGAGCCTGCCCGGTTTCAGTCGGAGCATCCTCCCGATAAAAAAAGCCGCAACAAGGAGTGTCACTACCACCAGCCATGTCGTAAGAATGGACGTTGTAATCGGAACTCCGAACACATTCCACAATCGCTCGCTTGCCAGCGCTATGTGCAATCCACCCTCCTCATGCATACCAATATCATTATATATAGCATATGCAGGGCAAACAAAAACCCCGCCTCAACGGCGGGGGTTTTGTTACTGTCCTTCCGGAGGGGTCTCCTTTGGGGGTTGTTCGGTTGTATCCTCTCCTTCGCTACGCACTTCTGCATCCATATTGTCCTCGATCATAGCATTTGCGTTAACGTCTAATGCTTCAATAGTACCTATTTCCTCCGGTTTGGGTAGGGGCTCCTCCGTAGCTTCTCCCTGTACCTCCCCTTCTGCCGGTGTCTCCGCTTCGAGCGCAGGCGACACTGTCTCTGGGGGCACATCCACTGTCTGCAGAGGTTCTGCCGGTGCACTTGCACTTTGTAGTTTGAAGTAGTACTCCGCCTCATCGGTAAAGACATCCTCTACCGATGCCTCCGCGCCGTGTATGCGCGCCTCGAAAACTATTTCGCCGGCGCAGAGCGCATCAGGCAGAAGTGTAGAATTTTCGGGCACAGTGACAGTGAATGTCCACCACCCATCGCTCGATGTCGAAGTCGAGAGGAAGTTGAGTATCGG
>CAZRJD010000020.1:0-11576 GCA_964600495.1 uncultured Candidatus Saccharibacteria bacterium
GGCCGCTTATCGACGGCGGATTCATCTATATCGCGCAACCCCCGCTCTATAAAATAAAACGCGGCAAGGAAGTATTTTACGCTTACAACGACGAAGAGAAAACAAAGTTGGTAGGGAAAGAGGAAGTCATTGAAGAGGGCGAAGCCGCGCTTGAAGAAAATGCTGCAGGCGTTCAGGCTGAGGAAGCAGAGGAGACCGAAACCAAGACTAAAAAGATCCGCACGCACATCCAGCGCTACAAGGGCCTCGGCGAAATGAACGCCGATGAGCTTTGGGAAACAACAATGGATCCTGCACGGCGCGTTTTAAAACAGGTAACGATAGATGACGCACAGGATGCCGACAAAGTGTTTGATATCCTGATGGGCGAGGACGTCTCATCCCGAAAGTCGTTCATCCAAAGCAACGCCAAGTTGGCGAATTTGGATATCTAGCAAATCAAAAACTCCCCGATGGGGAGTTTTTGTGCAGCGGAGCAAAACAAGTTGAGACGAGCATTGCGTAGCGCGACGGCGCGAGCATAGCAAATTTCGAGCACGAAATTATGTGCGCGAGGCGAGACTTCGTTTTGTGTAGCGCTTAATAAACCGGAACCTGCGCGGTTGCGGTGTTGTTTGTGCGGTTTACCTCGTACACGCGACCTTGTGGGTCAACGGTTATCTGTACTGTGCGATCGCCGAAGTAGGTGCCGTAGCGATAGTCGTCGTCGTTATCATCGCCGTTGTCCTCGTCGCAATAATCGTCGAACCAATCCTGCCAATCATCCTCGTCGAACTCTTCGACCTCATCGCGATCGTAGTCGGTGTCCCAATCGTTATCACAATACTCGTCGCCACAGTCATCGTCATACCAGTCCTGCCAGTCGTCCTCATCCCAGTCATCGCGGTCGTCTACATCGCACTCGTCGTTGGTATTGCGGTCGTCATCGTATCGGTTGTCGTAGATGTTTCGGTCAAACGAGAGCGTGTAATAGATCTGGTCGCCAGGGTAGAGAGTACGCTGCGAAGGCGAAACATAGGTATACGAGCTCGATTGCCACGGAATTTGTGCGTTAAGCATCCATCCGCTCGGCGCGGTATTGCTGCCGACATTTTGCACCGCAAACTGCACGCTCATGCGGTTTCCGCCTATCGGGCTGACCGAATTGACGCGGACCGAGAGGTCAGGGAGTCCGTAGAGCTGCGCGCGCTGCGTTGCTGGAACATACATCACCGCAGGTTGCGATGGTTGTGACGGGTACGTGTACGACGGTTTTACCGGAGTTGCAGGTACAACCACGACCACCTCTTCCTCATCATCAACAAACTCCCCTTCATCGTCCGGATTAACTACATACGTATTGTCGTCACCCCAGCCTTGAAAAGCAGTAGGGAGATACGACGCAAGAAGTATGATGCCCCACGCGCCCAAAATAAGAACAGCTAACAGCCCAACGACTGCGACTGTTCGCAAAAACGTTTCTCGAACTCCTGTGCCGTGACTTTCTGCGCTCATAAGAAATAGAAATATATAAAAATGCCTGATAATCTGTGCGTGCGCATCTTAGCATAGGCCAATTTCGGTGTCAAGAGGCATGCTTGACAAAAGCCATTTTATGCTATAGTATTAATCCGTTCCAATATTGGCATGAAAAAGCATAAACCAGGTGTCATCCCGCAGATTATTTCGCACCCGATCTCTTTTTCGGTGTCGTTTTTCCTTATTTTTATCGTGACATTCTTATTCCTTTCCTACGTTGGTGCAACTCCGGATCCACTTAGTGCAGATACGGCAAAACCGGACAACACAGAAACAGAAGCGGTTCTGCCGGAGAGCCCCGAGGCACCCGTGCGCGTTGTTGTACCGGCTGCGGGTGTTGATGCAAAAGTTTCAAACCCCGCGTCACTCAACATGAGCGCGCTCGACAGTGCACTCCTCTCCGGTGCTGCGCGCTACCCGACCTCGGCAATGCTCGGTACATCAGGCACCGTGCTCCTGTTTGGCCACTCGTCGCATCTCCCGGTCGTGCACAACAAGGCGTATAAGGCGTTCAACAATATCGAAAATCTTAAAAATGGTGAGATAATCAGTGTATATTCGGGGACGACCGAGTATCGCTACAGGGTAACAGGCGTAAAACTTGCCGATGCAAGCGAGGATGTGGTACAACTCCCGAAAACTGGAAGGCACCTTGTCCTTGTCACCTGCGACAACTTTTCAAAAAAGACCGCGCGATTTGTTGTGACCGCGGATTTTGTGGGGGCATATTCGCCCGGGAATTAATTCCTGCGCGGATATGCCTTTGTAAAAAGAAAAACAAAGACGAAGGCCTTTCAAAAGAAGGAAGAAAAAACGATGAACGTCCATTTGCCTTTGCCAGAGGCCTCGCCTCCGGTAGAGACCTCTGCACGTTCTATCAGCGTAACCTTCAAAGGATTGGTTGGTGATATCGAAGGGGTGATACAAACCCTTTTGAATCTGGCCGATCTCTTTGAACAGTCGGAACTCGAAACCAGGCTTGCAGAGTTAGATCTACATGCCTTTGAAAAAGAAGGAGGGGAAGAGCCCATGTTAAGATTTTTCGGTTTTGTGCTGGCCAGCATCGCGGCGTTCGCGACGGGTCTGGTTTTCTTCGAAAGTCCGGGGTGGATCACCTTCGGTATGGTGATGGCGCTCATCGTCGTGATCTTCGCTGTGGCGTTCCGCAGCGGTGCGGATCTGGAGAAGTTTCGGCGCTACATCGCCGAGGCGTTCTTGGGCGGCATTCTCGTCGCTCTCCTCGTGTTGACCGTGGTTCTTCCCTCCGTCTACAACCGGGGCTTCTGCATCAGAGCCGTGGGATGTCCGGCGGGGGGACCGATGGTCGCCGATTCAAGCCTCGGCGATCTCCTCTGGTGGAGGTCGGATGAGGTCGTCGTTCCCGATGCTGAAGGTGCATCGGGGCCGGCATCAGCGCCGACCGCCGCCGTAACAACCGGCGACGGGGTGCACGTCAACCGCGGGGATCTGCTCAAACAGATTCTTCCACCGGTCATGGACGGTGTGGCCAAGCTCGATGCGGAGACCCTCACGGAAGCCAACGCCTATACTGACCAAAAGGTCGGCGGCCTCCGACTCGACACCCAAGGTGTCGAGGAAGAAGCGCGGCGGTTCATCAAGGAATGGGATGAATCGCAGCGCCCGGACCCGGTCATCGGGTTGTCCAACCAGCCCTAACCCACCCCACTCCAGTTTGGAGAGAAAGGAGGTTGCTTCGAAGGTTCGGGATGCGCACACAACCACGTGCACATCCTGAACCTCTTTTAAAGAGCCTGTTTTTAAACGGACTTTTTAAAAGAGGTTCAAAACCTCTTACATGAAAATGAAAAATACTTTTATCGCCGTAACAATACTTTCAATCTTTTTTGTCGCGCCTGTGGCGCAGGCCGCTTCCTATGGCGGATACGCATCCGGATTTGGAGATTCTGCTTCGGGGTCGGGCACATATCCAAACGGTTACGGAACGTACGCATCCGGCTATGGCACCGCGGGCTCCTCACAGGGGGGCTACGCAAGCGGCTTCGGCACGTCCGGCGGTTCCGGCACTTATGCTTCAGGTTATGGAGCGTACGCTTCAGGCTACGGAACATATGCGAGCGGTTACGGCGGATACGCATCCGGCTATGGCGGGTATGCAAGTGGATATGGAAGTTCAAACGGCTACGGCGGCTCCGGCTCTGCGTACGGCAGCTCAAACGGCTACGGCGGGCACGACGGGTTCGGTGGTCCGGGCGGCCACGGGGGAAGCAATGGATACGGACAAAGCAACGGCTACGGCGGTTCCGGCTCGCTTTATGCGGAGAGCAAGGGGCATGCCGGCTCGTCCGGCTACGCCGGTTCAAACGGACATGCGGGCTCAAGCGGATATGCCGGATCAAAAGGTTACGGTGGCTCGAGTGGCACTATCGGTTGGGGCAGAGAGATATACGCCGGCAAGAAAACCACGTCTGTTGTTACGCCCGCCGTTGTTTACTACGCTCCGCTTCAAGCAATGCCATATACCGGTCTCGACTTGGGCCCTGTCGGCACCGCTGTCTACTGGGCGTTCCTTATTTTCTGGTGCCTGCTCGCGGCTTACCTGCTTGCGGTAAAGCGCGTGCACAACCATATATATGAATGGCTCGTGGCATTTCTTTTTGGGTCAGATGGGGAGGAGAGGGTCATAAAAGAGTCTCCGGCAAAACATATTTCACAAATTATGCCCTCGGTTCTTATCTTTGCGCCTCATGTCGAGGCAGAACTCCCGACATCCGCCGACGCGCCTCCAGAGGACATTGACCCGTTTGTTGCGACGCAAATTAAGCGACAGTAAAAGGGTTTTTTAGCATAGTCAAGATAGGGCTTGACAAATCAAGCCCTCGGGTGTATAATAGAGGGTAGCTTGAAAAAACAATAAAAAAGTGGCAATGTGCCATCGGACAACTCTAACCGCGGCGCCTAGGCTTGGCCAGGCGCTCGCAGGGAGAACGAAAGTGAATAAACTGACACATGTGCTCGCGATCGTTGGCGTGGCGACCGCACTCCTCGTCGGCATCAACGCCGGTACTCGGGCGGCGGATCTGACGCCGATGGCGATGTACGGCTGCACTGTCTACAACTACCTTGACCTCTACGGCAATCCGACGGAACTCAGCCCAAATGGGTGGGCATACGTCTTCGTCGAGAACGAGGCAGCAGCCCGCTGTCTCGTCGGCAAGGAACTCTGCGTGAGCGACTGCCGAGACTGGATTCGCGGCAAGCGCGGCGTAGTCAACGGCCCGGCTCGCAAAGTCATGGGGCCGAACGCTCTGGCCTATCGGGTTGCCACCTACGACGGTGTCATGTTCCCCACAGACTTGGTCGGCGATGTCGCATGGTGCGACAGCGCCATGATGAGCAACGACCAATCTGCCGGACTGAGGCGCGAGTGACACACGGTTTGTCGGTGGAGATGAGACGGAAGATCTCACTCCACCGGCGGCCATAACAAAAGAGAGAATTCTCTAGACACCGATACTGAAAACTTTTCAGTCGCGATGTCCGGAGGAATCCGGAGAAACAGATTATCAAATCATAGAAATTTAATATGAATCGTATTACAAGCATTTCGATAGGAAGTTTTGTGGCGGTATTTGCGCTTGCGGGTGTGTTTTTCCTGCTTGCACCGGCCTCTCCCGCACAAGCCTGTTGCGGTAGTGGTAACGAGACCCACAGCGACAACGATACTGACCGTGGCACTCCGCCTCCGCAGCAGCAAGTACCGCTGCCGAGCTGTACGCTTTCCGTATCCTCAAACAATGTTGTTGCGGGCACAGCAGTTACCTTTACGTGGACCACAAAGAACGCCGTTGATGTTACCTTCACCCCGCTCGGCGCAGGTGTCTCGGCCACGAAGAATGGCTCTAAGACCTATGTACTCAACAAAACCACGACCTACACAATCAGGGCTATAGGAAGCAACGGTACGGTACGCAACTGTCCTCAAACTGTCGTAGTAACGCCTCCTCCGAAGCCCGATCCAATTTGTACGCTTTCTGGAAGCCCTGCAACCATAGAGAAGGGCGACAGCGCAACGCTGACGTGGACTTCCACCAATGCAACGTCAGCAAGCTTCAATCAGGGTATCGGTTCGGTTGCGCTTGACGGTTCCCATACCGTTTCGCCGACAGAGACAACGACCTATGTCGGCACATTTACCGGCAACGGCAAAACGGTAACCTGCTCAAAGACAATCACGGTCATCAAGCACGATGAGCCGAAGCACCCTTCCTGCGATATGTGGGCATCCCCCTCGACTATTGAAAAGGGTGATGACGCGCTGCTCTCATGGAACTCTACGAATGCGCAATCCGCGAGCATCAATCAGGGTATCGGCTCGGTTGATGTTGACGACTCGATAACTGTTTCTCCCGACGAGACGACTACCTATACCGGTACCTTCTACGGTCATAACGATGAGAAGGTAACGTGCAAAGTAACTATCAAAGTAACAGATGAACCCGAAGAGGATGACCTCTGGTGCAAACTCTCTGTTTCTGACAAAACGATCCGCTACGGCGATAAGGTAACGCTCTCTTGGGACAGCGAGGGTGCCGACTACGGCAAGATAAACAATGGCATCGGCGAAGTCGATGAAGAGGGCTCGGAAAAGGTCTATCCTAAAAAGACGACCACCTACGCCGGTACCTTCTATAACGATGACGACAAAGTAACCTGCAAAGTAACGGTAAAGGTTGAGGACAAATATATCCCTCCGCCGGTGTATCCGCAGACTCCCTACATTACGCTCTCCTCGGTACCGTATACCGGCCTCGACTTGGGGCCTGTCGGCACCGCGGTTTACTGGAGCTTCCTCATGCTCTGGTGTGTACTCGCGGCGTACCTTGTTGCGGTAAAGCGCATACACGTCTCAATCTACCGCTTCCTCTTTGGCGAGTCTGAAGTTGCAGCTTCGTCACAGACTGTCTCACAAAGGTCCTCGGATCTCCTGTACGATGTGCAACCGCATCGTCAGGCCAGACCGTTTGCTCAACAGTCTGCGACTACGCTAGACATGGATCCATTCCTCGCCTCGCAGATACATAGAAAGACGTCCTAATATAACGAGTGCCCCGCAAGGGTAGTACAAAACCCCGCCTGACGGCGGGGTTTTGTTTTGTAGTGCGTATTTTTTGAAGAGCCGTCAACGATTGACCGTCAGCTTTTTGCAGTCTCCAGTCACCCTTTTCATTGAAAATTAATCCGAACTCTCGGATAGTTAGGTGTACTGGGAACTCCTTATTAATTATTAGCAACGTTACTTAATTACTATGAATAGAACTGTACGTCAGCACAGGGTGCTTTTTGTTTTGGGCGCGATTGTTTTTTCTTTGATTGCCGGTTTTGGTTTGTTTTACACTTTTAACGCGCAAGCCTGTTGCGGCAGTGGCAACGAGACCCACAGCGACAACGACACGGTGCGTGACAATCCGCCTCCGAGGCAAGTGCCTCAGCCGGTCTGTACGCTCACCGCTTCAAAGACCACCATCACGCCTGGCGATACGGTGACGTTTAAGTGGACAACCAAAAATGCTACGTCGGCCACCTTTACGCCTGTAGGCAATGTCGCAGTAAACGGCTCCCACACCATAACGTTTGCTAACCCACAGAAGACCTCATACACCTATACCCTTCGGGCTATCGGCCTCAATGGGGTAGTAAAAAACTGTCCTGTCACAATAACGGTCGTGCCAAAAGACGTCTGCCCTAACATTCCTGGAAATCAGGCAACTATCCCGCCGGGCTATGAACTTAAGTATGGCAAGTGTGTTCCTATAGAGGAAGAAGAGAAACTCACATGTGAACTCACCGCCTCAGACTACTACATAAAAAAGGGCGAGTCGGTTACTCTCTCGTGGGAGTCTGAAGGCGCTATCGCGGGTTACATTGAAGGAGGTGACGAAGCTATTGGCTATGTAGACACAGAGGGTTCAGAAGTCGTTTCACCAAAGGAGACGACCACTTACACGGCCGAGTTTTGGAACGAGGATGATGATACCGTCACCTGCGAAGTAACGGTAAAAGTCAAAAAGAAGAAATACGATCATGGAGATGACGAGGGCGGCGATGACCACAGTGGTTATCAGGGACACCGGTAAAAAATAGTTCAATAAACAAAAAATCCCCCGCCAAACGGCAGGGGATTTTTGTTGGCCAAGTAATTGTCATTGCAACTGCAGGATCTTCGCTTTCGTACCTTGGCCGACACCACCAAGAGGCTCAAGGCCATTTGCGGTTTGAAATTTCATGACCGCATCTTTTGTCGCTTGGCCGAAGTATCCAGTGATATCGCCGCTGTAGTACCCTTTATTTTTTAAGAATTGCTGGAGCGCCGATATGTCCGACCCCGAGACACCAAAGTAAAGGTCGCGGGTAAAGTTTAGTGACGAAGATGAGGATGGCGCAACGGGAGTGGAGGGCGTTGTAGGGATGACTGGCAGAGGGGAAGATGGCGCTGTAGGGAGTATCCCGCCCTCAAGTGAGACTCTAACCTTTTCAACGGTAAACGCATCGGCACCAAAGGATGAGAGGAGACCGAGGATCGCACTGATCTGCGCGCGGGCAAGCCCGCTTGGAGGAATTATGCCTCCGCTACCTTGTGATGGAGTTGTTTGTGCAGGTATGCCAGACGACAATGCACCACCCCCGTCTGCGTTAATTGCGGCAATTGTTTTCGGGCCGATAGCACCATACCCTGTTGTGGCTGCGTTTCCGGAACACACAATGTTTTTTGCACACTGATATTTCTGCACCGCGAGTGCTGTTTGGTTGCCGTAGTATGTTGTCGGCGCCGCAAGTACGAGATGTCCCTTCGCGATAAGAAATTGCTGGAGCGCTCGCACGTCCTGACCCTCGGACGCGAGGCCAAGTCTGCGCGCGAGTTGAATTGATATTCTTGCACCGCCACCGCCTCCACTTTGGGTAGGCTGTGATACTGCGGGCGTTGTTGCCGGTTTTGATATTGTCGAGAGTGTCGATGCATTTTGTGTTGCAATAGAGAGTACACGACCCCCACCTCCGCCGCCCCCCCCCCCACCTCCGCCGCCCCCTCCACCACCTGACGAAGGTGTAGAAATATTGAAGGCAATAGCATAGTCAGCAGCATTTGTATTGCCCCGCGTGCCTGCACACTTTACGAAATAGGCATATGAAGCGCCGTTTGTAAGACCAGTCAGTGCTTCAGAGTGATTCAGTCCTCCGGTCGTATCAAAGTTAGTCATAGAATTAAATGAGGCATTGGCGGAGGTCGAGAATTTGCATGTCGCATTCTCGTTTGTTTTAACGAAGAGTGTTTCAGAGGCAGTGCCTGCAGCGAGCGCTCCCGAGGGGAGGCCGTTTGTTAGTAGAGGTGCAGTGTTGTCAATGGTGACGGTTGTCACGGCAGAGTTTGCTGTAGTACCCGAAGTGTCTCGTACGACTGCCGTAAGAGCGTGCGCACCGTCTGTTGTAGCCGTTGTATCCCACGAGAAAGAGTAGGGAGACGAAGTATCTTCCGCTCCAACGTTTGTGTTGTTGCGTTTAAACTGGACGCCCGCAACACCTGCGCTTGCAGAGGCATTTGCCGTAACGGTGACTATGCCTGATACGGTCGCGTTGTTTACAGGTGCTATTATCGAAACCGTTGGTGCGCCTGCACTTTGCGCAACTGAAAACGAAATAGTGAAGTCGGTTGTATTGGTATTACCGCGCGGGTCCGCGCACCGTGCATGATACGTATATGTATTTCCGTTTGTAAGACCAGAGAGTGCGGATGTATGTGAGGTGCCGCCCGTACTTCCCATATTTGTCATCGAGGCATAGGCGGTGTTGGCAATGGTCGAATATCGGCACGTAGCAGCTTCGTTTGTCGATAGGGAGAGGGTAGCGGAGACAGTTCCTGCGGCAAGAGTGCCGGAGGAAGCGCTGCTTGAGCGCACCGGCGCGGTGTTGTCTATAGTGACTGATATTGAGTTTGAGGTTGTTTGATTATTCGAGGTGTCGCGCGCGACTGCGGTGAGTATATGCGAACCGTCAGCCACTGCAGTTGTGTTAAGGGTAACGCTGTACGGGCTCGAGGTATCTTCGCTGCCAATGTTTGTCGTTCCGTTGATTTTAAATTGCACATCAGTAACGCCGACGTTGTCCGAGGCGCTCGCACTCACGATAACGTTCGTTCCCGATATCACCGAGCCCGAAGAGGGCGTGGTAATGGAGACCGTAGGCGCAGTCGTATCAGGAGGTAATCCCTGGTTGTAGCTGCCATCGCCATATGAGCTGCCTCCAAAGTTTTGAGCCGCTACGTAGAGCGGTGTTGAGATGAGCACAACTAAAAAGAGAGCAGAGTAAAACCGCCCCCGGAGTGCTCTTTTATTGCGTCCCTCCATATGCGGAGTTTCCATATGAGTTGACGTTTGCTACTGATGCACTCTGCCAGCTCCCGGTGGTGAAAAGACTTGTAACGCTCGAAAATTTCCAAAAGACTGTTGCCGCTGCCATGCCTCCAATGACAGAAAGAAATTCACGGCGGCTGAGCTTCAAGTTCTCTTTATTATTGTCCATGCAGATCAGTATAACGCCGATGTGTCAATAGTTTAGCAAGAGATATCCCCAGCTCCGCAAGCAGGATTGCGGGGATAGTGACGATAAGGAGGGTAAAAATGTCCGTTGTAGGTGTCAAAAACGCTAAGATAACGACTAAACCTAAGTATAAGAAGCGGCGTTGGCGTGCTAGGGAGTAGGGATTTATGAGGCCCACATATGCAAAAGCCGATATGACGACGGGAAGCTGGGAAATGAAGAACACCACCGCAAGTTCAAGCAATATAAAGGAGAGATACCCGTTCGCCGTTAAAGAAAAAGCGGCGCCAGGGATGATAAAGCTGCGCAGGACGGAGAGTGTTATCGGCACGAAATAAAAATACGTCACGGCGAGAGCCCCCAATCCGAGAAGAAAAGAAAAGACGCCGAAGAAGACGAGGAGTAGGCGCTTTCCTGAAGGGAGCGCAGGTGAGACGAATTTAAAGAAGAGAAACAGCCAAAGCGGGAACGAGAGAAGGAAAGAAAAATAAAAAGCTATTTTGAGTTTAAAGAGAAGCGGATCAAACGGGGAGAGGAAGATAAGCGTCTCTCCATCAAGAGGCGAGAGAAGATATGGCGTAATAAATTCCTCCTCGTACGGGAAGATGAGGATAGCGACCCCGACAAAAATCCCACCTCCAATGAGAATGTACGTTCGCAGTTCGCCAATATGTTCCCAAAAAGTGTAGCGATGAGCTTCGGGAACCGTCTTTTGTTCGTCCATTAAAAACTATTTCTTTTTTTCGCTGCCGTCGTCAGTAAATCCGCCTTTAAGCTCGCGAAACGCCTTCCCTATGCTTTTTACTAGATCAGGAAGTTTGTCTTTGCCGAAGAAAAGGAGAAGGAGAAAAACGATGATCAGAATTTCGGGAGTTCCAAGGCCAAAAATATTCATGCCTTCAGTATATAGGGTTGAGCGTTCTACGCAAGCCAGTGTGCATAACTTCTCCATAGCCCGCAACGATTGGGGCTATACTGTATATTATGATTAGTAATCAAGGGCTTTTTTAACATATGGCACGACGTCCAACGGTCGGAGCTGATGTAGGTACGTGGGGCACAGTGCTCAACGACTATCTCAATATCGGCCATGATTCTGAAGGCAATAATATCGGCAAAATAGTTGAATTGGTTAAATCCTCGAACTACACGCTAGGGGCGGGGGATGCAGGGATACGCATTGTTGCAACCTCGGCATTGACACTTTCTGTACCGGCTGCGGTGTTTCTTGGGAACGGATTTGAGTGCGAAGTAATAAATGACAGTAGTGGCAGTGTAACGATTGACGGCACCGGAGGAACAAACGTAACGCTCGCTGCGGGCGAAGTCGCTTGTCTCATTATTGCGAACTCAAAAACTCGAGTAGTAAAAGGCGCAAGCACGATTATCTCTTAACTCCAGGACTCCCATGCGATTCCACCCAGGAATTATTGCAGGGTCAGACAGAGGAGGTGGTCTAACGATCACTTCTCTAGATTCTTTTG
>CAZRJD010000021.1:0-11455 GCA_964600495.1 uncultured Candidatus Saccharibacteria bacterium
AGGTCGCAGGTGCAAGTCCTGCCCCCGCAACAAGCATTGTGCGTAGTTAAATAATTCCGAATTCTTCAAATACACGGGCGTACTGATCAATCGTCGTCTGCGTGTCGCGCTGTGAGAGCGGAAACGCCTCGCCCAAGTGCGCGATTGCGTTCCTCATTTTGTGCGCCTTCCACGCGAGGTCGAGCGTATTGAACTGGAGCGGATTTACATCTTTGAGCTGCTCACCTACCGTGTCGCCGCGGTACCCCTTTTCGACAAGGAGGCTTGCTAGCATCACATCGGCCTCAAGTATCGCGCGACGCCAGTCGCTTTCATTGCCAGAGCTTGCGAGCGTCATCACCAAGTCCCAGCGGGGATTTTTTGACGCGACTTCCGCCTCTTCTATACTGCTTGCATGCAAATCCGCCGCCGCTTTGTGATGAAAGCCTTCGTGCTCGACAATGGTGAGCTTTATCGCGATGTATACAAGAAACGCAAGAAGTATGACCGCTATCACAAGGCCAAGCAGTGCCAACTGCCCGAGCGTGTACACAAGCCCCATCGGGACAGTCTCATAGTCAACGGGGATACCCGTGACAAGCTCGTAGATACGTAAGAAAAAATATTCGAGGTTAAGAAAATGAACGTTGTCCACTGCCCCTGTATTCTACTCCCTCTGTAAACTTTTCCCCACTGCAAATAACCCCGCTTCGTCGCCGTGCGCGGCGGTAAACTGGACGCCAACCGGAAGGTCCTTCCCATCCCTTGCTACAGTACCCATAGGGATTGATATTGCGGGGTTGCCCGTGAGATTTGCCGTTACGGTAAAAATATCGAGCAAATATAAAGAAAGTGGGTCGGATTTCTCTCCGATTTTTGGAGCAGGTATAGGGACAGTGGGATTTGCTATAACATCGACATTTTCAAACGTTTGCATAACTTCATTCGTAAGTTTTGTGCGAGCGACACCCGCCTTGCCATAGTACGCATCGTAATAACCGGAAGAAAGCACGTAGGTGCCAAGCATAATACGACGGCGAACCTCCGGCCCAAATCCCTGCCCTCTCGTTTTTGCATAATCTTCCCACTGCGAGATACCCCTGAGCGAGATCCCGTAGCGCACTCCATCGAAGCGCGCGAGGTTTGTTGAACTCTCTGCAGGCATGATGATGTAATAAATCGCAAGTGCAAGTGGAGCCGAGGGCAGTTCAATATCAACGATTGTATATCCTCCTTGCTCCAACTTTTTAAGACTCTTTTCAAACTGAACCAACACATCCGGATCAATACCCTCTGCAAGAAGATGACGCGGAACTCCTATCTTCTTTTTTACATCACGTTTCGGATGAAGCTTTTCATCTATTGAAGTGCTATCGAGAGGATCTTTGCCACAAAGTGCAAAAAAGATAATTTCTGCATCCTCTACCGTTCTGGCAAAGGGCCCGATTTGATCGAGCGACGACCCCATCGCAATGAGCCCCGAGCGCGAGACCGCTCCATAGGTTCCCTTCATCCCGACAACGCCGCAAAAGCTTGCGGGCTCGCGGATAGAACCGCCCGTATCAGAGCCAAGCGCTCCCATGGCCATAGTGCTTGCCACAGCCGCGGCGGAGCCGCCTGAAGAGCCGCCTGACACTCTCGAGACATCGTGAGGATTTTTTGTTACACCAAATGCGGAATTTTCTGTCGAACTACCCATTGCAAACTCGTCCATGTTAGTGCGGCCAAGAAATACTGCTCCTGCATCTTTAAGTTTTTTAGTAACGGTAGCGTCGTATGTTGCGACGTAGTTCTCAAGGATTTTCGAGCCTGCAGAAACTTTCCGGCCTTCAATTAAAATATTATCTTTTATGGCAAGCGGAATGCCGAGGAGCGGATGACTCTCCCCTTTTGCACGTCGCTTGTCTGCTTGCTTGGCTTGCTCCTCAATATCATCAAACATCTCCAAGTACGCATTGAGGTCTTTATTTTTCTTCTCAATCTCGCTTTTTACAGCACGCGCAAGGTCAACCGCGGAAATTTCTTTTGCCGCGAGCTTTTTGCCCGCCTCGGTTATCGAAAGTTGGGCAAGATTACTCATCTTTTTGGATTATCTTGCGCACGAGCACAAAGTCGCCCTCCCGTTTCGGGAGTGCGGCAAGAAGGGCTTCACGCTTCCCTGCAAAAACATCGTCCGCTGCGCGTGGCAGATCGGCCCGAAGTACATTTCGGTTGAGTCCGGGATCCTTTACCTCGCCGGCTGAAACAGTAGAGATTTGGCCTACATAGTCGAGAATGTCCGAAATATCTTTTTGGAGTGACACAATTTCCCCCTCGCTCAACTCGAGCCGTGCCAGCTCAGCCAAATTCTCTACCTCCTCTCTCGAAATCATAAAATAATACTACACTACCCGAGCATTTTCAAAAACTCACTCTCCGACAGCACCTGTACCCCCAATTCTTTTGCTTTGTCGAATTTGGAGCCGGGCTCCTCGCCTGCGACTACCGCGAAGGTTTTTTTGGAGACCGATGCAGACACGTCGGCGCCGAGCGCACGAAGTTTTTCTTTTGCTTCCTCACGGGAAAGTTTTTGAAGCGTGCCAGTTAGTACAAAGGTCTTTCCTGCGAGCGGAAGTTTAGTAGCCGAAGAAATTTTTTCCGACTCAATATGGAGGATTTTCTTGAGGCGGGAGACAAGTGTTTTATTATCTTTGTCCCTAAACCAGTCGTAAATTGACTTCGCAACTATATCGCCGATCCCGTCTATCTGTATCAAGTTTTCAAGCGATGTCTCGGCGATAGTATCTATCGTTTTAAAATTCCGTGCCAAAAGCAGCGCCGTCTCCTCCCCCACGTGCGGGACCGAGAGCCCTGTTATGAGCCTTGAGAGCGGGACGTTTTTTGCCGTCTTTTTAATTGAGTTGGCAAGCTTCCTTGCCGACAGGTCCGCAAAGCCTTCAAGCTCAAGTATGTCGCCCTCTTTGAGCGTAAAAAAGTCGTCAAACGAATGCACGAGACCTTTTTCGAGGAGCGCGTCAACGGTGCTCTCGCCGAGCCCCTCGATATCGAGTGCGTGCTTGCCTACAAAATGCCGCAACACCCGCCGAGTCACCGCGAATGAGTCTTTCGCAACACACCGCCACGCCGCAGTCCCCGGTACACGCTCAATACAGCCGTCGCCGCCGCACTCTGGTACATGAGTCGGCCACTTGAACGGTTTTTCTTTCCCCGTCCGGAGTTCGGTCAACACTTTTATAATGTCAGGGATAATATCCCCTGCTTTTTGGAGGATAACCGTGTCGCCAACACGCACATCGAGGCGTTTGATCTCGTCTTCGTTATGGAGCGTTGCACGCGAGACGGTAGAGCCCTGCACCAGCACAGGGCGCAAATGTGCGACCGGTGTTAAGACCCCCGTGCGGCCTATCTGGAGCACAATATCCTCGACCACCGTTGTTACCTGTTCGGCCGGAAATTTAAAAGCAATTGCGTAGCGTGGAGCTTTGCCTGTATAGCCCAAACGCTCCTGCAGTTGCCTGTCATTCACCTTGATGACGACACCGTCTATCCAATACCCCTGCGCTTTGTTCTTGGTTTTCCATATATTCCAATATTCGATCGCGCCTTCGATTGAGGAAACAAGCTTAAAATGCGGGTTCACTTTAAACCCGAGATCGCGCAGATACCCAAGCTCCTCAAACTGGGTATTAGGCAAGTTTTCAGAGCTCTGCGTAACATCATATATAAATGTATCGAGCTTGCGCGAGGCGGCTACTTTCGGGTCGAGCTGACGGATGGAACCCGCAGCGGCATTACGCGGGTTTGCAAACGGAGGCTCCTCTTTTTTCTCCCGTTCTTTGTTCACGGTTTCAAGAGTCTTCTCGCTCATCCATACTTCTCCCTCGACTATTGCATCCACCTTGCGCTCAAGTAAAAGCGGTATCGACTCAATGGTACGCACATTATGCGTTACGTCTTCGCCAACAACCCCGTCACCGCGTGTCGCGGCCGTTTTTAAAACCCCCTTTTCGTACTCGAGAATTATTTTTAGCCCGTCTATTTTAAGTTCGCTTGTGTACTCAATGTCCTGCTCCAAGGGAAGGCCAAGAAACCGCTTTACCCGCTTATCAAAGTCTCTGACCTCGTCCCCGCTAAACGCATCGTTAAACGACCACTGTGCTACCTTGTGCGGCACCTTTTTAAACTCCGGGAGCGGCTGCCCGGCAACACGCTGGGACGGCGAGTCCGGAGAAATAAGCTCGGGATACTCACTCTCGAGCTCTGCGAGTTCGTGCTTCAGCGAATCCTCTGCCTCTATAGGAACCTCCTCTTTATTGTGGACATGACGCAGTGTCCGGTACCGATTAACCGTCGCCTTCAACTTTTCGTATCTTTTTTTTGTTTCAGCCGGCACTGCCATAGGGTCAGCATATCCTACTCTCTTATTGTTGATAGGTCACCCGGAGAGTACGTTCAACCTTAAGAGCTCCCGCGACACAGGTGTTATAACCATCTGACGTTATCTGTGTCTTCGCAGCAGTGCCTGCAATGGATTTGGCGACAGTGACAATGGCACAATACGGATGCGCAGGCGAAAACGAGATAGTAAAAGTGGTGGTTGCGGCAGTTGCGGTGGGCGCCACGGTCCAGGCGGGAGGATCGGTAACAATATTCTGCCCCATGCACATCACCGCACTGGTAGGATTGACGGAAGCGGTGGATGTCGCAAATGCACTGCCGTCCCCCTCAGGGCAATCGGTCGGAGAACATTTAAAATCCCAGTAGAGCGCGCATTCGACCCCTGTGTCGGCGGCGTAAATAGCATACTGGGACTGCGTTGCGGTTTGTGAGAGCGCAAGTTCACGAATAAGAAGGTCGTAAATTGCCAAGCCAACCGAAAGAGAGAGAGACGCGATGAGAACCGCAAAAAAAATAGTGAAGCCTCCTGTTTTTTTCGTATTTTTTATCATGGTTGCCAGTTATAGAGATGCTCCTTCAATACCACCTGACGGATACTTCCTCCGACATCATTCCACATAACCGTAACGGTGAGAAGATACTCGTCGGTATTTCCGTTTACCGGACTCAACAATATTGCGCGCGTAAAAATCGTTCTTGCTGCCGCTCCTAACGACGTATTGTAGCTAAAGCGGTGATTAGTAGCGTCATAATACATCGGCCTGTCGCTGCACTCTGACAACGAACAGGCGGCAGGAGCGGATGGCGGGACATTGTCTGTCGAATCCAGATAACATCCGTTAGGGTCGGTGCATGGAGTCAGCAGATTGATCCCTGCGGGTGTCCCGCCGCTTCCACTGAGCCAGCTTGCACCCCGGAGCCCATTGGTGTCGCGGGCAAACCGGACATATTCGACCGCATCCTGCGCAATGTAGTACGCGATGACCTGATCCTTCGCCACGGTGGCGGTAACGAAACCTTTTGAAGCAATAGTGAGGGGGCCGGCAATAGCGACTGCAAGAAGCAAGACCGCTATCAGCGTCTCGATAAGGGTAAACCCGCTGTTTTTAATTTTATTGATCATACAGGCGTTGGGTCACGCTGGTTTGCAGGTTAAGGGGGGTCTGCTGGCTGGCATTTACGTTTACATAACCGGAGAGCGTCATTGTAAGCTTTGGCTGGGTATTGTCCGGAGACCCTACAACCATTCCTATCATATAGAATTCAAGGCTTGTTATTACGACTTCCGGTGCAGTAACAGGAAGAAAACTTGCACCTCCATCAGTAGAGCGGGTTATGCAGCCGACAGTGCCGGCCGCTTGTCCGCACAATGTCGCGTTGCTTTGTTCAAATCTGTATCTTATATCTGTTGGAATTGAGGTGCGTATCTCGGCGACCCCGTTGCAATTTCCCTGTCCGCATCCCCAGCCTGAACCAACACGCATCGTGCGTGACATACTGTCGAGTGAAAAATTAAGATTATTCATAACAGCCTTGATAGTCTCGGCTTTGCGTTCTGCAACAGACATAGAGAGAAGCGCGCCGAGCGCTATCACCATAACAACCGCAAATATCGCGACCGATACAATGAGCTCAATAAGTGTAAATCCTCTTTGCATATACGTTAGCAGGCCGCTCCGGTGCCAAAAGCACATACGGCAATCCGGCCGGTGTTTGAAACGGTGACATTGCGTGTGGCGCCCCCGGGGGCGGTAACTTGTATATACGCACTTGTGTACGTATGGGCAAGGTTTGATGAGCGGAAATTGGCGTCAAGGTCAGGCCGTATAAAATATATATTGAGATAATCAATCGAAGGGGAACATACTTCGCCACCCACCGCTAGAATTCCGCAAAATTTGGAGATAGTAAAACCCTGCCCCAGGTTGAAAGTATCTACAAGTTCTGCCGCTCCGTCATACGTCCCGTTGGGGATGCTACCGGTATCAGCGAAAAGGACGTAGGTCGTCGGAGTATTCCTATTAAAGTTAACCCCGTAACTTTTAGCGTCGAAGGTTCCGCCAAATTCCAGCAGGCTCGTGCCATAAACCTGCGCCTGCCTGATTGAAAGCGCGACACTGTAGCCGAGACTACGCAGGAGTGTGGAGCTGTTGAACTGCTGCTGCCTAAAAAGAAAGACGCTCGTTATGACGAGCATGATGCTTATGACAACTATCAATTCAATAAGGGTAAACCCCTTGTTACCAAAAGAGTGAGAGCGATGAGAAGAAATTAACATGAAATGTATGCGCGAGAAAAGCTCCTAACGCCAGAAAGGGCGCGAACGGGATCTCACTCTTCATTCTAAACCCTTTTTTGAGTATTAGCAGAAAGATGCCCACAATGGCCCCGCTCCAGAATGCAAGCATAAGCGCCGAGGCACCGACCGAAAGCCCCAAAAGAAACCCGAAAGAAAGCTCGAGAAATGAGTCCCCCCATCCCATCCACGTGCCTCGTGAGAAAAGAGAAAGGAGAAAGAGCGGCAGCGCAAGAAGTGGCCCTGAGAGAAGCGGCCAGAGGTAATCTGTTCGACCTACGAGGTCGAACATAAGATACGCAAGGGCGAGTACAAGGAGCGGGATGGAAAACGACCATGGGATAATAGTGTGCCGTAAGTCATACACGATAATAAGGAGGGTGAGCATCCAGACGGCAAACCAGAAAAGGAATTCGAGGGACGCAGGATGTGCAACGTACGTGAGCACTGCAATACAGGCGGCGGCCGCTTCAACAACCGGATACTGGAGAGAAATTTTTGCCCTGCAATACCTGCATCGGCCGCGCAAAAACAAGTATGAAAAAACCGGCACAAGGTCAAGAACCCCGAGTGTATGCCGGCAATGCATGCAGCGCGACCTCCCCCCCATCGTGCGGCCGGTATTAAACCTAAAGGAAAGCGCGTTAAGAAAACTCCCTACTATGGCGCCGAGGAGTATGGCGCCAATAGTAAAAATCCAAAAAATATCGATCATGGGGAAGGATACACTTACGGCACAACGTCGTAGCAGGAATCGGGAGATGCTGCTGTTGTCCCCGCGCATTTCGGCGCATCGCCATGGAATGATTGTCCGGTACTATCACACACACAAAACCATTGAGTGCCTATTTGATGGTTTTCAGCCCGGTCATCATCCTGCCCCAAGAGTGAAGATCCCGCCTGTTCCATACCAGCACCTAAATGGTATCGTGCCGGCCCACCGCCTGCGGTACATGCCAACGAACCACTACAACTCGCAGCCGCCACCAGCGCCGTGTACGGGTACGGAGAATTAGGGGGTTGAGGATCCGTTGGCACCGTAGACATATATGTGGGTGCGAGACTTGAGGTAGTGTTCGGATATTTTAAGTTGTCGTTGTAATAAAGCGCGAGCGCAACCTGGATATTTTTGATGTCGGCGACACGCTTGGCGTCACGGCCGCTTTCCTTCGCGGTGTTTAAGTTCGGGATAATGATTCCCGACAAAATGCCAATAATGCCGATAACCACCAGCAGTTCGATCAAGGTAAATCCGCGTTTTGTCATGCTAGTTGCAATTTGTGTCTCCAACCCCCGTATGCGCGGAGGCCGTGCCGCTGGTGAGCCCATTGTATGCTGTATTCGCCGCATTTTTATCCCGCGCAAGACCGGAACTGTCTACGCACCAATAGGTTGCAGGACTTGTTGGTAGTGTGGCCGCGACTGACCACTGTGTACTTGCATTAGCGCCACAGTCAAGTGTCGCACCGGCGCTTTGGGTTGAAGATATAAGCGCGGTCATATTTGTTCCGGTATTGCTGAAAATCGTCGTGCCGCCCGTACACACTACGGTGGCAGGGCCAAAACTATTATTTGCAAGCGCATACAACTCCCCCGCCGTGCGCATGTTAGCCATTTGCTCTTTTATTTTGACGACATTTGCGCTACCGCGGGCGCTACCTAAGTTGGTAAGAACAATACCTGCTAAGATACCGATAATTGCAATAACCACTAGAAGTTCTATAAGGGTGAAGCCTGCCTGCCGGTAGGCAAGGCCTCTAGGAAGGTGGCGATACATATAGATTTAGTGTACACCCAATAAGAAATCCCCAGCGGACGAGCTGGGGATTTCTTTAAAACTCGAAAGCTGGCCTTTAAGATGCTGCGCACGCAGTAGCTGCACCCAAGGGTGCAGAAGTGATTTTCCTTGCTGCGCCTGTGCTGTCTACACACCACCAGGTGGTGGCAGCGGTAAGAGGAACCTGAGCAGCCCACACGCCAGTGCCGGCGTTGCATACTATACTGCCTCCTGCATAACTGGCCCCTACCGCAAGGGGACCCGTAGAGACAAAACCGGTCCCAGCACACCCTGTTGTGCCGTATGAACCGTTGCCGATACCCACATAATACTGCTCCATCGCGGTACGGAGATTGCTTAGTTGTTCTTGGGTCTTCGCGTCATTGGCACCGCCGCGTGCAGTGCCGAGACTTGCCAAGACAATGCCGGCCAAGATGCCGATGATGGCTATAACGACCAGAAGTTCAATGAGCGTAAAGCCTCGTTTATAAATGTTGTACATAATTGTATCCGAAATCTAATAATTTGTAATACTAAATACTACTTGTTGCGGATGTCTATAGTATAACTGGATTGTGGACCTGCCAGAGGGCCCGTGTGGATATCCAATTTTTTACTTAGATACTTCCTGCAGTGTTGTAGATTGGGAGCAGCACCGCCGCAAGGAGAAAGCCGATACCGACCGCGAGCGAAATGATGAGTGCGGGCTCGATAAGGGAGACCAGCGTGTCGACGGCGGCATTGACCTCGCGCGTATAGAATTTCGAGAGCCGGTCGAGGATGTTGCCGAGCTCGCCCGTTTCCTCACCTATCTGGAGCATTTGCAGCATGATGACCGGCACTTCGTTCGGGTAGCGCGAGAGCGCAGCCGACATCGTGGTGCCGCTTTTGACCGACTCGACCGCCTCGCGCAATATCCCCTCATATATGTCGTTTCCCACAACCGAGGCGGTGATATCAAGCGCGCGCACGGCGGAGATACCCGAGGAGAGCATCACGTGCATGTTGTCCGCAATGCGCGAGAGGTAGAGCTTCTTATACAACTTACCTATAAATGGAAAAGAAAGCTGTGCGCGGCTCAGTGCAAGATGTCCGGGTGGAGTCATAAGAAACCGGTATAAAAAGTATCCGCCTACAATAAGAAGAACGATGAGATATATCCCGTAATCGACAAAAAAGTTACTAAGCCCCAGCACAACGCTTGTGACAAAGGGCATTTCCTGCCCCGAGTCCTCAAGGATGCTGCCGATTTTCGGGATAACGACAGTGAGCATCAGTATCATAACCGCGAAGAACGTGATCATGATGAAACCCGGATAGACAAGCGCGTTTCTGGCCTTTGAGGTAAGTTCGTATGAGCGGTCAATATAGTCGGCAAGGTAGAGAAATGTCTGGTCGAGCTTTCCTGACTCCTCCCCCGCGCGTACCATGTTGACGTAGAAGTCGGAAAACACCTTCGGGTGGCGGCCGAGCGCTTTTGAGATGCTGCTCCCCGCCTGCAGATCGTCGCTTACTGCAACGAGCACGTTTTGGATAATAGGTTTCTCGGCCTGTTCGGAAAGCAGTCGGAAGACGCGTAGTGCGGAGACCTGCGCCTCGAACAAGGTCGCAATCTGGCGCGAAAGGAGCACCAAGTCACGGCTCGAAACCCCTCCAAAGAGGGTTATCCCGCCGAGACGCGTTAACATCCCTTCGGTGCCACCTGCCACCTCGAATGCGGTAATGGTTAACCCCCGCCGCTGCAGGGACTCAATCGCCGCATCCTGATTGACCGCGCTGATAGAGCCGCTCGCGGGCTTTCCATTTTGATCGAGTGCTTCGTATTTGAATTCCATACATTACAGGAGACGCTCGAGCGTCTTCGGATTCCACGATCGCGAGTAGGCGCTCTCAATAGTTATCTCCCCCGCACGCACGAGGTCGGCAAGACACCGGTTCATATCTATCATCCCCTCTTCGGCACCCGTTTCGATAACGGTCTGTATCTCATGGGTCCGTTTTTCGCGGATAAGGTTCGCGACCGCGTTATTGGTGACCATGAGTTCATACGCGGGGATAAGTCCTCCCGAAATTCTCGGTACGAGCCGCTGCGAAAAGATGCCTGCAAGCGAGCCCGCGAGCTGAATACGGATCTGATCCTGCTGGTTTGCAGGGAATGAGTCTATGATGCGGTCAAGCGTTTGCGACGCATTGTTGGTGTGCAGGGTCGAAAAGACAAGGTGTCCTGTCTCGGCGGCGGTTACAGCCGTACTCATTGTCTCCGGAGTGCGCATCTCGCCTATCATGACGACATCAACGTCCTGACGAAATACGGACTGCAGCGCCGTATGAAAGTCCTTGGTGTCAACGCGAACCTCGCGCTGGTCAATAAGCGACTTCTTGTTCTCAAAAAGATACTCGATAGGGTCCTCTATCGTAATAATATGCTCGGTCCGCTCGGTATTTATCTTTTCGATAAGGGCGGCAAGGGTGGTCGTCTTGCCCTGCCCAACCGGCCCGACAACAAGGAAGAACCCCTGTTCGCGTGATGCAAAATTTTCAAGCGTCTGGGGAAGATTGAGCTCCGCGAGGGAACGAATCACCTTTGGGATAAGCCTAAGCGCAATACTGACGCGTCCGCGCTCAAAATATCCGTTGCCCCGGAAACGCGCCGATTCGCCGTGTGCGTAGGAAAAATCGACTTCCTGGGTCTCAAGAAAACGTTTTTTGTGATCGGGAGAGAGAAGCACATCAACGAGCCCCTGCATGTCTTCGGGGGTCAGGACGGGTTCCGAAAGAAGCGGGTTAAGTGTCCCCGATACACGTATGACCGGCTCTGCGCCACCGCCAAGATGCAGGTCACTTGCCCCCTGTGCTATCACCTGCTCGATCAATGCCCCTAATTTTTGTTTGTAGTCTGCCATATATGCTTCGTGTCCCCTTAAATTTGTACCTCCTTTTCGTTTTCACCCTGCCGAGCATCTGCCAGAGCGGGTGAGCCTGCCTGCGCAGGCAGGCCATCCTCC
>CAZRJD010000022.1:0-11405 GCA_964600495.1 uncultured Candidatus Saccharibacteria bacterium
AACAACGACAGGGACTTTGAGCCACTGCATTAAGAGTGTATCGAGCCCCTTGAGCAACGCTCCGCCGCCGGTAAGCACGATGCCGTTGCGCATGATGTCGGAGAGAATTTCCGGAGGCGTTGTCTCAAGCACTTCCCGTATAGATTCGACGAGTGTGTCTATAGACTGCGAGATCGCCTCGCGAATGTCGGAGTCGGTGATGATTATTTCACGCGGAAGACCGGTGATGAGGTCACGCCCGCGCACGACCGCCTCCAAGTGCCCGCCCCCCTCGACAACCGAGCCTATAGCAACTTTCACGTTTTCTGCGGTCTTTTCGCCTATTAAAATTTTGAATTCGGAGCGCAGGTGCGAGATGATATCGGAGTCGAGCTTGTCGCCCGCAACGCGCAGATTTTTTGCCTTAACAATCCCGCCCAAGCTCATGACCGCGATATCGACCGTGCCTCCGCCGATGTCAACGAGCATGCTTCCTACCGCATCGCGTATGGGGAGCCTGATGCCGAGCGCCGCTGCCATCGGCTCCTCGATGATATGCACCTCTCTGGCACCCGCGTTCCTTGCCGCATCCTTGACCGCGCGCATTTCAACATTCGTGATGCCGGAGGGTACGCCGATAACCGCACGCGGCCCCAGAATTTTCCTCGAGACGCCCTGTGCGCGATTCATTAAGTATGCGAGCATTTCTTCGGTCGCCTCGAAGTCCGATACCACCCCCTCAACAAGCGGCTTCACTGCGGCAAGGTGCACGGGCGTGCGGCCGAGCATCGCTTTTGCCGCACTCCCGACCGCAACCACCTGTCCTGTTTTCTGGTTAACCGCGACGACCGATGGCTCGGTTACGACGATCCCCTTGCCGCGCAGGTAGACGAGCGTGTTTGCGGTGCCGAGGTCTATACCGACGTCGTTTGAGAGATACGAAAATATTTTTTGTTTAAAATCATTCAGCATGGATGAGTCGTTCCGTCAGTTCCGACAAGCTCAGATGTTCGGTCTTTCCACTTTTTCTTTCTGTGCATTCAAACGTGCCCGTCGCGAGCGTTTTTTCGGAGACGACGACCCGAAGCGGGATGCCGATGAGGTCACTGTCTGCAAATTTTTCTCCGGCACGAAGATCGCGATCGTCCCACAATACCTCTATCCCTGCCTGCACAAGCTCGCGGCATAGTTCTTCGGCCTCTGCATGCACATCTTTGTTCCCGCTCCCGAGCTCAATCAGATGCACGCGGAAGGGTGCAACCGCCTCCGGCCACACAATCCCCTTCTCATCCCCGAGAACCTCAACAATAGTGCCCATGAGCCGTGCGGGGCCTATACCGTAGGAACCCATGATGACCGGCTTCTCTTTGCCGTCCTCGTCCTTATAGATAAGCTTGAGTACGTCCGAAAATCTCGTGCCGAGCGGGAAGATATTCCCTACCTCGATAGCCTTCGCCTCGCGAAGTTCGCCCTTTTCGATCCCGAGTTCCGCGAGCACCTCGTCTGTATATACCTCTTTGTTAACCGCGATGCGCTTGCCGTCGTGTATATAAATAGTGTCCTCGCCAGCGTCAGAGACTGTCTGGAATTCGTCGCTGAATTTTGAGAACGACCCGCCGGAGGCGAACGTGCGGTAGGTTTGCCCGCCAATTCCAAC
Source organism: uncultured Candidatus Saccharibacteria bacterium (assembly GCA_964600495.1). Classification (GTDB taxonomy): domain Bacteria; phylum Patescibacteriota; class Minisyncoccia; order Phycocordibacterales; family SBAW01; genus GWA1-54-10. Next base: position 1,637 of record CAZRJD010000022.1, read on the forward strand.
ACGGGCAAATATTTTCATATACGCTTCCGCGCATGTTTCATAAAATTTCCTGAACTCCTCTTCGCTGCGCGAGAAGGAGTAGAGATCCTTCATGATGAACTCCCGCGAGCGCATGATGCCGCTCTTGGCACGCAACTCGTTGCGGAATTTATTCTGAAACTGATATGGGTAGCAGGGCAGGTCGCGGTAGGAGGAAATATGCTCTTTCATCAAATTGGTGAGAGGCTCCTCGTGTGTCGGTGCAAGGCCGAGAACCCCGCCGCTTTTGAGCTCTGTTTTAAACCAGACATCGATCTGTTCGTCGCTCCACCGCCCCGATGTTTCCCAGATTTTTGGTTCCTGAAGGGTCGTGAGTAGTATTTCCTGCCCGCCTATTTTGTTCATCTCCTCGCGTATGACCGCGATGATGTTGTTTATGACCCGCAGACCGAGCGGTAAATAAGTGTAGGCTCCCGCCATTTCTTTGTGCACGTAGCCGGCGCGAATAAGGAACTGCGCATTCTTCGAAACCTCGTCTTTTGGCGCCTCACGGCGGGTCTTGGTAAATAGCTCACTTTGGCGCATATATAAGGCCTATTCTAAGCCCAAAAACCAAAGAACAAAAGCGTCCCCTCACTCTCCTTGACTTTTATAATGTATTATGATACAATAAGGGGTAGCGCTCCTTGTAACTACTAGTATAGGAGCCGAACTGAAACCCGCCCCATAGGGCAACCGCCCTGCGGGGCATCCTCACGAAAGGGGGACACCATGCGTGTCAGTGATCTGAAATCCAAACGCCGCGAAAAAAACGGTGGGAAGGAAGGCGCGTCGAAGGCCGAGGCGGACAAAAAGCCCGCCGTCAAAACCAAAGATCTCAAGGATCTTGGAGAGGCCATCGCCGAGAAGAAGCTGCTCCTCGGGGAGCTGGTCGAAAGAAGGAATATGGGGGCATTCTTCGCTGATGTGTTCTCGAAGATGCTTCTCTCCGGCGTGTCCGCTGCGGCCCTCCTGCCGCAGGACATGCGAAAGGTCGTCTTCGTTGTGCATGTCAACCCGCGGCGGCCAGACGAGATCGCGAGTGTCTGGTACGACGTCCGGTTCGTTATGGGCATCAACGATCTGGTCATCAAGTTCCCGCATGCGCGATTTGAAATCCGACAGTTGCGCGCTGGCGAATCCCTCGAAGACGAAGAACTTGCAGCGCTGAAACAGCAGAACTGCCGTATCGTCTTCATGGATACGGGGAACAAGAAAGACGAAAACGACGCCGACGGGGTCGAGGTCTACAACCAGCACGGCCAAGCCGGCGTTGGGACAATGATCTCGAGCTTCCAACTCCGCGTGGAAGCAAACACACCGGAAGGACAAGGGATCGACCCCGGAATCAAACCGATCCTGAAGAGCGTCAACCGTTCCGACAATATCCGCAGGATGGCGGCGACAGACATGCACTACTACTTCGGCGGGCTGCCCTTTGGGGCCTGCACAAAGGATGAAGGCGGGAAAACCGACTGGAACAAGGTGTTTGAATACGCGTTCACCTTCCTCGACATCATCTATCCGCAGGGAGTCGGCCGCGCCAACTCCATGGTCTGGTACAAGAAGATCATGCGCGAGGACCCGAACAGCATCTTCCATCGGGTAAGGCGTAAAGGTCTCGGAGTTGCCTTCCATCTCAAGAAGAAAACTGTGAAGACCTACGTCCTCCACAACAAGGCCGCCTTGCGTGGCGCGGCGTTCGAGAACCCTGACCCGGCGAAGGGCAAGGATTTCGACGCCGATGTTGTAATCTGGACTTCGAAGGAGGAGGCGTGGGACTGGAAGGGCGAAGGGCCGGCGCCCGAGGGTATCTGGTGCGGGGTTCAGGCAACACGGGACTGGAACGTTAAGGTCCATCTTGCGTTCCTCGCCGCCGAAATCCGGCTTGCCTATGCCATAGCGTGGGGCGTCAAGAGAAAGATTGCAAAGAAAACCCTCTACTCGACCGACAAGATCAAGGTCATGGTCGGGAAGGAGTTTCTCGCCACGCTGCCCGAAGCGATGCGGACCAAGGTCGCAAAGGAAGGGCTGGAGATGCCGGTCTATCTCGGCGACAACGGCCGGTTCCTGCTGGTGGGCAGTGGCAGCTTCCCGCTCAAAGCCCATGAATTCCCGCCGTTTACGGCGGCGCAATTCGAAACGATGGCGCTTACAGCTATCCGCAACAGCTGAAGCCGCGAACTAAACTAGTAGTAAGAAATTGAAAGTTCCTGAGCGCCCCTCTGACCAACACGGTCATGGGCGTTCTTTTTTTACATTTAACCGATTAGCCGGGCAATATCGTGGTAGGACACGACTATCATAAGGAGTATAAGGAGGGCGAAGCCGGCTATGGTGAGGGGAAAGATGAACCGCTGCGATATGGGGCGTCTGATAATTCCCTCTACCCCGATAATAAGGAGGCGGCCGCCGTCGAGGCCGGGGATTGGGATGAGGTTAATGATAGCGAGATTGATTGATATAAGTGCGGTCAGCGTTATCGCCGCGGCAAACCCGTCGCTCACCGCATTGGCCCCGATATTGGCAATGCCGATAGGCCCCGCAACGTCCGCAAAATTCGCATTACCCCTGAATATATTCGCAACAAACACGGCGAGCCCTTCTGCTGTAGCAACAGTCATCCTGTACGTTACGACTGCCCCCTGCAGGAGCGCTAAGTGCGGCGGCAGTTTCAAAACCCCGACCTCATCCATCTGTATGCCGAGCAGTTTCCTGCCCGCAATACCCCCTTCAACCCCGCGCAAAATAAATGTTTTTTCTTCGCCGTCGCGTAGGACGGTCAAGATGATGCTTTCGTCCTGGTGCGCCGCCGTAAAAGTCTGTATCTGATCGCCCGTTGCATAAGGAGGCGCCGTGGCGTACGCGGTTGCAACATGCTCAATGACGTCGCCTGCCTTGACCCCCGACTTATCCGCCGGCAGGCCTGCAAATACATTCACAATGGTTGTACGCGCGTCTCTGACCTCGCCAAAACCGTTGTGCGAGGTGGAGGTCGGGAGCCCGACCATATAGCCTGCGGAGAGAATGAACCACGCAAATAGGATGTTCATCACAACGCCAGCGAGAATAACGGCGGCCTGCACAGGGCGGGGCTTACTTGCGAAACTTCGCGGATCACCCGCTCCCTCCTGTGCATTTTCGCCAAAAATTTTCACAAAACCACCAAATGGAAGCCAATTGATTGAGTATTCTGTCCCGCCTTTTTTCCACGCAAAAAGGCGCGGAGGGAAGAAGATGCCGAACTCGTCGACACGGATACCAAAAAGCTTTGCGACCACAAAGTGCCCGAGCTCATGCACGAGGATGAGGGCAACCAGTAACGCAATAAAAATAATGAGCGACATAAGTATTTAAGACTGAAGTATGATGAGTCCAATAAAGACCAAAACTCCTCCCATAATCTTCTGCAGCATGTTATCTCTTTCTTTCAAGATGACGATTCCTCCAAATACGGTAAGAATAGTTGCAGTGTAGACAATAGGTATTGCAACGGAGAGGTCCATAATTTGGAATGTTTTAAGCAACAAATAATATCCAACTACAGTAATGAGAGCTAGCAGTGGAGTACGCCACGACGAATGTTTTAACTCTCTTATGAGTTCACCTTGGGAGCCACCACGGATAGTAAAGAAAAGCCATATGTAGAAAGCGGGTAACAAAAACATGAGGATAGAGTAAGTGCCGAGCGAATAATTATTAAAAACCGATTTATCTGCTACATATGCAAGGCCGATGGATACTATGGTGAGGAGAGCAAATATGTATCCTTTGAAACTAACTACTTGGCCGGTATGTTTATATACGGCAATGAGATTCCCAATCATGATCAAACTGACCCCACCTATTTTTTGCAAAGAAAAACTTTCCCCAAGAAGAAAAAAAGATCCTATAAAAGTCACAACAGGAGCTATCTGAAATAATATGCTAAAGAGAGATGCTTCTATATGCTGCCGAGCAAAGAACTGAGATGCATCGTAAATAGCATATAACAAGCTCGCAATTATCGTTATTACGATAACCCAAAAAGAAAGGGCGGGTGTCTTCCATGGTTCGAAAAATAAAATAAACAGACAGAAGAAACTTGCATAAAAGCCATACACTACCGACAACGCAAGAGGTGACGCACTTTTTACCGCTGTAGAACGAGAAAGGAGGCCGTAGGTCGCAAAAAATACTGCAGTAGTAAGAGCGAGGAGTAAGCCAGTAGAGGTAACCATTGAAGTTAAGCTGAGATCTCTTTTTCTTTACGCTCTAAAGCGTCGTCGAGTTTCTGGTTTGCACCATCAACGCGCTTCTGCATATCCTCCTTGGCGCGGAACTTGTCGTCTTCGCTCATCTTTTTATCTTTTTCCTGCTTTTGAATATCACTCCAGACATCATCGCGTGCTGAACGTACGTTTGTTCGACACTCCTCTATTTTATCTTTTGCCAGCTTAAGAAGTGAGGCTCTGCGCTCAGATGTTAATTCAGGAAAGGAAACCCGAACCCCTTTTTCATCCGAGCCGACCGAGAGCCCGAGGTTGGCGACCGTTATTGCCTTTTCTATCTCTTTGCTCTGGCTCATATCAAACGGCGAAATCCGGATCGTGCGGGCGTCTTCGATAGAAATCGTGCCTGCCTGATTAAGGCCGACAAGCGTTCCATAACTTTCAAACCGTACGCTGTCTAATACTGCAGGCGCCGCCCTGCCAGTACGTACCTGCGCTAGTTCTTTCCCCGCCCGCTCCACAATCTCTGCGAGCCTGTGCTCAAACGGTTTAAAGTCGTATGCCATATGTTTCCCTATACTATCAAACTCTGAATTTTTTAGCTGCAGGAGGGTAGACTTTAATCAGCGGGTCTTTGGTCGTGTCGTACATCCGTGCAGGCGCCAAATAGCGGCCGTAGTGGATGATGCGGTGCGTTATATGCGACCACTCTTTTTTTGGCACCAATTCCATCAAATCCCGCTCGATCTTTTTTGGGTCACGGTGGTCGGAAAGATCGAACCGGTGTACAAAACGGATCACATGTGTGTCTACCGTTATTCCATCAATAACCCCATATGCCTCCGCAAGGACCACGTTCCCTGTTTTGCGAGCGACACCCGGGAGTGTAAGCATTTGTGCCATTGTTTTCGGTACCCTGCCTCCAAATTTTACTTTGAGCATCTTTGCGGCACCAAGAATATTTTTTGTCTTCGCGCGGTAAAAGCCGGAGGACTTTATATCCTGCTCAAATTCAGTCGGGTCTGCATCTACGTAGTCGTTGAGCGTCCTGTATTTTTTAAAAAGCTTCTCGGTAATTTTGTTCACCATCTTGTCGGTGCACTGTGCGCTAAGCTCTACCGCGACAAGGAGTTGGAGTGGATCTTTGAATTTGAGTTCAATCTTCGCCTCGGGAAATAACTTTTTGAGCTCCCGATCGAGCTTTATCAACCTTTCCTTTCTTTCTTTACGTTCTTTCGGCGTCACTTTAGTGTCGGGAGTGTAAGAGCCAGATGCTCGAGAAGCATTTTGAATGAGGGCGAGCGATCGTTCGCGTATGAGCGAACCTTTGCAATATCTTCAAGCCCTTGTCGCATGCCCTTGTCCTTTGGCAGGTGTTTATATAATTCACTCTCAAGCCCGTTTAAAAATCCCCTCACCCGCTCGCGCACACCGTCCTCATCTTTGAGCAGTTTTGTTATCTCTGCACTACGCGCTTTGTAGGGGAGCACGAGGAACTTTTTTATATCTTTGGTTGAAGCGTCTTCCCCGACTTTTTCCGGATACGGCAAAAACCGCGAACGCAGGGTCGCAATAACGGAACCTTGTGGCGCGAGCAGTACAAAAACGGTCCCCTTCTGCGGCTCTTCAAAAAGCTTTAACAGCGCCTGCTGCGACTCGGTCGTTGCGGAAGCAACGCCGATAACAAATAGCGCGCGGCCTGCGGCGCTCTTAAGCGCCGCCATGTCGCGAAGCGCACGGGAGTCATCTATGCCGAATTTTTCGTACTCTAAGACATGCACGTCGGGGTCATGCGAATCTGTGAAATCAAACTGCTTGCGCGCATGTAGTGCCAGTCTTGGCAGAGTTGCAAGCGCCCCTTCATATATATATGCATGGTGCATACAAATTTATCTCTTTGCAATGATCGCCTTTTTGTAGGTGTCGAGATGCTCAAGCGCGATACCGGTGCCGCGCGCGACGCAAAACAGCGCATCCTCCGCAACAACCGCTTTGACGCCGGTGCGACGGAACACCAGCTCGGGGAAATGCCGCAGCATGCTGGTGCCGCCGGTCATGATGATTCCCTGATCAATGATGTCGGATGCGAGCTCCGGCGGCGTCTCCTGCAATACGTCGCGGATCGCCTTGATAATTTCGCGAAGCTCCTTCCCCATCGCTTTAACAAGCTCGTTTGTTTTGATTTCGAACGATCGCGGGAGGCCGGTTATAAAGTCGCGACCGCGCACTGTTGTTGAAAGCTCTTCCTCAAGCGGCACCGCGGCGCCAACCGCAATTTTTATGCGCTCGGCGGTCTTGTCGCCGATGCCCAAATTAAAATTCTTTTTTACATAGTCCACAATCGCGTGGTCGAGCCGGTCGCCGGCACATTTAACAGATGTTGATGCAACGATGCCGCCGAGCGATATAACCGCGACATCCGCGGTACCGCCTCCGATATCAACCACCATGTGGCCTTTCGACTCCTGTATCGGGATGCCTGCGCCTATGGCCGCAAGGATTGGCTCCTTAACAACATAAGCGGCACGCGCGCCAGCGCGGATAGCGGCCTCGACGACGGCGCGACGCTCTGTTGAGGTAACGCCTGCAGGGACCGAGACCATCACCTCGGGCCTGAAGAACTGGAATCGTGGGAGCGCCTTGCCGATAAAATACCGGAGCATCGCCTGCGTTACGCGATAGTCGGCGATGACACCGTCTTTGAGCGGCCGGTACGCGATTATTTCCTCCGGTGTCCTCCCTATCATCTGTTTCGCCTCGGCGCCAACCGCGAGTATCCGGTTGTCTATCTGCGAAATCGCAACGACCGACGGTTCGTTTAACACGATTCCCTTGCCCGGCACAAATACGAGCGTATTTGCGGTCCCGAGGTCAATACCGAGCTTCGGAGTAAAGAATGACATGCTCCGGCATTTTATACTTGCTCACGCCGGATGGAAAGCCCGAGGCCCGACAACCGCTCTTCGATACGCTCGTAGCCACGGTCGATATGGTACACGTTGTCTATCTTTGACTGACCTTCGGCTATCGCCGATGCCATTAAAAACGCGAGTCCCGCACGGATATCCGGACTTGTAAGCTCGGTCCCGCGCAGACGCGCGGGACCTTTGATGCTTACGCGCTGGGGGTTAAGAAGCGTAATATCAGCGCCCATGCGCTTTAGGTCCTCGGTATAATTGAGCCGGCCGCCCCAGATCGTTTCAAAAACCGTACTTTCGCCTTTGGCCTGTGTCAGGTACACAACCATCGGAGGCTGCATGTCGGTTGCAAACCCCGGATACTCGTGCGTCCGCACATTGAGTGCCGTTGGCATCGCAGTCGCTCGTACGATCATTCTCCCGTTTTCGATCTCGATAGACGTGCCCGACTCGCGCAGCAGCGCGGTGAGCATCTCAACGTGGAGCGGGTTGCAATCGGTAATAACAATTTCTTTTCCGGCGAGCGCGCCAAGCAGCAAAAATGTTCCCGCCTCAATTCTGTCGGGGATGGTATCGAATACCTGCCCTTTTGCCTCAAGCAAACCCGTCCCTTCAATAACGATTGTTGGGGTACCCGCACCCTGAATTTTTGCCCCACTTTTGTTAAGAAACTTCGCGAGCTCAACTATTTCGGGTTCCATCGCGGCATTCTTGAGGATTGTGGTACCCTTGGCGCCGATTGCCGCCATCATGAGCGTCTCGGTCGCGGTAACACTCACGAACATAAAGAAAATATCTGCGGCCTGAAGTCCGTTCTTTGTTGTAATGATGTAGCGCCCGCCCTCGAGCACAACCTCCGCCCCCATTTTTCTGAAGCCGTCCAGAAAAAGATTTATCGGCCTCGGGCCGATGACATCGCCACCCGGATGCGGGAAGGAAACGCTCCCGAACCGCGCCAAAAGCGGTCCGGTAAAGACGATGGATGCACGAAGCCGCCGTGAGATCGCGTCGTCGAGCGAAGAAGAGGTTACATTGCCCGTATCGACTGTGTATGTTTTAGAATCCTTTTTTTCTACCGAGGCACCGAGCGCTTCAAGTATTTCCCGTTCGCGGTCAACATCCTCAATTTGCGGAACATTGCCGATGGTAACGGAGTCTTTAAATAAAAGAGTTGCGGCGAACGATTTGAGGACCGCATTTTTTGCCCCGCGCACGGAAATCCCGCCTTGTAGTGTCTTGTTCCCCGCTAATCCTTCGACAACAAATCGTTCAGCCATACTATTTGGTAGTTTCGTTTTTGTTTTCGTGCTTTTTAGGATTTACCTCCCACCAGAATTTTTTGGAAAAGTCAGTTGCGCTGTCGCAGACACTTTTGAGGTAATAGAGGTCCTTGGTCGGTATTGCCTGAAGCGTCTTCCCCATCCTCGGCAGAGTCAAAGCGGGATAGCCGTCGCGTACGCGCGAGCGGTTGAGCTTATCAAGAAAGTACTGCATCAACTCCCCACGCTCGGTTGCGCGCTCTTTTTTACTTGCGGTCGCGTTAATATGGGCCTTTATGTGCTCCATACCAATATTCTACAGAAATTGACGTAAAAGAGGAACCGGTATATATTTTGGTTTGCAATTTCCGTACGTCGAATACCCCATGGAGTGCTCCCCTGCCCCTCAGGGGTCCGTGGGGTCGGCCGGTCGGACGTGGAGTTCTCACAGTCGCTGAAGCCACGCTCCGGCCGGCCACTAGTTCGCGGAGGTAGTGTTCCGCGTAGCGTTGCCTCTGCGGGGCGGGGCGGTAGCAATGTTAACAGGGTAGCTGCCGCCCTTGCTCCCCTTTATGCCGCACCTCCTTGAGGGCGGCATTTTCATTTTCAACCAAAACACACTATATTGAGTACGTGAAGAAAGAGATAGTGCAGGCGGGCGACCCGGTATTGCGAGAGGTTGCAAAGCTGGTCGCCAAAAAAGATATTACCTCGCGCAAGATTACGGGCGTAATTTCGCGCATGAAAGAACTTCTCAAGAAAGAGGAGTTTGGCGTCGCTATGGCCGCTCCGCAGATTGGCGAGTCACTACGTATTTTTGTCATTGCGGGAAAAGCATTTAAACCTCCATCGGAACTTCCCTCGCAAAGGTCCTCGGATCTCGCCGAAGACGGCGCCAGACCATTTGCAAGAAAAGTTCCGACTCCGAACGACATGGTCTTTATCAACCCAGAACTCATTCGATTGTCAAAGAACACAGAAGAGATGACCGAGGGTTGTTTGTCTGTTCGTAATCAATATGGAAGTGTCATGCGACACGAGAAGGCAAGCATTAAAGCTCTTGATGAGCAGGGCAAGGAATTTACGTACCACGGCTCGAGGCTTATCGGACATATCTTCCAGCACGAGTGTGATCACCTTGAGGGCATACTTTACACCGACAAAGCAGTGCATCTTGAGGACGACGAAGGATGGAAAAAACTCGGTGAAAAAAGAAAGGAAGGAACGATATGACAAAACCTTTATTTGCATTTTTTGGGACGCCTACGCTCTCGGTCAAGGTTCTTGATGCGCTCGAGGCGGGCGGCTACCTCCCTGCGCTCGTTATAACTGCAGGGGATACGCGGGCGGGGCGCGGTATGGC
>CAZRJD010000023.1:0-11400 GCA_964600495.1 uncultured Candidatus Saccharibacteria bacterium
CTCAAAACAAGGGTTTTTTTCATAGAAAATTAATGGGTTATATGTTTAGTATACCAGTATTTGAGCCCGCCAACCCTGCCGTGTGGATAGTGCCCCTACGACGGCAGAAACGACTCCTTAAGGATCCGGAGTATCCCCCACATAGATGTGAGAATAAACAGGGCTATAAGCCCCCACACCATCACCTCCCTGCCTTTTTCCTTTGCGTGGGTATCGCCGGTCTTATATATAAACTGTATTATCCCGACAAAAAACAGGAGAAGCGCGATGCCCGTAAGCGGCACTATAAGAAGATTGATGGTATCAACGATGGTTTCGACAAAATCGGCAAAGGCATAGTTCATATATCAGAAGCAGGAATTGAATTTGTTATCGGCACCGAGTTCGGCGAGCGTGTTGAGCCCGATTAACGCAAGCGAAAACGCGGCAAAAAACACAAAAATCCCGACCCCTATCCAGAATATCTGGCTCTTGGCCCTGACAAGCCTTTCCGGTTTGCCCATTGCAAATACAAAACTCAACCCGGCGTACGCAACAAAGACGGTCGCAACAGCGATAAAGAATTTGCGCCCGACATCGTAAAGGGCCATTACCAGTTCACAAAAATCATCGGCAACAAGGGGGTTTAGGCTGGAACCGCCCGTCGTTATAGTGTCGCGCGAAGAAGGGGCGGTGACAGTATCATTCGAGGCAGGCAAAGAAATGTCATCTGGCGCCCCAAACACGAAAAGCGGCAGGATAAACAGTGATATCGCAAGCGTGAGTGCAAAAAAATTTCTGTATTTTAAAACCATATACTATTTCACCAGTGCCTCGAGCTCACGCCGCGCGTCAAAAATAGCACTTGCGGGTTCGGCCTTCCCGCTTATGACAGATTCTATCATCGTTTGGAAAATCTGATTCGTTATCGTGGGCGAGGGGTCAAGAAACCCTCCCGAGATCAATGCCGACTGTGCAAAAACGCTGATTGACGCGTCCTCTGACGGGTCGAAGGCGATATCGCGCCGGACCGGCGGGAGCCCTGTCAGATTACTGACAACGGGACCCGCGTCGGCACTTGAAAGTTTTTTTGCGACCTCAAGCGCGCCCGCGACATTTGCGCTCGAGCGCGGTATCGCGAGGCCGGTCAACCTCCCGAACGTGGAGCGCGTTCGCGCGCCCTCTATCTGCGGGATAGTCGCAATCGAGTATCGCAGGTTCGGGTTGCGCGCGGCAAAATCGCCGTATTCGCTCGCAAAGCCGAAGTAGACAGCCAAGTCACCCGAGGCGAACATGTCGTCCGACTGCGGGAGTGAGCGGTTCCACGAGTAGGTGGTCTTTGAGGGGTTTGCGAACTCGGTATAAAACCGCAGCGCGGAGGCCGACGGGTCACTTGTTGAGCCTCCCCTGCGGTCGCCGAGCACCACAATCAGCTCTCCCTCCGCGTCGCGCTCGGTAACAGGGTCTCCCGCCTGCAATAGCAGGTTGAGAAGAATCTCTTTGGCATTTTGGACATTGCTCCAGACGCCAAGTGCAACGGCACTTCTCTTAACCGCAGAACTGCCGTCAAGCGAGCTTATTTTGGGGGCAAGATCCAGAAAGTCGTTCCAGTAGAGCGGGGGGTTCGCGACCCCGGCAGAGGCAAAGAGGTCGCGGTTCCAGTACATGACGAGCGGGTCAACAAGAAACGGCATTGCGAGCGCGCCCTCCGGAGTCAGAAAAAGTTGTGCCTCGTCTATAAAAGAGTTTACGAAAGTCCCTCTCGAAACCTCGCTGTACGGAATGATTAGAATTTTGTCGGAAAAAGAGTACACCTCCCTCTGCGATATGAGAAAGAGGTCAGGCCCCCTGCCCGCCGCCATCGCGTTGATAAGCTCGGTCGCATAGGTTGTCGGATTCTTTTCTGCATAGGTAACATTCTGAAATGTTTTGTCCGAGCCCCGCATCGTGTCGAGCACTCCCTGCATATCGTCCCTGTCGACTGTGCCCCAGATAACAACCTCTCCGACACTCTCCCCGCCTCTGAGACCCCCGGATGCCGCAAAGACCCCGACACCAATAAGTGTCAGCGCGACAAAAATGCCGAGCACAACGATTTGAAAGGTGGAGAGCTGACGCATGTAATTACATTGTGCGGCTTATGCCACTTTTTTGCGAACTATGAATCCCCAGTGATACGCGCCCGCGGAGATGTCGCCGATGTAGGCAAACCCGCCGTTCTCAAAAAGTTCACGCGCTTTTTGTGCGGTGAGTACATGGTCTTTGTGGGGGCCAAGACCGCCAAATGAATCGCTCCAGTCAATAACGAGCGCACGGCCGGTCTTTTTAAGCACGCGGCGAATTTCTGCAACGACCTCGCGCTTATGCTCGGCCGCAAACAGCACATTGGCCACTAAACAGAAGTCAAAGTCTTCGTCGGGCAGACTGCTCCCTCCCACCACCTCAACATCGCCGTGCACGACCTCGACATTGTGGAGCATCTCGGCCGCGGCAAGATTTTTTATGCGGGGCAAAAGTTCCTGATGCGCGTCGACCGCCCAGACAACCCCGCTCTCCCCCACGAGCCTTGCGGCTGCGCGGGTAAAGAAGCCCGACCCCGCGCCAAAATCCGCGACGTGCATGCCTTCATGCACGCCGGCCGCCCTGACTGCGAGCGTAGGATTTAAAAACGAACCTCCGTCCATTGGTATCTATTCTAGCATCCAAAATAAAACGCGGCGCTTTAGGCGTCGCGGTCACTTGGATTAAGCGAGTCAAGTGCTCGCAAGAGGATCTCGGGGTCGATGCCACAAATAGGAAGCAGCACCTCCGCCCGATTGAGATGCACCAGTACGCTGATTGCATCTCCTGCACGCAAGTATAGTTCGGCCTCCTTGAGCTCTTGGAGAACTCCGCATCGAATATCGAATTCGGTGGGGAGTCTTCCTGCCCTGTATTTGAGAGGGCGGGCTTTTAGTGGAGGCGGATTGGGTTGGCAGAAATCTTTCGCCTTCCGACTCTTTTCGAGAGCCCGACGCACCCCCTCTATTGCAGCTTCGACCGCTTTTTTCCAAGGCGGGAAAGTTCCATGATTTGTCACTACAGTCTCCTCGTCTGCAAGAAAAATAGCACTAAAAGGATACCCTTACAAATTTGTACTCAAGACTTCGCTTCGCTTTTTTTACTTCAAATACCGAGCTTTTCTCTGACCTGCGCCGAACCCTCAAACACATAGCTTTCAATGCCGAGTGCCTTGGCCGCCTCGACATTGCGCGCGCCGTCGTCAAAAAAGACCACTTCTTCGGGCTTCAAGTTATTTTCCCTAAGCACGAGCTCATACGCACGCGGGTCTGGTTTAACAAGCCCTGTATCTGAAGAAAAATAAAGCTTATCGAACAGCTTCAGAAAATCAAATGATTTTTTAAAATACTCCGGGCTCCGTATAAAAATATTCGAAAGGAGAATGAGCTGTATCCCCCTTTGTCTCAGTTCGCCAAGAATTTTTGTCATTTCCTCATCCTCAATCTCCCGTAGGAACAAAAGATCCCTATGCAATAACACGCCATACATATCAAATATCACCGCCTTTTTCATTCGTAAATTCTACCTTTAAAATAGTTGGCCCATCCACTTAGTTTGCGTAAGCGGACGGGCCATAGAGCCACATGAACGCGAGTCTCCTCCTTTCCCTCGGCTCTTATAACTCAAGTTACTACAATCTACAGCCTTTTTCAATATCAAAATCTATTTTGTAATTTTGCCCGTTTTATACGGACAGGCAAAATACTAGAATAAGAAACTACTCCAAAGAGACTATACGGAGGCCTTTTTCTTTTACTTCGGCCTCCGACCAATACAGCTCGTCAATTTTAAATACGCGCGCATACGTAACCTTCTTTTCCAACTGCCTCCCTGTATACTCTTTGGTAGTCGGGTCCCACTCGCGTAGCAGGAGCGTGTCGCCTGCTTCTATATCAACATCGTTGAGCCTAAGCTCGTACTTTTTCTTCCCTGACGCAACTGCATCAAAAAACTCTTTCAAACACTTTTTCTCAACGGTTTTCATATTTTCTCAAATCTTCGCAGGCGATATTAATCTTGCGCGACTATAAGATGCAGGTGGAAGTGAGAAGGGATGGATTTCTTTTTGGTCGTAGCTTCAATTATAAACTCATACTCGGTTTGAATGTCACCGTTCTTGATGTCCAGAAGCTCCTGTTTTTCTTCTTCGGTAAGGCCTGTTTCCACAGTGTGGCGCAGTGGCAGCAACATATTGTGCTTTACAGCTACACGATCGAACGAAAATTTAGCCTCAGCTATTTTCCAAAATTTATATTGTTTTATTGCGGGCACATCACACAAACGGCAACCATTGTCCAAATGCCCTGCCGCGCGATAGTCGGCATACTTTTGTGTCATCTCTGGAGTGCGAAAAGTTCCCATATATTCAGATAATCATGATTTTAAAACTTTTTTGCTTCTGTAAGAAATGCAATGTCTCTCGCTACGATAAAGGGCCCTTCGTAGTCAGTAGGATGCTCGCTCTGGAGAAGATTGAGAGCGTCTTCGAGGTTGTACCACCCGAGGTCATGGCCTTCATCTATCTCTCCCTGCTCCAAATGTTGCCCGCCCTTTTCCCCGACTACCTTAGCAACGTAGCAAAACGAAGTCTGGTTCAGGCGAAGCTCTCTGCGATACTCTACAAGCTCGCCCAAATACTCTCCAATTTCTATGTTGCAGCCGATCTCCTCAAGACACTCACGTTTCAGCGCTTCTTCCTTACTTTCCCCCTTTTCAATACCGCCACCCGGCAGTTTATGGTACCCGAATTTCGTTACATGAAGAAGCGCAACCTTCCCTTCTGCATCAAACACAACCGCCCGCACCGCCTCACGAGTGGTGTAGCCTGCCGCCTCAGCCGCAGGCACGTTTTCCGGATTACGAAGTACTTGTATAGCCATAGTTAACCTATAAGATTTCTTTCTTTGAGTTTAGGGAGTACGTTGTGCTGGAAAATGGAGCCTAATTTCATGCCGGCAGGCAAGGTTGCGTTAATCCATTGTATTTCTTCAATCTCGCTTGCGGGAGTTATCTCTCCCTCCCATTTTGGGACCAAAAAAACATCCATCTGGAGATATTTGTCCTCATCTCCTGTAGCGGGTGAGTAAAACGTCCCAAACTCCTCCAAATCAGATTCTGTAATCTGTACACCGAGCTCCTCCCTTAACTCTCTTGCCAGTGCTTGAGGTGTAGTCTCCCCCGACTCAACCTTGCCGCCCGGTGCAATAAAAAAATCCTTGCCCTTTGTCCTCGTAACCAAAAGCTTTCTACCCTCAAGCAGAACCGCTCCAGCTTTATGGATATCTATCTGCCTTTCCATACCTCCTACTCTACCCCCAGAATCGCTAATTTCCCAGCCATTTTAGCGGTTGAGCAAGGACTGTCCTTGCTCAAATCGGTTACAGAGCCCCGGCCTCTGTACAAAGGTCAGACCTTTGAAAGTCTAAGGGCTTTGCAAAGGACTCTCCTTTGTAATAAAAATCCCGCGGCAAGCCGCGGGCAACATAGTCGATTAGTCAGAGTATTAACGATCTGCTTCCGAGAGAGCGTGCGTTTGCCGGTTCTTCGCTTCCTTGCTCTCTTTTTGCTGTCTACGCCATTTGTGTGGATTACCCGATTTGTGCTGACGTTTGCGTCGCCGCATAAAACGCCACTGCTTCGATGTGTGAGGCATGAATACCCCCTGCAGTTTCCTAAAAAGGACTATACCACAGGGTTTATAAAAAGATATCCCAAATATGGAGGACGGTCCTTTATGTTTTATTTATTGAGAGTTATCTTTGGGACTCCAAAAAGTGCACCTAGAATATAGGCCACACCGGTTAATACACCTTGTATCTGCTCTGGAGCTTTCCACAACAGGAGGCTGACCACTGCCAAAATAAATATCAGCGTGCCGCCATATGTCAGCAACCTTGCGGCTGTACTGACAAAATATTTATTTTGTAGTAGCTTTTGCATACTAGTCTTTCGTAGTGACGAGGTCGAGTAATTTTTTTACTTTTTCAATGTCCGCGGAAGTAAGATCGTCGGGGAGAATAATCACGACTTTTGCGCCGGGACGTAGAGGGTGCTCAATTCTCTGTATACTCTGTGCATTAACAACGTTATCTTGTCCGAACATTTCGATACTTGTTTCACCGCTCCCCCGTCGTAGAGTACGTTTTGTACGAGGAGTAGCTGCCTTGATTGTCCAATTCGCCATTTTGGTTGGATCGGCACCGTACTTTTCAAAGTCATTTAACACCTTGATTACCCTTGATTTGTATACGGCCAAGGATTCGGCGGTGAAATCTTTATTTTTTGTTACGACCTCGCGATAGATTTGATCAATACGCGACTTAAATTTCTCAGTCGAAGACAATTCTTCTTCATTTGCCTGCATTTCAAATCGCTTGAGAGCCGCCCTTAAACCATAAGCGGTATTCGGTGCATAATTGCGGTTTTTAACTGCTCTATCAATAAACTCGTACAAAGCGCTGAATTTGTGCATAGGATGAAAATTAACGGGCTGTTATACTCCCATCCTATCAAAAAAGTGTTAGACGTGTCAAGCATCTACAAAAATACAGGAAAATCTCCTTGTTTTAAGCCATTATTTAGAAAACAGGAATTATAAACAGACGAATGAGGCAATTGCGTCGCCGTCGCGGAGTTTCATGATGCGGACTCCTTGGGTACTGCGGGAAAGGGACGGGATTTCTACCAAGCCAGTTCGGATGACCTGACCTTTTTTGGAGATGACGACCATTTCGTCCTCTCCTACCCCCTCTTCTTTAGATATGACTCGTGCGGCAATGAGCGGGCCCGTCTTCGGCGTGACTTTGATTGTCTTGATGCCCGAGCCGCCGCGCTTTTGCACTTTGTAGTCGCCTACTGGAGTAGTTTTGCCGTATCCATTGCGTGATATCACCAAGATCTCCAAATTTTTAACTCCCTTTTTAACGACATCGGCGCCGACAATGATGTCGCCGTTCCCCAACTTCATACCGCGCACGCCTCCGGCGGCGCGGCCCATCGCGCGCACATCGCTTTCTTTAAACTTGATTGACTGCCCCTTTGCGGTCGCAAGCATTATCTCATCGCCCTTCTCTACCAAGAGCGCCGCGATGAGTTCGTTGCCCTTCTGTAATTTCTGCGCAATAAGGCCGCTCCGACGCACGTCGTGGAAGGCTGTTGCATCAACTTTTTTGACGACTCCCTGCTTGGTTATCATATACAAAAACTTCTCTCCCTCTTTCTGGTTCTTGCGCATCGGGAGTACCGACGTAACCTTCTCCTCCGCAGTTGTTGAGAGGAAGTTCACGATGGCCTTGCCTTTGGTCGAGCGCTTGCCCTCGGGGATTTCGTAAAACTTCAATTGATACGCCTTGCCGACGTCGGTAAAGAAGAGGAGGTCGCTGTGGGTTGAGGTCGTAAGGAAGGTCGTAACAAAGTCTTCCTCTTTGGTATCGAGGTCGATAACACCAACCCCGCCGCGCTTCTGCCGGCGAAACTCCTCGGGGTTGGTGCGCTTTACGTAGCCACCCTGTGTCAAAACAAGCACCTGCTCCTCGTCCGGCACCAAGTCCTCGATATTAATGACGCCCGCGGCGCCCTTGATTATTTTTGTCTCGCGGTCGTCGCCGTGCTTCTTTGCAATTTCCTCGATCTCACTCTTAATGACACCCATCATCTTTTTCTCGCTCTTCAAAAGTGTTGTGAGCTCCTCAATGAGCGCCTGCACCTCTTTGAGTTCATCCTCCACCTTCTGCCGTTCGAGGTTCGCGAGCTTAGACAGCCGCATTTCAAGGATGGCGGTTGTCTGCAGGTCGGAGAACTTGAATTTGCTCATCAAATTCTTGTGTGCGTCTGCTACGTCTTTGCTCGCGCGGATCAGTTTGATTATCTCGTCAATATGATCGAGCGCTTTTTTGAGACCAAGCAAAATATGCTCGCGCTCCTCGGCTTTCGTTAAGTCAAACTGTGTGCGCCTGCGCACAACATCCTGCCGATGCTTGATAAACTCCTCGAGTATCCCCTTGAGGCTGAGCGTCTGCGGCACGCCATCTACCAAAACCACCATATTGAAGTGGAAGGTGTCCTCAAGCGCGCTGTGTTTGTAGAGATAGTTCAAAACCTTCTGCGGGTGCGCGCCCTGCTTCAAGTCGAGCACGACGCGGATGTCGTGGGTTGACTCGTCGCGCATCGCCTTGATGCCCTCGAGCTTTTTGTCGCGCACAAGCTGCGCGATGTGCTCCTGCATGTCGGCCTTGTTGACGCGGTATGGGAGACTCGTGATGACAATTGAGTAGTCGCCTTTTTTGCCCTCAACAATTTCGGCAACGCCGCGCACGACGACCCCGCCGCGCCCTGTTGAGTATGCGTGGAGCAGATCTTTTTTATTGTAGGCCATCGCCCCCGTCGGAAAGTCGGGGCCGGAGACAAACTGCATTAGGTCCTCGACCGTCGCCTTCGGGTTTTCTATCAAATGGGTGAGCGCTAGAGAGAGTTCGCTTAAATTGTGTGGCGGGATAGAGGTTGCCATACCGACCGCGATGCCGAGCGTGCCATTGAGCAAAATATTCGGCACGGCCGAGGGGAGCACGGTCGGCTCCTTCATGGAGCCGTCGTAGTTGGGCCGCCACAGAACCGTCTCTTTTTCAAGATCGCGGAGTAGCTCCATAGACATCGTAGACATTTTTGCCTCGGTGTAGCGCATCGCGGCCGCGCCATCGCCGTCTACCGAGCCAAAATTCCCCTGCCCCAAGATGAGCGGGTAGCGCATGGAGAAATCCTGCGCCATTTTTACCATCGCGTCGTAGACCGACGCGTCGCCGTGCGGATGGTATTTGCCGAGCACATCGCCGACGACCGCCGCAGATTTACGGAAGCGAGATTGCGGGGTCAACCCCATGCGGTGCATGGAGTAAAGGATGCGACGGTGCACGGGTTTGAGACCATCGCGCACGTCGGGGAGTGCGCGCGATGTAATGACGCTCATTGCGTAGTCGAGATATGCCTCGCGCATTTCGGTCGAGATATTGCGGGCTACAATGCCACTCCCTCCATCCTGTCTTTCTATAGGGGCATCTCCCTCCTCTTTGTTTTTATATACGTCCGCCATGGTATTAGCGCTGCGAACTCGTGGTTGCTACGTACAAAAAGTTTGGAACTGATTTTATGAAATTTCCTATTGATGCGGTTTGGGTGTCAGTGCCACTTCCTGCGACCGGTGCATCACTCCCGCTCCCAAAGCGCACTCCAAGCGTTGCAAGCCAGCCCACAAAAAGAATTGCGGTTACAGTGCTGGCAACGCGCAGGGCAATGGCCCTCCGCTCATGTGGTGTTTTTTCCTCCTGCATACGTTGTATATAGTTTCTCATGATTGTAAAACGATGACTTCGGCCTCTTTGTCGGCCAAGTCTTTCTTTTTGACCGTAAGTTTGTCTACCGGTTTGCTGTCCTCCGCTCCCGCTTCCTTAAGAAATGATTTTAACGTCGCGGCATCGTACCCCATCGGGACTATTGCTCTCGGCTCCAAGTCTACCGCGAGTTTGTAGGCCGCCGCGTGGTCGAGCACACCCCCGCCGCCGATAGGCACAAAGAGCACGTCTATGTCGTCGAGCTCCTCTTTGGCCGACTGCGGGAGTTCTACATTTGATAAGGCTCCCAAAAAAACAAGATTCATATTTTCAAGCGCGATAGAGTAGATGGTGTTGATGCCCTTGTCGCCGGCGTAATTTGATTCCGATGCAAAGCCGCGCACGGCGACCCCCTTAACCTCATATTCGCCGGGGCCTGTGATGGCAAAGGGTTCGCGCTCGCCAAAAACGGTATTTTCAACCCCATTGAAGTCTTCGTGGTCGAGTGAAACGAGGGTGATGTCGGAACCGAATTTCGATGATTTGAGCGAAGAGTCTTTTGAGGGTGGGTTTAAGGCCAGGGTCAAATCGCCCTGCGTAACCTTAAAATTCTGCCCCCCCAGATAGCTGATAACCATGCCTAAATTTTAGCATATTTTGCGCCCTTTTACCACCCCTTAGAATCCCCAAATTGAGGTCCATTTGGGGTTCTTTACTTTGTGGATAGGTGCATAAGTCAGTTGACATATTTTAAAATAGGTGTAGATTAACTGTTGATTGAGGTAGGAGGCTCCAGTGGATTAGCCAAACCTGCAAAGTCCCCTGAAATGGGGCAACCCTCAACCTGAAGCTCTTTCTGAAAGGAGGGAATGCGGATGCAGTACATCCGGGATGGTCCGGTAGCATAAGAACGAACACGCTTAACCGGACCCACAAGGTCACTGAGGCTTTGGGACAACCTTATGCAAATGGGATCGTAGGTATCCATTGCTGGAGTAACATCTAGTTTTGAGAGCCAGGTCGCCGCGGTTTTAACCGTACGCTGAAGTGTCCCGCCCAATAATGAATCTTGGGTAATGTGATTCTGGAACCCTGAGCAGCGCGCTGCTCAGGGTTCTCATCATTTTTATACCTTGCAAAATTGATTTTGATGCTGTATATTAAAGCTAATAAAGGGGCAACTCTTTATTAGCGCGCGCGGGAATAGTCTTCGATTAGAAGGACCCGCCGTACAAACCAATACCTATGTCACCAAAAAAAGCCGTCTTAGACGCGGCTCCAACTGAAGATATCGACACTTTATCTACCGACCAGTCGGTGGCGCCACTTTCGCAGATGGCGTCTTTGGCGCTTGAAGCACCCGAGCCACCGAAAGAGGGCGACATTGTCGAGGGCCCTGTTATCGCGCTCGACCGCGCACGGGTCTACATCGACCTGCCTCCGTTCGGGACCGGCATCATCTACGGGCGCGAGTACATGAACGCGCGCGAGGTTATCAAGCGCACAAATTTGGGCGACGTTATTGCCGCCAAGGTCATATCGATAGACAGCAAAGAGGGCTACATCGAGCTCTCGCTTAAAGAGGCGCGTCAGGCCATAATCTGGGCGCAGGCGGAAGAGGCACTCAAGGAAAAACGGCAGTTTGAAGTCGTGGTCAAAGAGGCCAACAAAGGCGGTTTGATAATGGACTGGCAGGGCATCGCGGGCTTCCTCCCCGCCTCGCAGCTCAAGGCCGACCACTACCCGCGCGTCATGGACGGCGACAAGGACAAAATTTTGGACGAACTGCGCAAGCTTGTCGGCGAAAAGCTCATGGTCTCGATAATCTCCGCAACGCCGAAGGAGGGCAAACTTATTTTTTCTGAAAAGGGCGCGGATGATAAGGAAAAGAAGGAGCTCATCGCAAACTATCAGGTCGGTGACGTTGTTTCGGGCGAGGTGACCGGCATGGTTGATTTTGGTGTCTTTGTAAAACTCGAAGAGGGCTTGGAAGGCCTCGTGCATATCTCGGAAATTGACTGGGGCTTGGTAGACGACC
>CAZRJD010000024.1:0-11254 GCA_964600495.1 uncultured Candidatus Saccharibacteria bacterium
ACAAGTTTGTTGACGATGCGTAAGAGGTAGAGATACCGGTTGTTGAAGCGTAGGTAACGGTCAAACGGTCAGCAGTTTTGTTGTAGGTGAGTCCTGCATCTCCTCCAAATGCCGTGCCACCGTCATTGAACTGCACTTGTGTGTCGGAACCTGCGGCAGAAGCAGACGCTGTAATGCCAAGCGTTGAAGTAGCAACCCATTGGGTGGCAGTACCTGTCGTTTGGAGCACCATGCCGTTGGTACCTGAGTTAGCTCCGGCATAGAGTCTTCCCGAAACTGCAAGTGTTGGGAAGGTTGAGGTTGCAGTTGTTGTTGCGGTGAAGTTTGCTGCAACTACCTCGCCAACGACTGACAGTTTTGCATAGGGGGAGGTGGTGCCGATGCCGACATTGCCTCCATCGGCAATCGTAAGATCTCCAGTGTTAAGTCCTGTCGTGCTGAAGCTGATAGCTCCGGCATCTGCTTGGAATTTGATGCCTCCGCTGATGCCTGAGTCGGTGTTCAGTATGAAGGAGTCTTGCCAGCCTGCAACACCGGTGTAGCCGATTCCGGTTAAGTAGAAGGATGCTGCGTTGCCTGCTGCTACTGAATTCCTGAAGGTGAGTGCAGCTGCAGCGGAGGTACCACCACTTTCGTTTACCACATTGATCCCATTAGCAGTGTCTGCGGTTACGTCGATATTAAACTTACTTGCCATAGTGGTGGTGCCGATGCCTACACTCCCTGCAAAGTACGCATTCCCTGTTGTGGTGGCACCACCTGAAATCGTCAACCCGCCTGCCTGTGTGCCGGAGCCGATGGTTGAACTTGCATAGACGCCGATGCCAAGTGTTGTGGTTGGTGAAAGTGCACCGTTAACAATCCGCCAATCGGTAAAGGTTGAGCCAAGGAGGCCGAGTGAACTTGTTGCGGTTAATGTGTAGCCGGTGCCGTTGCCGAGGAGAAGCTGGCCGTAAGTTGGAGCGGTTGAAAGGCCGGTCCCACCGTAGGCAACAGAGAGGGTTGAGGTTGCAGAGACTTGGCCAGAAATTGCTTGGAGAGGGCCGGTGAGACTGCCGATGGTTAAGGACCCCACGCGGGCGGTTGCGGCAAAAAGATTTGTTGATGAGGCGGTTGTTGCAAAGAAGGAGCTGGTGGTGGCGTTGCCCTGCACAAGCAGGTTACCCGTTGTTGTCGCACCACCCAAGATAGTGAGCCCGCCTGCCTGTGTGCCGGAGCCGATGGTTGAACTTGCATAGACGCCGATGCCAAGTGTTGTGGTTGGTGAAAGTGCGCCGTTCTGGATACTCCAGTCTTTGTAGAACTGGAGGTTAGCGGGGGTTGCGTAGTCGGTACCAGCAATTGCTGCCGCAACCAAACCAGTCGAGTCGGTTTTAAGCAGTGATGAAAGGACTGATGAGATCACAAGATTTGTTGTCGAAGCAGTTGCTGCAGTAATCATTGTTGTCGACGCGTATGGGAACTGCGATGCGGTTGTTGTTGTCGCGGTAAAGTAACCCGCGAGCGCATTACTACCGAGGTCGGAAGAACCGTTTACGGAGAGCGTCCTCCATGGCGATGTAGTACCAATGCCCACAAAATTTGAGAAATATGATTTGCCAAAGACTTCAAAAATACTCGTAAGCGTCGATGTCGCACTGTTACCAACAATAACAACGTCAGATGTATCTGAAGGATAAATAGCAAGACTGTCGGTAGTGGTTGACCATGCGCCGGCTCCTCCACCACCACTTGTCTGGTCCGCCCCCCACGATGGAAGGCTCCCGCTTACTTTCAGTACCTGACCTGCGGTGCCAACAGGAAGTTTTGAAAGAATTCCAGAGCTATTTGCATAGAGAATATCGCCTGCGGTGTAGGAGGTTAAACCCGTGCCTCCAAACACCTGCGAAAGTGTTGAGCTTGCGGAGACTACCCCGTTTACCGCCTGCAACGGTCCGGTGAGCGTGCCAACAAAGAGATTTGAGGTAAAGAGATTTGTTGATGAGGCAAGTGTTGCGAAGAAGTTGGTTGAGGTGGCGTTTGTCGAAGTTGAATTAGTGAAGACCCCAGTTGAAGCGGAAGAAGCACCAATCGGAGTGTTGTTGATGGTGCCGCCCGAGATGGTGAGATCATCAGCGACCCGTGCATCCGCAAGCGTGCCACTCCATGTAGAGGTGAAGGTTTGAGTGTCGCCTGAACCGGTGATGGTAAGCCCGATGTTGGTGTCGCTCGTGGTTGCAAACGTAACCGTCGGACCGTCCGAGGTCTGTCCTGCAGGACCGAGTGCGGTGATGGCGTTTGAGGTAAAACCGAGCGAGGAGGTCGCGACCCAGGAGATGCCGCTTCCTGTGGTCTGGAGGACCATGCCGTTGGTACCGCCGGTGCCAGCGGAATCGTAAAGTCGTCCAGTGACTGACAGAGTTGGGAAGGTGGAGGTTGAAAGATTTGTAACAACAAGATTTGTAAGAGTTGAAGTCCCTGCAGAAAGGGTTGAGGAGAGGGTCGCCGCACCGGTTACAGCAAGAGTGCCTTGGAGCGTCGAGTTGCCCGTCGTGGTCGCACCACCCGAGATGGTGAGACCTCCTGTTTGGGTACCGCTGCCGATTGTAGAGGAAGCGTTGACGATAATTCCAAGTGTCGTCGTAGGTGCAAGATAGCCTCCTGTTATCTCCCATGCCTGACCGAATGACGAGCCGGCGCTGCCTGCGGTGATACCAAGAGAGGATGTCGCGAGCAGATCATAGCCGCCTGAAGCATTGCCGACAAGAAGCTTGCCGTAGGTCGGAGCGGTTGATGTGCCGGTGCCGCCGTTAATAACGGCGAGTGTCCCTGCAAGAGTAAACGTGCCCGATGTTGTGACAGGGCCGCCGGAAAAGGTGAGCCCTGTCGTGCCACCTGAAGCATTAACCGAAGTCACTGTGCCGGAGCCTCCGGTTCCGGTGATGCAGGTTCCGTTCACGCTAAAACATCCGGAATCAATCTCAATGCCGGAGGCAAGCGTTGTTGTCGCGGTTGAAGAGCTCGTGAGCTGCCCTGTGAGGTTACCGCCTGCAAGCGGGAGGTAGTTGCTTGCAGTTATGGTGTCCGGAACGTCATCGTCGGTAATGATGGTACTGCCCGAAGAGTTATTGTCATGATCAAGAGAGCCGTTTACCACCCGCCTTATCTCAGCACGAAGCGAGCGGTTCATTTCGGAGAGGATCATGACGAACGCTTCGGGAGAGATAATTGCGACGTCTCCCGAAATTCCAATGATCCGCTCTATGGTATGCACGGTTGCGGGATATATGTTTTGGATGATGGTTGAAGGAGGAGGAGTGATCTGCGGTATGAGAGGGCGTGGAGCGGGTGGAGGAGTTACCGCGTAGGGAGAGAGAGGTGGAGTTTTCTTGAAAAGCGCCGCAAATGTAGAAAAAAGATTTTTTGCGAAATTGCTTGGTGCAACCGACGGGACTGAAATGGAAATCGCATGGGCCCCGAAGAAGGGCGACTCGATCTGCGCGAGCGCGGCTGCCTGCTCAATAGGAAAGCGGGTTGCATCGTATGAGCCCGCGCCCGCGAACATGACCGCGGCAAAAAGAAGTGCTCCGCCTGTGACAAGAGATGCAGTGCTGCCTGAAAATGTTTTTGGAAAGAATACTGTTGATAAAGGTTTTCTCGCCGAGATATTCGATTCAAGAGGAAGTCCATTTGCTTTACGGTATTCGAAATTTTCTTCACGGCGCGCGCGCGCGAGCTCCCCGGAGCGCTGTGCCTTTGCAAGTTCGCGTGCTATCTCAAATTCCCGAATCGACTCTTCCTCAACGAACCACGCGCCACTAACGAGGGTGCCGCGCAACTTTCCTTCACGGCAGAGCTTGCCGACGTAGTCCTGCGCACACGAAAGACGCGACGCCACAACGCGCGCAGAAAGCATCGTCTCCCCCGATTGGGAGAGTAATTTTTTCGGATGTGTCATTAAGCCGACAAAACTTTAATCGACACAGTGAGTTCGGTTGCCCTGTACACATAATTCTACCCATAAGTCCCTCTATATATACAAAGAAAAGTGAAAATCTGTGGATTAGTGAGGAGAACATGAATGTAGAAATTCATTGCCAGTGAAGGCAATACTGGGGAAAACGTATGTGCCTATGCCAAGTCGAAAGTAAAAACTTTTCCCTGCTTTTGGTAGATAAAAACAGTAATGTTTTTTCTTGCCGAGAAACGTTGCAAAATAAAATGATATCGTCTTGCCACAACGATATCTCGGCTAAACTATGCTAGTTTTTAGTATCATTACCGGTCTTTAATAACTCTTAAATCAAAATAAGCGCCGCAGGATTATAAAAAGAAAAAAGTCCCGATTTCTCGAAACAGGCCTGATTTGACTTAGTGTATAAATGATTCCAAATCAGCTACGGGAGGCTAAATTCAACACTTGCGGGACTCCCTTCTTTAACTGTGGTGACTGTCCCTATAGATGCTGAAGTTGCCGCCACAGCGACAAAAACAAAAATTCCGACTCCTACCAGTGCACTAATTTTCAGAGCGGAGTAACTTTTCGCCGCCGGTACTGACTCTTCTTGAAATATATTTTCTTCCTGCACTATTATTTCGTGTACTATATTCTTCTGCGGTACCGGAGTGCGATGCTTCTTTTCAATAGAAGGAAGACGGGGAGCATCGTCTGTGATATACGTCAACCCTTTTTTATTTTTTACATTGATCGGTATGTAGTGAGAAGAAGATATTCTTTCTTTACCATCACTCGCGGGCTTTAAAATTTTTTCTTCTTTTGCATCTCCATCGTTGATTGATATGTGTGCGACAACCGGCTCTCGCTTCTCTATTTCAAAAACTTCTTCTTTCTTTTCAACTTTCTCTTCAGAGCTAACCACGCTGCTGCCGCTCTTTTCCCCGTCAAAATAGTTTGTGAGAGACTTCTCCTCCACGTACCATGAGCGGCCTACTTTCTGGCCGATTACTTTTTTAGCGCGAATAAGCTGCCCGATGTAATCGGGACTATACTTATGCTCTTTCGCGGCACGTCGAGTCGAGATATATCGCTTCCCCGATATTTCCAGTTCATCCATGTGCCCAGTATACACTAGGTGAGAATTTTTTGTATAGCCTCCCTTAAAGCCTCGGGATTGGCGGAGCCCTTACTTTCCTTCATCCCCTGCCCCACCAGAAATTGCAGTGCCGCTTCTTTGCCCGCTTTATAGTCGGCAACAGATTGCGGATTTGCATCTATAATTTTTTTCGCTATGTCAGGAAGAGATGTGGCGTCAACAATTTCAACAATAGTACCGCTCAAGATAGAGCTCTTCGCCTGCGGCGAAGCGAGCTTCTTGGTCTGATAACCTTCTACTACGTCGATAAGAAGTTGTGCGTTTGGTAGCCAGTTTATATTCTTTTTTCTTTCCCCAGCTATGTCGTTAAGAATAAAGTTGGCCAAGATTTTAAGTGATTCAGGCTTATTTAATTTTTTCGCCCCTTGATCAAAGAGTTGAGCAAGATCAGCGTCAACAACCAGTTGTTCAATATCCTGATCCTGTAAAAACCCCAGTTTTTGTAAACGTTCTCGTTTTTGCCACGGGAGCTCCGGTAATTCTCTTGTCAGGACATTGAGAGAAAATTCCGGAATCTCCGATATTTTGAGCTTAGGCAAATCAGGGTCAGGAAAGTACCGGTAATCGTGAGACGACTCTTTTTTGCGCTGCGCAAATGTCACCTGTTTTTCCTCATCCCAGCCGCGTGTTTCCTGTACTACTTTTTCCCCTTTATCCAAAAGCTCGCTCTGGCGCTTGATCTCGTAGGCGATAGCGCGCTCAAGACTTCTGAAGGAATTGAGGTTCTTGACCTCAACTTTGGTCCCCAATTTACTTACAGAGTCTCTTTTATTTAACATTTCTGTCGCTAGCGCAACAGAAATGTTGGCTTCTACTCGAAGCTCGCCCTTCTCCATGTTAGCCTCCCCTGCCCCAAGATACCGCAGGAGGAGTTGGAGTTCGCGGGCAAAAGCACCCGCCTCTTCTGAGGTGTGTATAACCGGCTCCGTAACAAGCTCCATGAGCGGCACCCCCGCGCGGTTAAAATCAACGAGGCTCTGCTCCCCCACATGCTGGGAGCGTGCAGTATCCTCTTCAAGATGGACGCGGGTTATCGCAACACCGTTGAGGTTCCCCCCTGACACAAGGGGTCGCTCATACTGGCTTATCTGATACCCCTTCGGGATATCCGGATAAAAATAATTTTTCCGGTCGAATTCCGTGTTGTCGGCAAGTTTCCCTTTGAGGGCTGTACCAACAAGCAGTACTTTGTGCACGGCCTCCTTGTTGACGGAGGGGAGCGTTCCTGGATGTGCCATGCACACAGGACATATATTTTTGTTCGGCGTTTTCTCGTCGGGGTTATTCAGGCATGCACAGAACATTTTTGTCTGTGTCTTTAGTTCTGCATGGACCTCAAGACCGATCGTCGGCCGGTATTCGGACATATCGATAAATATACATTAGTGGAGCGCCCGTACAATGTTGTCCTGCAGCCCTTTGATTAGGGCATCGTCAAGCACGGAAACAGTTGTTACTTCTTTTTTATATCTATCTTTGAACATTTGCTGTGTGGCCTGCGTATACGCGCTGTCACGGGTGTCAGACTTCGTGAGAAGAATGATTTCGGGCTTATCGTTAAGTGCACCCTCTTCAAACCGAGATATCTCGCCACGGACAATTTCGTAGTCCCGAATGGGATCGTCCGACTCAAGGGAAACGCAGTGGATAAGAAGCCTTGTGCGGGCGATATGGCGTAAAAACTTGAAACCGAGACCTTTACCGCCTGAAGCCCCCTCGATAAGACCGGGAATATCGGCAACAACGAACCCGTAGAGCATCCCGAGATTCGGATCGAGTGTAGTAAATGCGTAAGAGCCCACCTTTGCCAGAGCGCCCGTAAGACTATTTAAAAGAGAGGTTTTTCCCGCGTTAGGAAGGCCGATAAGTCCCGCGTCGGCAATAAGACGCAGCTCGATATGAAACTCCGCCTCCTCCCCCCTGCCGCCTTGCGTACTTTGCTTCGGAGTCTGATTGACCGAGGATTTAAAAACTGCGTTTCCCGCACCACCGCGACCGCCTTTGAGCACAAGGATTTTCTGCCCCTCTTCAGTAAGTTCGTAGCGCTCGCCGGTCTCTTTGTTGTGCACGACCGAGCCGACAGGGAGGTCTACGACAATATCCGCACCCTGTTTGCCGTGCATGGATGCTCCCGCACCCGCCTCGCCGTCTCCACCCTCAAATTTTTTCTCTCCGCGGTAGCGGGAGAGAAGATTTATGTCGCGCACACCGCGGATGTAGACATCACCGCCGTCGCCGCCGTTCCCCCCTGCGGGACCGGAAAATTCTTTGCCCTTGAGGTGGAGCCAGCGGACAACGCCGTCCCCGCCCCGGCCGGCGCGGGCGCGCATCAGGAGCTCATCAACAAGCGCCATGCATTAAAAATTGTTGAATAACCACCACGCCACGAGAGCAAGTGCCGCAAAGGCGAGGATCTTAAACAAAGGCTTAAAAATAAACTTGAGAATCAAAAACCCAATAGCCACGATAACGAGAATTTCCAGAACCATATCCTCATGCTAGTACATTAGAGATAGTTGAGCAACCGGTCATAGCCTATAAAATCAAGGATGCCGTAGCCGTAGGTAATAAGAAGGCCCATAGAACCCGAAAGCATAAGAAGACCAAGCAGGATGAGAACTGTGCCTCCAGTGATGGAAAGAATGTTTGTAACCTTCCCAAAGCGGGCAAAAAGATTCCCGACCGAATTTATGAACATAGCGCTGAGAATGAACGGAATTGCAAGACCCAAAGAAAAAACAAGAAGCAAAATGGCTCCCTGAAGCGCTGTTGCGGATGTCGAGGCAAACAGGAGTATGGTACCGAGTATGGGGCCGATGCACGGGCTCCACCCGAGCGCAAAAAGAACTCCTATTAAAAACGAGCTTTCAGGGCGCCCTATCGTAAGAAATTTTGGTATGCGGGCATGTCGCTCGCCTGAGAGTACGGGTATACGGATGGCTCCAAGCATCGTGAGACCAAAAAGTATAATGAGCGCTCCTGCCGCACGGGAGAGAATATTCTGCCACGGGCCGATGACATTGCCGAGCAAACCGGCAAATGTGCCAAGTAATATAAATATGACCGAAAAACCGACGGTGAAGGCGATCGCATTGCGCATCACTCTGCCCTGACCACCGGCGATAAACGCAAGGTAGCCCGGTACAATGGGGAGCGTACAGGGTGCCAAAAACATAAGCACTCCGGCAAGAAAGGCTGCGGGTATGAGGATCAGAGGTTCAAGCGGGGTCACAAAAGTAATTATAGTACGAACTGCTTCTTGAAGTTCGTAAGGTTCCGGTATCCGTTTTTTGTTATAAGCACCATATCCTCGATACGCACGCCGCCGATGTCGCGGTAGTAGAGACCAGGCTCGACCGTAACGACATTCCCCTCCTCAAGTACATTACCGCTCAAGTTTATAGACGGCCGTTCGTGAATCTCAAGGCCAACACTATGTCCAACCCCATGGATAAAACCCTGCGGTGACGGCCCCTCCTCGCTTCGTGCAAAGCCTTCTTTAGCAAAAAGCCCCTCGACTGCTTTTTGTATATCGCTACCCATAACTCCCGGTCTCAACATTGAAAATGCTAACTCCTGTGCATGCAGGACCGCATCGTACATTTTCTGTAATTTTGTGTGCGGCTTGCCGATGCACACAGTGCGCGTCATGTCGGCAAAGTAGCGCGTTTTGCGCGAGCGGGGAAAGATGTCAATAACTATGGCCTCTCCTTTTTTTAAAGGCCCGCTCCCCCCTTCATGCGGGTCCGCGGCCTGAGGACCACCGGCGGCAATCGTATCCTTGGCATCGTAACCGGCATCAAAAAGATACTTGTCTATTGTTTTTCGCACCGATTCTGACGTTGCGCCATGTTTTTTGACCGCCGCAATCCCTTTCTTCATCGCCCCTTCGACCGTACGCTGCGCTTCTTCGATCCACGAAACCTCTTTTTTCGTCTTGACTGCCCGCTCGAGAAAAAGCGAAGAAACTATATCAAAAGAAAATCCTTTCGTTTCAAATTTCTTTGCCATCAGATACGGAAAAGATTCCTGTACCTGGACTCTCCTGATTCCGTGTTTTTTGAGAATTTGTGCCGCTTCCTCAACAGCTCCGCCTCCCTTTGCATCGCTTAAGACTACTTTGTCGACTTTTGCCTGACGCTTTGCGCGGCTGAATTCAAGAGAATTCACAATAATAATCCGTTTCCCTCCAACCTCAATAAAAATAAAAGGATCGGGCGCAAGAAACCGCGTCGCATAAAACAAATCCGCATTGCTTTCGCTGTCTGCAATTATAAGTTTTGCCACTTGAGATGACCTCATTATTTCTTTGCTGCCATGAGTTTTTGGTGTTCTTCGGTATTTTTGAGGCCGCAGTTCTTCCATTTTTTGCCGGAGCCGCAGGGGCATGGGTCGTTGCGCCCGATCTCCCCTCCTCCGATGTTCTTTGGAACGACAATCCGGGGCTGTGGCGTAGCTGCCTGCCTTTCAAGCGCTTCTTTGCTCAATCCTAGGATAAGCTCGAATACCCGTTCTTTTAAGATCATTTCCATCTCTTTATACATACGCGTGCCTTCCTTGCGATATTCAACCAAAGGGTCCCGCTGGCCATAGGCGCGCAAATTAACCGAGCCCCGTAGATATTCCATGCTTTCCAAGTGCTCGACCCAGAGCATGTCGAGTGTTTGGAGCACAATGCGGCGCGCAACTAGAAGTAATCCTTCGCGCCCCAACTCCCCTTCTTTTTTGGTTATAACGTTTTGTGCCTCCTCGCTTTCCCCCGCGAGTTCCCCGAGTAATGCCGCAACATCGTCCTCTCCACCTACGAGGACTTTGCGACGCTTTTCATACACGGCGCGGCGCTGCCGGTCGAGCACGTTATCGAATTCAAGCACATGTTTGCGCGCGTCAAAGTTAAACCCCTCGATCTTCGTCTGGGCGGTCTCAAGCGCACGGGACACGAGCGAGTTTTCTATAGGCTCATCCTCGGGGATACCGAATCGCCCCATCATGTTTTTAATCATATCCGCCGCGAACACGCGCATAAGATTGTCCTCAAGTGAGACGAAGAACTGCGTCTCACCGGGGTCGCCCTGCCTGCCGGAGCGGCCACGTAATTGGTTGTCGATGCGGCGCGCCTCGTGCCGTTCGGTACCAAGAACAAAAAGCCCTCCGAGATTCTTTACCTCCTCGTGCAACTCCGGTAAGGCTAGCGCACCGCCGAGCTTAATGTCGACACCTCTCCCCGCCATGTTGGTCGCAACCGTAACCCTGCCTTTCTTTCCCGCTTCGGCAATTATTTCGCCTTCGCGCTCGTGATTTTTGGCATTGAGCATTTCATGCGGTATGCCTTCGCGCTTTAAATATGCAGAGAGAAGTTCGTTCTTCTCTATAGAAGCGGTGCCGACCAGAACCGGCTGGCCTTTCTGGTGAAGTGTTTTGATTGTACGGGCAAGGGCACTGAACTTGCCGTTTTCCGTCTGGAAAATAAGATCGTTATTGTCTTTGCGAATCGTGGGTCTGTTGGTCGGAACTTCAATGACTTCGAGCCCGTATACTTTGTAAAACTCCTCCGAGGAGGTTTTTGCGGTACCGGTCATGCCGGAGAGCTTGTCGTAAAGGCGGAAATAATTCTGATAGGTTATAGAGGCGAACGTGCGCGATTCCTTTTGTACCATGACCCCCTCTTTGGCCTCTATTGCCTGATGCAAACCCTCGGACCACCGCCGACCCGGCTGGAGCCTGCCGGTAAACTCGTCAACAATAATGACCTCTCCGCCCTTCACCACATACTCCTTGTCGCGGTTAAAAAGCGCTTTTGCCCGAACGGCGGTCTCAAGATGATGCACATACTTGATGCCCTTTTCGGTATAGAGGTTTTCGATACCGAGCAGTTTCTGCGCACGCTCGATTCCCTCGTCGGTCATCTGGATCGCCTTGCGCTTTTCGTCCACCGTGTAGTCGGTATCGAGCGAGAGCTTTGTCGCAAGCTGCGCGAACGTGGCGTACAGGTCTTCAGACTCTCCCGCGGGTGCGGAGATAATGAGGGGGGTTCTGGCCTCATCTATTAAGATTGAGTCAATTTCGTCCACTATCGCAAACGCATGCCCGCGCTGACGGAGCTCACGTTTATCATAGGCAATATTGTCGCGCAGATAATCAAAGCCGAATTCCGAGTTGGT
>CAZRJD010000025.1:0-10711 GCA_964600495.1 uncultured Candidatus Saccharibacteria bacterium
ATATATGTTGCAAACGGTAAAATGCGCGGAGACTTCGTCTCAACCGCTTCAGGGCACACCAGCAACAGCCACATGGTTGTTGAGGGCAGTACAAGCTATGTCTGGACGGACGAGATGCCGCAGGGCTTTAAGATGTCGTTTGATGCAATGAGCAATACGCAGGGTCCAGAGTCGCAGGCGGTCGATCCAAATGCGGAGGCTGATTACTCGTGCTCTCCATGGGCGGCAGACGCGAGCGTCTTTGTTCTCCCGACCAACATCACGTTTCAGGATATGAGTGCAATGGTGCCGCCTGCTGCGGCCGGAGCCTCGGGCGGGGCCACAGTCGGGGGTAATAGCGCGCAGTGCGCCGCATGCGATCAGGCGCCAAACGAGGGAACACGCGCACAGTGCCGCGCGGCTCTGCAGTGTAAATAGCAGTAAACGGGATGAGCGCCCTGGGAAGCGAATTGCGCACGATAGTGCGCGGGGAAGTTGAAGACTCGGGAGGGATACTTGAGGATTTTTCGCGCGACGCAAGCCTTTTTGTCGTGCGGCCGGAGGTTGTCGTTTCGCCCAAAGATGCCGCGGATGTATGCCGCGTTGTAAAATTTGTCAGTGAAAAGAAGCGGGTTCCGAAGACCCATATTTCTGTTACCGCGCGCTCGGCAGGAACCGATATGTCAGGGGGGCCCTTAAACGACTCGATTATCCTCAATATGCCGAAACATATGAGCGGTGTTTTGGATGTTGGGAGCAAATCCGCCACCGTGCTTCCCGGCACGTATTTTCGCGATTTTGACCGCGAAACAAAAAAAAAGAATCTCGAGCTGCCTTCCTACACAGCCTCGCGCGAGATCTGCACGGTGGGCGGCATGGCGGCCAACAACTCAGGCGGCGAGAGAAATCTTAAGTACGGCAAGACCGCGCGCTATGTTGAGGAACTCGAGGTCGTCTTGTGCGATGGAGAAGTGCATACCCTCAAAAATCTTGAGGGGGAGGCTCTCACGCGCAAGCTCGGAGAGGAGTCATTTGAAGGCGACCTCTACAGACGTGTCGCGGCCCTTGTTTCGCATCCGGCACACAAAAAGACAATAGAGGAGCACAAGCCGACGGTCGAGAAAAATTCCTCGGGCTACGCGCTTTGGGACATCGGCGACGGCGTACACTCGCTTAATCTGGCGAGGCTTATGGTCGGGGCACAGGGGACGCTTGGCATCATCACCAAAATAAAATTTTCGCTCGTCCACCCCAAGCCCTATGCCGCGATGACTGTCATATTTCTTGATTCACTCGCGGACTTGGGTGACATTGTGCCGCAGGTTCTCGCGCACAAGCCCGACAGTTTTGAGTCGTATGACGACCATACGTTTACGCTCGCGATAAAATATTTTCCGGAGCTTGCCGCGCAAATGAAAGGGGGGATATTCCGCTTCGCGCTTTCGTTTATACCCGAGTTTTGGATGGTTCTCCGGGGCGGAGTGCCGAAGTTGATACTCCTTGCGGAATTCCGCTCGCATAATCAAAAGGAGGCGTATGCGAAAGCGCAAAAACTCGCAGTGGAGATCAGAAAGAACAAGAAATATATCGGAGTCCGGGTGGCCAAGAACGAGCGCGCGGCTAGAAAGTACTGGGCGGTCAGACGCGAGAGCTTTAATCTCCTGCGCAAGAAAGTCCGCGGCAAGCGCACCGCGCCTTTTATTGACGATTTTGTCGTATCACCGATGCATCTTTCAGAATTCCTGCCGAAGCTCGAGAACATACTGTCAACGTATAATCTGCTCTACACTATAGCGGGGCATGTCGGGGACGGAAATTTCCATATTATTCCGCTTGTTGACCCCAAGGACCCTGCCACGGCCCGTATTATTGATGAACTCTCTCACAAAGTGTATGACCTCGTTCTTGAGTATCACGGCTCAATTACGGGTGAGCATAATGATGGACTGATACCGACCCCATACGTGGAAAAGATGTTCGGCCCCGCGATGTACGCGCTCTTTCACGAGGTCAAAACCATCTTTGACCCGCTTAATATCTTTAACCCCGGCAAGAAAGTGGGGACTAATTTTTCAGATGCGTTTGCGTACCTTGACTTGCCTCAGGGAAAAAGTGATACAATAAAAATATGATAAACCAAGATCTGCTCAATTATATCCGCGGGCAGGTGGTGCTCGGCGTCTCCCGCGACGCAGTTAAAAACTCGCTTAGAACAGGCGGGTGGTCAGAAGCAGACATGGTAGAGGCATTTGCCGCGATTGACGGTGTACGCATTCCGCCCCCTCCGCCACCTGCACCCCCACCGCCGGTAGAACGCGCTCCGCAACCCATGGCGCGCCCCATACCCTCTGTGGCGGTCATTTCCTCGGCGCCCGCACCCCGCAGACGCTCTGTGTGGCCGTGGATAGTTATTATTTTTCTTCTTATCCTTGCGGGGCTCGCCGCCGCAGTATACTTCTGGTACCCTGCGCTTATTGAAAAATATCTTGGCACGGCGGGAAGCACAATTCAAAACGAAGAGCAGCAGCCTGTACCTGTGGCACCTGCACAAAATAATACGACGATCAATATAAATATTCCCCAAGCGACTTCAACCGCTACAACCACTGCCACGACATCGGTTCAAAGTTCAACCACAACGCCCTGATAGGGAAGCAACATATCGCAGGCATATAAAAAACCGCGGCGCTTACGCCGCGGCTCGTCATCATTTTAGACTTGCTTCTCGATCGACCAGTCTTGTCGGATAGTCGCCGGTGAAGCAGGCGTCGCAGTATTGTGGTGCCTCGTCATTGCGACCCGCCTTCTTTCCGAGGGCCTGGTAGAGAGCGTTGATTGTGACGAAGCCGAGACTGTCAGCACCGATGAACTTCCTCATCTCTTCAACGCTCATTCCTGAAGCAATGAGCTTCGATTTCTCCGGCGTGTTGACGCCATAGAAACAGGAATCGATGATTGGAGGGCTTGCTATCCGCAGGTGGACCTCCGAAGCCCCCGCATTACGCACCAACTGTACGATCTTGAGCGACGTCGTACCCCGCACAATCGAGTCATCAACAAGGACAACCCGCCTGCCCCGCAATACCGCGCTATTGGCATTGTGCTTAAGGCGCACACCCATGTGGCGTTTCGCATCAGAGGGCTCAATGAAGGTCCTGCCGACGTAGTGGTTGCGGACGATACCGAAGTCGAAAGGTAGCCCCGCTTCCTCTGCAAAACCGAGTGCCGCCGGTACACCGGAGTCGGGGACCGGCACGACCACGTCTGCCGCGACCGGCGCCGCGCGGGCAAGCTCGGCACCGATACGCTTCCGTACCTCGTACTCGCTCACGCCGTTTTGTATCGAATCAGGGCGACTGAAGTACACGTGTTCGAAGATGCATGACCGGCGCCGGAGGGGTTTGAAGGGCATATGCGACTTCATCCCGTCGTTGGTGATGATCAAGAGTTCTCCCGGCTCTACTTCGCGGACGAACTGTGCGCCGATGATGTCAAGCGCACAGGTTTCCGAAGCGAGCACAGAGACGCCATCGAGATCACCGAGGAGCAGCGGCCTGACTCCAAGCGGATCGCGGCACCCGATCATCTTCTTTTCCGAAAGCGCCACCAGCGAGAAGGCGCCCTCGATTTGAGCAAGTGCGTCGATTATGCGCTCGACGAGGAGGCCGCGATCGCTGGTCGCGATCAGATGGATGATCGTCTCGGTGTCGGAGGTCGATTGGAAAATCGAGCCGCGCCGCTGCAGTTTCTGCTGCAGCGTGCGGGCGTTGGTGATGTTGCCGTTGTGCGCGACCGCGAAGCCGCCGCCGGCGAATTCGGCGAAGAGAGGCTGCACATTGCGGAGCACGGCGCCGCCTGCCGTTGAGTAGCGGTTGTGGCCGATGGCCCGGTCGCCCTTGAGCCGCTCCATCACCGAAGGCTTGGTGAAGTTGTCTCCGACAAGGCCGATGTGGCGCTCGACGTAGAATTGCTGTCCGTCAAACGTAACAATGCCCGCGGCTTCTTGACCTCGATGCTGCAGGGCATGAAGTCCGAGCGCCGTGAGTGCTGCAGCGTCAGGATGTCCAAAGACACCGAAAACGCCGCATTCCTCACGGAGATGATCTCCGTCGAAAAGTGGATAAGTCTTCATGGTCGAAGCCTTTTCGGTGTGTGTGGCTAGGGATGTGCCCTTGTTTTGCAAAGGGCTCCTGCAGATAAGGGTAGCCCGCCCTCCACAACTCCACAATGTGGATATATAGTGCATAGGACTATGGAGCCGCTCGCATCAAAGATCAGGCCGAAGACCCTCGAGGAGTTCGCGGGGCAGAGACACCTGGTAGGTGTTGGAAAGCCCTTGCGCGAGGCTATAGAGCAGGGGCACCTGTTTTCGTTCATATTATGGGGCCCGCCGGGGTCTGGAAAGACGACGCTCGCGCGTATCTATGCAAATGCGCTTGATGCGGAGTTTTATGAAATGTCTGCAGTCGACTCCGGCAAGGAAGATATAAAGCGCATCGTCGGCGACAAAAACTCCCTCCAATTTTCTGTAAAACCGAAAGTTCTTTTTATTGACGAGATACACCGCTTTAACAAAGCCCAGCAGGATTTTCTGCTTCCGTACGTCGAGCGGGGCGACTTGACGCTCATTGGCGCCACAACCGAGAATCCTTCCTTTGAGGTTATACCGGCGCTTCTTTCGCGCTGCCGGATTTTTATCTTAAATGATCTCAACGAGAAAGATATGGAGGCGATCATTAAAAGAACAAAGCTTAAAGTCCCGAAGGACGCGCGTGACTGGCTCGTGCAAATGGCAGCAGGCGATGCGCGGCAGGCTATCACGACCTTAGATAATACGCAAAAACTTTACGGCAAGATAACTGTTGAGACGCTTAAAGAGTCTATCCAGTCGACACACCTGCGATATGACAAAAAAGGGGACGAGCATTACAACACTATCTCGGCGTTTATTAAATCGATGCGAGCATCGCAAGTAGATAGTGCGCTCTACTACTTGGCAAGGATGGTCGAGGCGGGGGAGGACCCGCTCTTTATCGCGCGGCGTATGGTCATATTTGCGAGCGAGGATGTGGGGCTCGCCCAGCCGACCGCGCTTGTTGTTGCAAATGCCGTGTTTGAAGCATGTGAGAAAATAGGCTACCCCGAATGTGCGATAAATTTGGCGCACGGCGTTGCGTATCTAGCCCAGTGCAAGAAAGACAGAAGCTCGTATGATGCGTATTTTGAAGCGCTCGATGATGTGCGCAAGTTTGGCAACCTGCCGGTCCCGCTCAAGATCCGCAATGCACCCACAAAATTGATGAAAGACCTTGAGTACGGCAAAGGCTATAAAGCATATGACAAAGAAAGCTTTCTCCCCGACAAGCTCAAAAACAAGAAATATTTAAAGTAGAATAGAGGTATGTCTCACATCCACGAAAAGATCGATTTTACGACGTGTGCATATGTTGTCTACAAAGACAAAGTTTTACTGCGTAAGCATGAGAAGTATCATATCTGGCTTGGGCCCGGCGGTCATATTGATTTGGAGGAAGACCCCAATCAGGCTGTGGTGCGAGAAGCAAAGGAAGAGGTTGGGCTCGATATAAAACTGTGGGAGGGAACTTTGCGCCATAAAGAGGATTTTGGCCCGCATCAGCAGTTGATTCCACCGGTTTCGTTGAATAGGCACCGCATTAACGAAACCCACGAGCATATTGATCTTGTATATTTTGCCCGTTCTGATACCGACAAGGTTATTCCTGAAAACCCAACCGACGAGTGGCGTTGGCTTAAAAAAGAAGAGCTAGATTCGCTCGATCTTTTGCCTGATATAAAATTTTTTGCTGCTCTCGCTCTTGATACACTAGGGGAGAAATAAAAAAAGGACAGCCACGAGGACTGTCCTTGGGTTCATACGAGGCGGTATTGTCCTTTCTCGTCGAACGGACTTTCGGCCTCGCGAGCATTCTCGCGAGCATTCTCTTCGCGGCGGAACTTCTGCCACTTTTTGCGCTCTCGATAGATTGCCATTATTGCGCTCTTGTAGGCGTTACCGAGCGCGCGAGACTCCTTATCGATGTAGGGGATATGTCTCGCAACAATTGACCCGGTTAGCATGGCAAGTTTGGATTTGGACATTCGCTCTGCCCCAATCTCTTTCGCCATGTCCCGTAGCAAATACGGGTCTACCTTCGGCTTCTCGTCTTTGTGGGGAGCAAGTCGCCGGTGAGTCTTACTGTTGCGAATAAATTCCAGTCCCACGTCGAGTTCGTCGCCTCTGATAGGTGGTGGACGATTGACTTGTTGGTCCACTACGCGGCCCGCCTGTTTGCACGTCGTACATCATGGTCTTCACGAGCGATCAGCGTGCCCACTTCTGACATGAGACGATTCACGTCCGGCTCATGGCGAACCCCTTCTCGAGTAATCGCCAATCGAATCGCACGTGCCATGTCGTGCGGATCAAGGGTCGGGTAGATTTCTCTGGCCTTGCGAGCCAGAATTTTTTTATCCAGCATCGTGGCCTCCTCAGTTCCAACGGTTAACTCAAAGGACACTTATCCTCTATTATACCACAAACGGCCTAAATTTGCAAATGCTACAAAAACAGTTTATCCACAACGTCTTTTACAATGTTTCCGTCCGCTTTGCCTTTGAGGTCTTTCATGAGGGCTCCCATGAGTTGGTTCGCTTTTGACGCATCGACAACCCCCATCTCGGCGGCTTTTGCCTTGGCTGCAGCCTCAATCTCTTCCCGCGACATCTGGGCGGGGAGCATAGCAGTTAAGATTTCAAGTTCTGCTTTTTCTGATGCAGCGAGTTCCGGCCGGCCGCCCTTCTCGAACTGCTCTATCGAGTCTTTGCGCTGTTTGGCCGCGCGCATGATGACGCTCAAAAGTTCCTCATCGGTGAGCAACTCGTCCGGCTTGCGACTTTTTGCAACCAGTTCGTTGGTTGCGTTTGAAAGAAGCCCGCGTAGGACCGAGAGCTTTACCTCCTCGCGATTTTTCATTGCCGTTTTTACCGCCTCTTTCAATTCTTGGTGAGTCATGTGCGCAATGATATCATACGTGCATGGAATGGCTTATCGGGATATTGATCGTGCTTGTACTCGGTAATTTTGCCGTGCTTTTTTTGCTTTGGAAGAAGGCTCCGCCTGAAATGCCCGCGCAGGACACGCAGGGGATGGTGCTCCTCCAGAACCAGCTGCAGGACTTAACGCACGCGGTTGACCAGAAACTGCTCGAAGTTGTAAAGGGAGTGTCCGAGACAAGAGAGTCAACAAAACAGGTTTTTACTATTGCCGAGCAGCTCCAAAACCTTGAAAAAGTATTGAAGCACCAGAAGCAGCGCGGCAATTTGGGCGAAGCGTCGCTTGAGCTCATTTTAGGCAACATACTCCCACCGACCGCCTACAAAATGCAGTACGAATTTC
The DNA here is from genome assembly GCA_964600495.1 of uncultured Candidatus Saccharibacteria bacterium. Taxonomy (GTDB): domain Bacteria; phylum Patescibacteriota; class Minisyncoccia; order Phycocordibacterales; family SBAW01; genus GWA1-54-10. The sequence goes on from CAZRJD010000025.1 coordinate 7,397, forward strand.
CGGGGGGCGAGACGGTAGACGCGGTCATATTTACCAAAGAGGGGGTGATACCCGTTGATGCGAAGTTCAGTCTCGACAACTACAACCGTGTTGTTAATGCGGTTGACGACCATCAACGCGAAGAGCTCGAGAAGCTTTTTAAGAACGACCTTAAGGCGCGGATAGACGAGTGCGCCAAATATGTGCGCCCAAAAGACGGCACGTTGCCGTTTGCGTTTATGTACATACCCGCGGAGGCGATCTATTACGATCTGTTAATTAATGAAGTGGGCTCGGTCAAGGTCAATACGCGAAACTTAATTGACTACGCGTATAACGAAAAGAAGGTGATTATTGTCTCACCGACGACCTTTGCCGCGTACCTGCAGTCGGTGCTCTATGGTTTTAAGGCATTCAAGATAGAGGAGGCTGCAAAGGACATTGCAAAAAATGTCGAGGCGCTCGGGCGGCACATCAAAGCCTACGAGGACTACTACAAGCGGCTCGGTACCTCGCTTTCAACCACAGTCAATCACTGGAATGCCGGATATAAAGAACTGGGCAAAATAGAAAAGGATGTTGTCCGGATAACGAAAGAAGAATCAATAGGACTTGAGGTGGAGTCGACCGAACGCCCAGTACTTGAGGGAAGGGACTAAAGGTGCTACACATACGACTTAGAAGCTGCGCACAGTGCGGCAGTATGAGAGGCACCTATGGGCGACATACGCCAGAAGCGCGAGAAATCTCCTCAGCGACCCCTTGAGATAGGGATGAGGATGGAAACGTATATCGCTGCGCGGCCGAAGCAGACATGGAGAGGACTCCTCCGTGATCTCGTCCACAGTTACTGTGGCGCCGACGCCAAAGTGCGGCGGTACTATTTCATCAACAAAGAGATAGACCGGCCGCCTGTCCAGGCTGTGCGTGTAGCGATAACCCTGCAGAGCTCACATCCAAAAAAGAAAGGCAGTGGTGTGCGCTCCTACTTCTCCGTCTCCTGCTGGGGACCCGAAGATTCGCTCCTTTTGGCCTCTCGGGTCTGGTTTGAGACGCCGACCGCAATTATTTCCTAGCCTCACGGTTAAGGAAGCAACCGCAAGCCCGGAAGATCCGGGCTTGTTTTTTTGGAAAAAGCGGGTTATATTTTGGCCATGGAAAAAGAGTTTGCTATCATCGAGACTGGCGGGAAGCAATATATGGTTTCCGCGGGGGATACGGTAAAAATCGAGAAAATCTCGGGTGACTTTAAAGCAGGCGACTCTGTCACCTTCGACCGTGTCCTTATGGTAGATAACGGCTCCGATACGACGATAGGCGAGCCCTACATCAAGGGTGCCAAGGTCTCGGCGACTGTAAATAAAATTGGCCGCGCCAAGAAGGTTGTTGTCATCAAATATAAGGCAAAATCGAACTATTTTAAAAAGCGCGGCCACCGCCAGCCTTTTTTTGAGGTAAAGATCAACAAGTTGGCATAGGGCGAAGTAAAGGCCTTGTGCTCCGGAGAGATGAACGGGAGCCCTACTCCTGCGCACAAGGCCTTTACTTCGCTAAGTCCGGGAGTTGAGGGCGTTTTGGATGGTCTCGGGGTCGGCGTATTCAAGTTCCGAGCCGGTTGAAAGGCCGCGGCCGAGCGACGACATTGTAAATTCGAATTTTTGGGAAAGCGGCCGGATGGTCTCGCCGAGCGAAAGGCGGGTATGGTCACCCTCGGTCGTCGCAGAGAGCCCCAAAATTATTTCTTTAAGCACATGTTTTGCACCGTCTCTCTCTACACGGGCCAAAAGTTCGCGCACGCGGATATGCTTCTCCGGCTCCTCGGAGGCGAGCGGGATAGTACCGCCGAGGACAAAGTACAACCCCTTAAAGCCGCTTCGCTCGATATTTTCAATATCAGCGTCCTTCTCGACAAGAAACAGGAGGCCTTTATCGCGGCTCTGGCTTCCGCAGATTGAACACAGGCCTTTTGTGTCGCCGTTCTTGACCGACCAGCGGAAGCACTCTTTGCATTGAAAGGTATTTGCCGCCAGTTTTTTAATATCCTCGGCAAGCGCGCTGCGGAAGCCCCCCTGACTCTGAAGCAAAAATTGTACAAAACGCCGCGCTTGGCGGGGGCCAATCCCGGGAAAGCGCTCAAATGCGGTCGTCAGCCTGTCTATCGGATTCACATCATTATTATAACGCGGAAGTCCCGCAGCTATTTTAAAGGGTTAGACTTGGCGTCGCTTTCTGGAGCGCGCTTTAAAATAGCTGCGGGACTAAAGTTAAAATGCTTCGGGGGAGGCAGACTCGAAGACGCCAAAATCGCTCTTGTCGATCGACATAAAGGTTGTGCGTTTTTCGTCAAAGTAGAGCTCAATTTTGCCGATAGGGCCGTTGCGGTGTTTCTCGATAAGGATCTCGGCAATATTAGGGCGGTCAGAGTTCTCGTTCATCTTGTCGTCGCGATGGATAAACATAACGACATCCGCGTCCTGCTCAATGGAGCCCGAGTCGCGTAAGTCGCTCAACCTCGGTTTGCCGCGGCGCGTTTCAATCGCGCGAGAGAGCTGGGAGAGGGCGAGTACCGGCACATCAAGCTCGCGGGCGAGGTGCTTCAAGGAGCGCGAGATCTCGGTTACCTGCTGGACGAGGTTGTCGTTCGCACGGGTGTTTGTCGGCACCATGAGCTGGAGATAGTCGACAATAAGGAGCCCGAGACCATTCTCGCGCTTCAAGCGCCGCGCGACCGCGCGCATCTTGAGGATGTTGTTGCCCGGCTCATCGTCGATAAATATCGGTGCCTGACTGAGCCTGTCGTACGCGTCCTTGATACGGCCAAAGTCATTCTGGTCGGTAATATGGCCGGTCCGGAGGTTCCATGAGTTGACGCGCGCTTCTGCGGCGACCATGCGGTCGACCAGTTGCTGTGCCGACATCTCAAGCGAGAATATCCCGACCACGGTACCGTGATGGATGGCGGTTTGCCGCGCGATATCAAGCGCGAGCGAGGTCTTGCCCATCGAGGGGCGCGCGGCCAAGATAATGAGGTCAGACTTCTGGAGTCCGGCGAGCATGTTGTCGAGCTCTTTGTAACCGGTCCGGATGCCCCTGATTTCGTCTTTATGTTCGTGCAAATGCTCAAGCCGCGCCCATGCACCCGCGAGCGACTCGCGAAGCGAGGTAAATTTGGAAAGGGTGGGGGTTGAGGTTATTTCGTAGATTTTTTTCTCCGCCTTATCGAGCGTTTCCTCAAGCTCTTCCGCCTCATTGAAACCGAGCTCGGAGACATACTCTCCCGCGTCAATGAGCCCGCGCAGCATGAATTTTTTCTGTACCACCTCGGCATAGTGGCGG
>CAZRJD010000026.1:0-10427 GCA_964600495.1 uncultured Candidatus Saccharibacteria bacterium
TACCACCAATGACGACCTGATTTGTTGAAGTTGCAGGGTAGAGTCCTGAACCGTTGAAGAATGTCCAGTTCACGTCAGTGCCACCACCGCCTCCCCCTGTGGCACTGATTGTGAGGGTGTTTGCGGGGTCGTTGTAGGTAAGCAAAATGCCAGCGCCAGTTTGCAGAAGCATCGCAACGCGGTCATCCGAGCGTTCATCCGTGAAGAAGAAATTTGAAGAGCCTTCAACCAGGTTGTCAGTATTGATATTCAGAGACGAGGTTGAGACTGCAGAGACAAGACCGTTAGTCCCCAAGAGCAATCCCGAGAGTGATGCAATGGAGAGGTTTGAGGTAAAGAGGTTTGTGCTGCTCGCCGTTGTTGCGAAGAAGTTGGTGGAGGTGGCGTTGGTGGTCGTGCCACTTATAACCGTAAGAGCGGAGATCGTAGAGGAAGCGTTGACGATAATTCCAAGTGTCGTCGTAGGTGCAAGATAGCCTCCTGTTATCTCCCATGCCTGACCGAAGGATGAGCCGGTGCTGCCTGCGATGATACCAAGCGAGGAGGTTGCGAGGAGATCGTATGTTCCTGAAGCATTGCCAACAAGGAGTTGGCCGTAGGTCGGAGCTGAAGAAGTGCCGGTGCCGCCATTTGCAATTTCCACGGTTCCCGAAAGTGTAAGAGTACCCGATGTCGTTATCGGACCTCCTGAGACAATAAGTCCGGTCGTACCGCCTGAGACATCTATCAATGTTACGGTGCCTTCACCGTCGTCACTTGAGCCCCCCCGGTGATCGAGCGAACCGTTGACGACACGGCTGATTTCCGCCCGCAACGATCTATTCATTTCCGACAGGATCATTACAAAAGCCTCCGGAGGAACAGTTGGGTCCCCAGGGGCGGAAACAATACGCTCAACGGTACGCGCGACAACCGGATACGTATTTTGAATAATAGTTTGAGGAACAGGTTTTTCTGCGGGAGGTGATTGTAAAATGGGTGGAGTAACAACGAGTAGAGTTTCATCGTGCCTTTGAAAGAAAGAAAGGAATCTTGAAAACACTCCCCCAAACGAAAGGAAAAATGGCGACTCGATTTGCGCTATTGAAGCGCCGAGCGGTATTGTGTTTGAAACCGTGGCAGTTGCAACACCCGCGATAAGAAGTACTGCGACTGCAATTGCAACTGCCCCATGATGGACACGTGAAGACGGTTGAGGAGGATGAGCAGGTGTATCTGCGATGAGCGAGTATGCTGATGCAAGATTTACAATCGCACGACCTTCTTTTTTTTCTGTAAGGCCACGGTACGCCTTGTACTCCTGACGTCTTACGTGTGCAAGCTCTTCGGTGTTCCTAACACGTTTTTCCTTATTGGTGTCGAGATGCTGGGCAAGATCATCTATATCGACAAACCAGTTCCTCCCAAGTAAGACACCCCGAACAACCCCCCGTCGGCAAAGCCGGGCAACGTAGTCATTCGTAATCCCGAATTTAAGACCCGCCTCCCGTGACGAGATGAATCCAAAGGGGAATTTATTTTTTCGGTTCTGGGCGCTCATATGGCCAAAAATATAGGCAGGTCGCCTAGCGACCTGCCCTGTAGGGATAAGTATATAGCCACTTTCTTCTGTCCCTATTTTCCTGATGTGGATTAAGGGTTCTGCGAAAATAAGACCTCAGGAGAACGAGGAGGCAAAATACGGCTTGCAAACGGTCTGGCCTGACTGGCCGTATAGGCCGGTACAGGAGATCCGAGGACCTTTGCAAACGCATTTTGCTGAAGCCACACTGCCGAGATTCGTTGCTATATAAACGAATCTCGGCTATAATACAGACTACCAGCATGTCTAAAACGAAACAAAAAAAGCCCGTCGAGGGGATCATCCAGATAACCCGCAAGGGGGTAGGGTATCTGCCTTTCGAGAAGAATAAAGAGGACATTGAGCTAGAGACCAAAAATCTCCTCGGAGCCCTTGACGGGGATACGGTTTTAGTGGAATTGATCTCTCTCCTCCCGCGCCCCAAAGGCAGGGTGACAAAAGTGGTCGCACGTGCAAAAGAGGAATTCGTTGCAACGCTTGCGCACAAAGAAGGCGTCGTGGTCGGAGTAGCTGACAACAAAAAATTTTACCGTCCCATACAATTTACAAAAGAACCGCAATACGAAGAGGGAGAAAAAGTTTTAGTACGTCTCCTGCATTTTGACGGAACAAAAAATCCAAAAGGAGAAATTATAGAACACCTCGGCCGAGCGGGAGAACATCGCGTCGAAATGAATGCCATCGTGCTTGAACACGGCTTCCGTACAGAATTTCCTCGGGAGGTGGAGCGCGAGGCAAAAGAAGCGGAAACGAATCACAAAAAAATAATCGAGGAAGAGTTAAAAACACGCGCAGATTTTCGCGGCATACCAACCTTCACTATTGACCCTGTCGACGCAAAAGACTTTGACGACGCACTTTCGCTTGTTCCGCTTGCAAACGGAGAGTTTGAAATTGGCATCCATATTGCAGATGCGACGTACTTTGTGCGACCGGGTACTGCGCTTGACGAGGAGGCAAAAAAACGCGGGACGAGTGTGTACTTGGTTGATGCAACGATCCCCATGCTCCCCCATCCCCTATCGTCGAACATATCGTCTCTCAAGGAAGACGAGGATCGTCTCGCGTTTTCCGCGATATTCCGGATGAACGTGCGTGCCGAGGTTCTCTCGCGGCGGTTTGAAAAATCAATAATCAAATCAAAAAAACGTTTTACGTATGAGGAAGCACAAAAAAATCTGGACTCGGGCAAGGGGGTGTTTGTGCAGGAGTTAGGAATATTACGTGCACTCGCGCGAATTTTAAAAAAGAAGCGGGAGCAGGAAGGCGCCATAGACTTCGGCGACTCTGAGGTGCGATTTGTGCTCGATGAAAAAGGTAAGCCGATTGGAGTTGTTCGTAAAGAGCGGCTCGAAACCATGTCTTTGATCGAGGAGTTCATGCTCCTTGCCAACAAGGAAGTCGCTTCGGCGGTTTCAAACCTTGCAAAAAAAGTACCCGAAAAAAATCTGGTGTTTCTCTATCGCATCCATGATACGCCGAAGGAAGACCGAATACAGGAGCTCGCGACGTTTGTGCGGGCTATAGGATATGACTTTGCCAACAAGAAAAAACATTCCGCGCGTGATATCGCAAATCTTCTTAAACAAATTGAGGGTAAACCCGAGGAGCATTTAATCCGTACCGCAACGCTCCGCAGCATGGCAAAGGCTATTTACTCGACAAAAAATATCGGACACTTCGGGCTTTCTTTTGAGTACTATACCCACTTTACCTCCCCAATACGACGCTACCCCGATATGCTTGTACACCGGATACTTGCCTCGCATTTGGATGGAAAGCCGGTGTCGAGGCGGGAATTCGGTGACTTGGAGAAGCTCGCACTAGCGGCATCCGAGGCCGAAGCAAAAGCCGTTGATGCCGAGCGGGAGTCTATAAAATACAAACAGGTTGAGTATCTTTCGGGCAAGATCGGGGGGGAGTTTGATGCGGTTATATCAGGAGTTGTGGACTGGGGCCTCTATGTTGAGGAAAAAGAGAGCGCCGCAGAGGGTTTGGTGCGCGTGCGCACTTTGGGCGATGATTTTTATAACTACTCTGCCAAAGAATATGCACTCATCGGCCAACGTACAAAAAAGAAATACGCACTCGGTGACCGAGTGCGTATAAAACTTGTAGCGGCGGACTTAGGAGCCCGCACTTTGGATTTTGAATTAGTTCGTCACAAGGCCAGTTAGCCGCACTGGATGATTTGCTCGTGCTGCCGCAGGTTAAAGGGACATTCAATATCCGGTAGATCCGAAAAACCTTCGGACCGCAGAACATTCAGATAGGACACAGTGACAGGACAGATCCCTGGGATAGAAGGTCCGTAGCAAACTGCTATCAGGATTGCCCTCCCTCCCTCACTAAAGACGCCTGCTTCAATACCCAGGGTGTCGGTTCCAAAAAACCGACGATTGGACACAAGCGCCGCACCGATCATAGCAGTCATCTTTCACCTTGCTTTTTGTCTTCGGCCTCTTTTTGAGGTCCACCATATTATACCATAACTATACTATTTAGCCACTGTGAGTGCGTCTTCGAATTTTACAGACAGGAGCTTGGATACGCTGTCCTGCCCCATCGTGACGCCGTAGAGCACGCCTGCCCTGCTCATTGTTTCGCGGTTGTGGGTTATTAAAATAAGCTGGGACTTCTTGCTCAAACTTTCTATCATGTCGCCGTAGCGGCGCGAGTTGGCCTCGTCGAGTGCAGCGTCAGTCTCATCAAGAATCAGGAAGGGTGGCGGGTTCACCTGCGACATGGCAAATATAAGCGCGATAGAGGTAAGCGCGCGCTCGCCGCCTGAGAGCATATGCAAACCTTTGACACGCTTGTGCGGGAGGTTTACCGCGATATCAATCCCCTCCTCCACATCTTCCACATCCTCTTCATTTTCAATTTCAGTCTCTCCTTCGTCCCGAGGAATACGACGAAGTTTTTTCTCTTTGACTATCGAGAGCGCTGCCCCCCCGCCACCAAACATCAGCTTGAAGAACCGGTCGAATTCTGTATTTATTTTTTCTATTCCGCCTGCAAAGCGTATCTCGAGCGTCTCGGTCAGCTCCTCAATTAAAATCCCGAGCTTCTCCGCAGAAGCTTCGAGGTCGGCAAGTTCGCGGGCAAGAAACCGGTCACGCTCGATAATCTCCCCATGTTCTTTAAGGATCTCTCCCGCATTGCCTGTTGAAGTGGTTTCGAGCCGTATCTTCATCCGCTCGAGCTTGCGCCGGCGGTCCTCCTGCACACTGCGCTCTTCGCTCATCATGTCCGAAGGCGAAACTTCTCCATGCTCGTCACTAATACGCCGCTCTTCATACTGGAGTGCGTCCTTACCGAGAAGTGCGCCGGCCTCGGTAAGTTCCGCTTTAAACGCCTCCCGCTCATGATGAAGGACACTTTCGCGCGCGTGCAGTGATGCAAGAGCAACCTCAAGCTCGCTTCTTTTTGACATTGCGGCAAACAGGTCGCGCTCCGCCTCCCGAGAGGCATCCTTTTCGTTTTCGATGCGAGCCCGCAGGTCATTTACTTCCTTGGTAATATTTTCTTCCTCCTGCCCCAGTTCTTTAAGCTCATGCTCAAGCGCTACTTTTTTTGCGCTAAGCTCTGGGGCGGCTCCCTGCTCTCTGGGGCGGGCGATACGCCGTAAAAATTCTTTGGCAAGAATAATAAGGGCGGAGAGACGGCCTTTAAGCTTTCCCTGCTCGCCTTCACTAAACGACTGCAACTCCTCAAGTTCCTTCTCCACACGCTCGGCAAAGACCCGTGCATCCGCCGCGGAGACTTGCGGGTCGACAACAGTCAACTTTTCATGTGCAGAGAGCTCTCCCTCAATGCGCCCGAGCTCGCGCGTAATCGTCTCTCTCCGGTCGCGGGCGCCGCGGCCCTTCCCTTCGAGCTCAATAAGTTGATGCGTTCCCGCGTCTTCCTTACCCTTCCCTCCGAGCTCCCGTCGCAGATGTTCAATACGCTTGTCGAGTTCGGCGCGCTCCTGCTCTAGAGGTTCAAGTGCCGCTTTCAGTTCCCCCTCCTCTCCACCAAGATACACGCTCTCGCGCTTCAAATACTCGAGATACTTTTCGGACAATTCCTGTCGCAGTATTTCAGATTCCTCGATCTTTTTAACCTGCGAGCTCAGAAATTTTATATGCGGGGCAAGCTCGCGACGCAGCGACTCCACCTCACGCACATTCTCCCCCGTTTTTCCGAGTTTGCGCCCAGCCTCTTCGCGCTTATATAAATATTGTGTGAGCCCGAGCGCATCCTCTATCATCTCACGACGCTCGCGTGAGGAAGCCGAGAGTACGCGGTCCGCCTCGCCCTGCGAAATAATGTGATGTCCCGAGGCGCCGATGTTTGCCTGCGAAAGAAGCTCCGCAACATCGCGCAGGCGCACTGAAGAGCCGTTGAGTCCGTAATCGTTGACACCGTCGCGATGGACGACGCGTTCGATAGAAACCTCGTCAAAATCAAGATTAAGCGTCCGGTCGGAGTTGTCGAATATGAGTTTGACAGATGCTTTCCCCGCCCGCGGCGAACTCGCACCACCATTCCATATCAGGTCCTCGCCGCGTTTGCCGCGCATTGATTTCATCGACTGCTCCCCAAGTACAAAGCGGAATGCCTCTGCGATGTTGCTCTTCCCCGAGCCGTTCGGGCCGACGATAGCCACAATTGCCGACGAAAATTCAAGCGGCGTTTTTTTGGCAAACGATTTAAACCCCGAAAGCTCGATGCTTTTCAGCCGCATTGAGGGTTATTTTACCATCCCTTTTCTTCAAGCGCTTTGGTTGCGGCATCTTGCTCCGCTTCCTGCTTGCTTTTGCCGGTACCCTGCGCGAGGAGCGCATTGTTCGAGTACACGCCGACCACAAACTGCTTGTCGTGGTCGGGACCGGTCTCTTTGATAACCGTGTAGTACGGGGTTGCGCCTTCGGTATCCTGCACCTTCTCCTGAAGCGCTGACTTGGAATCCCGCCATAATTTTTTCTGGACAATATCATCAATCCTCGGGAACAGGTGTCTTTCGATAAAACCACGCGCGGCGTCATACCCCTGATCAATATAGATAGCACCAACGAGCGCTTCAAATGCATTTGCAAGAAGAATGGCGCGGGCGCGTCCGGTATCTTTGCTCTCGCCACGCGAGAGCAGGAGATAATCGTTCATCCCCAGTTTCACTGCAATCTCGGCGCAGATACTAGCGTTCACCAATGCCGCGCGGAAGGCGGTCAGCTCGCCCTCGTTCTTATCCGGAAATTTTTCATACAAAAAATGCGTTGAGATAAGTTCGAGCACCGCATCGCCCAAAAACTCGAGCCGCTCGTTGTGGCCTTCGACCTCGCCACGATGTTCGTTTAGGTATGAGCGGTGGGTGAACGCCTGCCTAAGTAGCGCTCCGTCATTAAACGAGAGGCCGAGTTCGGTCTCAAAAGTCTGTATATCCTTCTGCATACGGTATTATTTCCTTTGTGTTGAATTTTGTAATTGCTGCAATGCTTTGGTTATTATCGGGAGCACATCTTCGTAAAAATTGAGTTCAAGCGCGTCTGCGAGTTTAAACCACCGCGCGTCGTCAAGCCCGCCCTTTTGCTCAAGGTGAATGTCGGTAAACGGTGACTCCGCAAGAAAGTACGTCACATGTTTGCGCTTTTTACCCGCCTCGGGGTCGCTTGCCACATACTCATTCTCGCCTATGGTACCTTTGAGCGTTATGTTGAGTCCGAGCTCGTCTTTTATCTCACGTACCGTGCCCTCTCCGATATCAACCCCCTCCTCCACTCTTCCTTTTGAAAGCGTCCAGTGGCCGAAGATGTCGTGCACGAGCGCAAAGTAGAGGTCGCCGCCCTGCTTGGCATACACGACCGCACCTCCCAAGCGCTCGACCGGCATTTCTTCGTACGGAATGTCCTTTCTTTTTTTAGAAACTTCGTCTTTACCGGGCTCGCCGAGCTCTTTATAAACGGCACCGAGAACCCCGTTGACGAAGCGCCCACTGTTTTCTCCGCCAAAACTTTTTGCCAGCTCAATTGCCTCGTTTATAGCAACCTTCGCGGGCACCTTGTCGCGGTCCGCAAAAAGAAGCTCGTAGAGCCCGAGCCGGAGCACGTTCCTGTCGACGGGCGCGATGCGTGCAAGCGGCCATTCGGGAGCCGCCTGTTCTATCACAAGGTCAAGGTCGCCTTTTCGCTCAACAACACCTTTGAGCAGCTCTTCCATAAATACGGAGTCGCTCGCTGCCGGAGCAAACTCATGCGTGTTGCGCACAAGCGCCTCGCGCGCGGCCGGAAATGGGAAATTGCGGAAGTCCCACTCGAAGAGCGTTTGGAGAACAACCGATCTCGAAAGGTGCCTGTTTGCCATTGTGCGAAAAGAACTTTCCTGCCGACCGAAGACCCGCTTAAAACCAGAACAGACCCAAAAGTAAAAGCAGACCGTTATTTCTGCGCCTCACTCTTGTTTCCTTCTTTTCCGCCCGAGGCGGATCTGCCTTGGGCAGACCTTGCCTTTTTGGTTGCCCGTGCCTGCGCTTTGCCTGCGAGGTCGATTACGATACGGCCCTTGTAGCGGCCGCATACGGGACACGCCCTATGAGAGACGCGCTTAGCCCCGCACTCACAGGTAATAAGCCCCATGCTCTTAAGTGCGTGGTGCGACCGGCGGTTGCCGGTGTGCGCCCGTGTATGCCGCATTCGGACGACCATATATGGAATATAGCAAAAAACCGTTAAAAATACAACGCCCGTTTCAGTGACAAAAAGTTTTTCGGTGGATATCACACAGGCCAAATTTGGTGAGCGCTTCACGATGCGCTTGCGTACCGTATCCTTTATGTATTTCAAACCCGTACTCGGGGAAGCGCAAACCTAAACGCTTCATCAACCGGTCGCGCCGCACTTTTGCTACGATTGATGCGAGCGCTATCAGAGGCTCCTTTTCGTCCCCTTTGATAATCGTCTCCTGCTCGTACTCTTTCGGTGCGTGTAACAAACCGTCAAGCAGAACTTTTACCCCTTTTGCCTCTGGGGCGAGCAAGCGCACGCCGCGGTGTACCGCCCGCCCTACCCCGCGTGTGATCCCAAACGTGTCTATAATTCGCGCAGAAGAAAATACTACAACATATCGTACCCCCGCCTCGCGGGTCAGGATCTGCAATTTTTCGTACCAGATCTCGCGGCCAAGCTCTGTCATTTGCTTTGAGTCGCGCACGTCCTCTATCAGAGTAAAGTTAAACCGTTTCGGCACGGCAACTACACCAACCGCAACCGGCCCCGCCAAAGGCCCCCGCCCCGCCTCGTCAACGCCGATGATAGTCTCAAACATACCCTCATTGTATACTCGAACTATGCCCGCGAAATTTGTCCATTTGCATGTCCACTCGCACTACTCGCTCCTCAAGGCGCTGCCTAAAATTCCCGACCTTGTCGCTGCTGCAAAAGCACAAGGCTGTGAGGTTCTCGCCTTAACCGATATCGGGAACCTCTACGGCGCCATAGAATTTTATAAAGAATGCAAAGTGCAGGGCATTAAACCAATCATCGGGCTTGACGTGCATGTCGAGGGCGGAAAGCGGCTCCTTTTATATGCGGAGAATCAGATCGGATACCAGAATCTGCTCGCACTTGTCACTAAATCGCATCTTGAGTTCCCGCAACATCCGACCGTAACAAACGAAATGCTGAAAGAACACGGTGCCGGGCTTGTGCGGCTTGACCCGAAGGGGGGTGATGTTGCACTTCGAGAGATCTTTTATCTTAAACCGGAAGACAGGCACGCGTGGGAGACAATGTGCGCAATAGAAGACAGGAGTGCGAACGACAGGGGCGATATTAACGCCGAGGAAGTTGCGTATCATTTTCCAACAGCTCTAGAGATGGAGTCGCAATTCAGCAAAGATGCTCTCGCGAAGACACTTGAGATCGCAGGGCGATGCAACCTTGAGCTTACACTCGGGACGTGGGTGTTCCCTGACTTCCCTATACAGAAAGGGTCTGATTACAATACCGAGTTGCACACGCTTATAGAAGAAGGCGTCAAGCGGCGGTTTCTGACCGCCTCTCCGGAAATCCGCGATCGGATCGAATATGAATATAAAATAATCTGCGACAAAGGGTATTCGCCGTATTTTCTTGTTGTCGCGGACCTGATGCGCTTTGCGCGGGAGCGAAAAATACTGACGACAATACGAGGCTCGGTCGCAGGCTCGATGGTGACCTACGTGACAGGAATTACGAATGTGAATCCGCTCCTCTACAAACTGCCCTTCGAGCGGTTTTTGAACCCCGAGCGACCGACGGCGCCTGATATCGACATGGATTTTGCCGACAACAGGCGCGATGAGGTCATCGAGTATGCGCGGAAAAAATACGGCGAGGACAAGGTGGCACAAATCGGCACCTTTGGCACCATGCTTGCGCGTGGCGTCGTGCGCGATGTCGCACGGGCCTTGGGGTATTCCTACGGGGTCGGTGACAGGATAGCAAAAGCAATCCCTTTCGGAAGTCAGGGCTTCCCCATGACGCTTGAGCGTGCACTCGCGGAAACCCCTGAACTCAAAAAAATGTATACGGAAGAGGGAGATGTTAAAGAAATTATCGACCTCGGCAAAAAAATAGAGGGCTGTGCGCGGCACATCTCGGTGCATGCTGCGGGAGTCGTCATAGCGCCGACGCCTCTCGTCAACTACGCTCCACTACAACTCGACCCCAAAGGCGGCAAAATCATCACGCAATACGACATGTATTCGATTACAGACGAATACGGCGGCGTCGGGCTTCTTAAATTTGACTTTCTAGGGATCCGCAACCTTGCCATCCTTGCTTCCGCGGTCGTATTGGTTGAAAAAACGCGCAGTATATCTATC
>CAZRJD010000027.1:0-9599 GCA_964600495.1 uncultured Candidatus Saccharibacteria bacterium
TTTCGCACATTGACCCTGTCGGGACCATTCTTATCCCAACACTCCTTGTGTTAACCCAGTCCCCGATTTTGATAGGCTATGCAAAGCCGGTTCCGTACAACCCGTACAATCTGCGCGGCCGGTACGGCGAAGCGCTTGTCGCGTTTGCGGGGCCTGCCACGAACATCTTCCTTGCGCTCATCTTCGGCCTCGCGATACGGCTCTTCGGCGGGACACTTGACCCGACGCTGCTCAGCGCATTTGCGATAATCACTTACGTCAACATGCTCCTCGCACTCTTTAATCTTATTCCGATACCGCCGCTCGACGGTTCAAAAGTGCTCTCGGCCCTTCTCCCCGCGGGGCTCGGCAGAGCATACGACTCTTTCCGCGAGAGCTTTGAGCGGCTTGGCATGATATCGGGGCTTTTTATCCTCCTCATTATTTTTTACTTCTTTTCGAGCACTTTCGGGGCCGCGCTTGGCACACTCTTCGAACTTTTGACAGGCGTCTCATTTTAAAGTACATTATAGGGAACGCGCAGGGCGCGTTTTTCGATGGCCAAAGGCCAAACAATACTAAGAGCAATGGCAGGGATAAATCAACTCATCAGGAAGGGCCGGAAGGTCCGCACCAGCAAATCAAAATCGCCGGCACTCGGGCGCGGCTTCAACACGCTTAAAAACCACCCGACCTTCTACCCCTCACCCTTCAAACGCGGAGTCTGCACCAAAGTAACGACCACGACCCCCCGCAAACCAAACTCTGCTATCCGTAAAATTGCCCGTGTGCGTTTGACGAACGGGCAGGAAATAACCGCATACATCCCCGGCGAGGGCCATAACCTGCAGGAGCACTCGGTAGTTATTGTGCGCGCGGGCCGTGTTAAAGACATCAACGTGCGCTATCAGGTGGTGCGCGGCAAACTCGACGCCGCAGGGCTCGAGAAACGCCGTGTTTCCCGCTCGCGCTACGGAGGCAAGCGTCCTAAATCTTAATCTATGCGTCGCCCAGTACGAAATAGAAATATCGCAGGTCCGGATTTGAAGTACAACTCTGTACGGGTGGAGAAGTTTATCAATTCCGTCATGTGGGACGGAAAAAAGTCGACCGCACGCAAGGTTGTCTACGATGCATTTGATTTGATGAAGGAGAAGGCAAAGGTTGAAGACCCGATCGAACTTTTTGAAACCGCTATTAGGAACGTCGGCCCCGCAATGGAGATACGCTCGAGACGCGTTGGCGGTGCCAACTATCAGGTACCGCGCGAGGTCAGGCCGGAGCGCAAACAGGCGCTCGCATTCCGCTGGATACTTATCGCCGCACGCGGAGGAAAAGGGAAGCCCATGGCGATAAAACTTGCCGACGAGCTTATTGCTGCGGCGAACAATACGGGAAGCGCAATAAAGAAAAAGGAAGATACTCACAGGATGGCCGAGGCCAACAAAGCCTTTGCCCACTTTGCGTGGTAAAGTAGAGGGGTGAAGAAGTTTATCCTCATCGTTGCTTTTCTGGCGCTTCTTGCAGGAGGGGGATGGTACCTCTGGCAGAATCAACTGACTCCTGCATCGCTTTTTACAAGCGACCCCGGCTACTACACGTTCGGCACCATAAACGCGCGCATCAAAGTCCCCGACAACTGGAAGTACTCGACGGATGTGAACCGCGAGTTCGCGGCATTCCAGTCACCCGATTTTGTGAGCGCGGACGGCTCTCAGGACCCGTTTGCATCAAGCCCTATTGTGCAGGGCGCGGTCATTATTATCCCGCTCTTCCTGTTTGAAGAGACGACCCCTCTTCCTGTTGGAAAGGCGGTAACGCTTGGAAGTGAGCAGGGAGATATTGCACACGGGAAAACGACGAGCGAGGGAAATGCTCCGGCGACAGAATACGACCGGGTAAGATTGCATCGCGACGGGGTGAAGTATGTACTCCTTGCGCTTGAATATCCGCCCGGCTTTGCAGGAGCGGAAGCGATTTTGAATGACGTGGTCACGAGTTTCGAATTTCAGTAAACCTTTGCTTTTTCACTGATTTACGCTACTATATATAGACGCCTAGGGCGCCTTTTCTTTTACCTAATATATTTATGGCAGGCAGGGACTATCCACTCGAGAAATTACGAAACTTCGGAATTATCGCGCACATTGATGCGGGCAAAACAACCACGTCCGAGCGCGTTTTGTATTACACTGGCTCACAGCACAAAATAGGCGAGGTGCATGAGGGAGAGACCACGACCGACTGGATGGAGCAGGAGCGCGAACGCGGCATCACTATTACTGCCGCCGCTATTACCTGTTTTTGGACCCGCACAAACGAGCCGGACAAAAAGGACATTGCGAAGAAATACCGCTTCAATATTATTGACACACCGGGGCACATCGACTTTACGGTCGAGGTAAAGCGCTCGATGCGTGTCCTCGATGGCGCGATTGTCGTCTTTGACGGCGTTGCAGGGGTGGAGCCACAGAGCGAAACCAACTGGCGCTACGCCGACGAGGCCGCGGTGCCGCGTATTTGCTTTATCAACAAGCTCGACCGCATGGGCGCAAGTTTTGAAAAATCATACCAGTCTATCCTCGACCGTCTGACCAAACACGCGGTGCGCATGCAGATTCCGATCGGTGCCGAGGAGCATTTTGAAGGTGTTGTTGATCTCCTTACGATGAAGGCCTATAAATTTGAGGGCAATATGGGCGAGGAGGTCGTCCAAATGGAGATCCCCGAGAATAACAAAAGCGATGCTGCCATGTATCGCGCACAGCTTATTGAAAAAATAGTCGAGCAGGACGATGCTTTGATGACCGCGTATCTCGATGGCAAGGAGCCGACTCTCGATGATCTTAAGGCAACACTCCGCAAAGCGGTTATTGCAAACAAAATTTTCCCTGTCTACACGGGCTCCGCTCTTAAAAACAAGGGAGTACAGCTCATACTCGATGCGGTTGTTGATTATCTGCCCAGCCCGCTTGATATGCCGGCCGTTCGGGGCATTGACCCACGAACCGGCGAGGTGATAGAGCGTCATGCATCGGATGAGGAACCGTTTACCGCGCTCGCGTTCAAACTGCAGGCCGACCCGTTTGTCGGGCAGCTCACGTTCTTTCGCGTATACTCCGGCACAATTGAAGCGGGGTCATATATATATAACTCAACAACTGGCACCAAAGAGCGTTTGGGCCGCATCGTGCGCCTGCAGGCTAACCAGCGCGAGGAGGTAAAGAAGGTTTTTGCCGGAGAAATTGCCGCGGCTGTGGGCCTTAAAGACACGCGCACATCGCACACGCTTTGCGACGAGGATAGTCCTATTATTCTTGAGCAGATCAAATTTCCCGAGCCGGTCATTTCACTTCGCATTGAGCCGAAGACAAAAGCCGATCAGGAAAAAATGGGCATTGCGATGAAAAAACTTGCAGACGAGGACCCGACGTTTAAGGTTTCGACCGACACCGAGACCATGGAGACACTTATATCCGGCATGGGCGAGCTTCATCTTGAAATTCTTGTAGACCGCATGAAGCGCGAGTTCGGCGTTGAGGCAAATGTCGGCAAACCGCAGGTTGCGTACCGCGAGACAATACAGCAGGAAAGCGAGGCGGAAGGAAAGTACATCAAACAAACAGGAGGCCGCGGTCAGTACGGGCATGTGCGGCTGCGCCTTAAACCGCTTGAGCCGATTGTTGAAGGCGGGAAGGTTAAGAAAAATATTACGCGCGAAGAGCATTTTGAATTTATCAATAATATTAAAGGAGGCGTCGTGCCGCAGGAATTTATACCGGCGGTCGAGAAGGGTGTGCGCGAGGCGATGGAGCGCGGCATTGTTGCGGGCTTTAAACTCGTTGATATATCAGTCGAACTGTATGACGGCTCGTACCACGATGTAGACTCTTCCGAAATTGCATTCAAAATTGCGGCGTCAATGGGCTTTCAGGATGCAGCTCGCGCTGCAAAACCGGTCCTGCTTGAACCTATAATGCGCGTCGAGGTTGTCGTGCCCGAGAAGTTTATGGGTGACATCACCGGTTCACTAAACTCAAAACGCGGACAAATAGAGGGCATAGACGAGCGCGGTCTTGCGCGTGCCATCAAGGCAAAAGTGCCGCTCTCAGAGATGTTCGGCTATACAACGGCATTGCGCTCGATGACCGAGGGTCGCGCCTCTTTCACTATGGAGTTTGATCATTACGAAGTCGTGCCGCCGCAGGTGGCAATGACCATTATTGCGGGGAGGAAATAACGGGCATATACTTGCTCTATGAACAAAGACATTTTGGCCGTAGTGGCGACTCTTATCATTATCGGTGGCGGGTATTTAGCGTACGTCTCTTACTCGGGGTCAGATTTGCTGACTGAACAACTGTGTGCACCCGATGCAAAGATCTGTCCTGACGGCTCCGCTGTCGGACGCACCGGTCCAAACTGCGAGTTTGCCGAGTGCCCGTCGACTGCGGCGGGTATGAGCACCCTGCAGGTAAAAGTAACTCTTTCGCCAACGTGTCCTGTTGAGCGTACACCGCCTGATCCGTCGTGTGCACCGAAGCCCTACTCGACCTCCGTCTTTGTCTCTAGGGACGGGCAACGCGTGGCAAGTAAGCAAACCGACCAGAACGGGGTCGCTACGCTTAAAGTTGCGCCCGGTACCTACACAGTCGTAGCACAGGGTGGCAACCCGCTCCCTATGTGTCCGAGCGGGGAGGGGCAGGTAGTGGTTGCGGCAAATGAAGTGAAGACCGTGGACATCTCCTGCGACACCGGCATCCGCTAAGCGTCAAAAGATATCCCCACCACTCCCTTGTGGTGCGGGCAAGAGGACGTACTATAAAAGACAACAGGGCGCGAGTGCAAAAGCACTCGCGCCTTTGTCTGTTGGAAAAATTATTAGTTTTTCGCCTGTTAGGAATAGGCATAAGTGTTCCCTTAAAAATATATGAGTATCGCAAACGTTCTCTCAGCCCAGTTTATAAAGACCGTACAGATTTTTACGGTTGTCTTCGCACTCGCCGTGGTATGTGCTGCCCTGCCTATGCAGGCGCGCGCTGCAGCGCTAACCGAGCCGCAGATCCAAGCGATACTCTCCCTTCTTTCTTCTTTTGGAGCAGACCCGGATGTCGTCGCAAATGTCGCAAGAGACATGCGCGGCGGCAGTTCTTTTCCCACTGTTGATCTCAAAGTAAATGCTTCTGATGGGCCAGTGGCGGTTATTGATAATCAACCGATAGTCATCACCTGGTCTACAACCAATCCGAACGCTCTTGATAGGTGCAATCTACTCGGTGTACGCTTGAGTCCTGGGGCTGATCTTTCTGGTGTTCCAGCATCTCGCGATGGAGGTACACTCAACGCTTATGCATCAAAAAGCGCGGCAAATGTAGTCCTTAGTTGCAACGCAGGAGTCAAGGAAGTAAGGGATGAAGTATATTTCTCTATTTCGATTGAACCGGTTCCTACCTGCCAAGTCGTCGATATATATGCCGAGATTGTCCCCGGCAAGTGGTTTTACAATTTTTACATGAAAGTTCGCGGTCTGTCCGGTACGGGACAGGTGGGAATTACAGGATCTGATACCTGGAATAATCTTAAATTCGATCCCTATAGCACCTCCGGTGACACGGTTATTCTCAAGGCGAATCAAACGGTCAATAGTGTCGGTGTAGATTATCTTCTTGCCAGAAAGAATACTATTAAACCAGTTTCAGTTGGTGGAAAATCAGTAAATTGTCAGTCAATAGGAGAGGTATCTACACCACGTATCACTGTTGAATATCCAAATGGCGGAGAGATTTTAGATAATTCAGGCGCTAACACCAGTGGTGTGATTGCAGAGATCCACTGGGCTTCTTCTAATGTTAACGATTTGGTCAGCATAGCGTTAGTGGATACTGTTGGTAATGTCTCTAAATGGATAGCAACGTACATAAAAAATACAGGCAGCTACACATGGAAACATGACCCAAGTATTCCGGACGGTAAGTATAAAATTTATATACAGGCCGGTGAGGAGAAAGGTAGTCTGGCGGACTACAGTGACAACTTCTTTGAGCTTGTTGGAAGTACCAGCACTCCTATCACCTTCACCGCTACTCCCACATCCGGTATTGCTCCGCTTGAAGTGCAGTTTGGGATGAAAGGTCTTAACTTGTTAGGCACACCAACTGCACACTATTTAGATTTTGGTGACTACTCAACTCCTCGCAGTATTTCTGCCGACAATATTGGAGGAAATGTAGAGCTATATACCTATCCGCAGCCGGGCACTTACACCGCAAGGCTGGTAAAGCTCGAGCCGGCGGGATGTCAAAAATGCACGGAGCGTGTACTTGCCACCGCAAAAGTTGTTGTTACATCGGCTACGCCTCCACCCCCTCCTCCTGCGATGAAGTTCACCGCCTCACCAACCTCTGGTAATGTGCCGCTTCTGGTCACGTTTAGTCACGGAGGACTTTCGG
The DNA here is from genome assembly GCA_964600495.1 of uncultured Candidatus Saccharibacteria bacterium. Taxonomy (GTDB): domain Bacteria; phylum Patescibacteriota; class Minisyncoccia; order Phycocordibacterales; family SBAW01; genus GWA1-54-10. Next base: position 6,429 of record CAZRJD010000027.1, read on the forward strand.
GTACTTACTACGTTGATTATGGAGACGGCAGTCCGCAGGACAAAAGCGGCGGCAAAGGCGGTTGGGGACATACCTACACTAAAGCCGGCACGTATACGGCAAAACTTATACACGATGTATGCGGAAGTAACTCGGGAACGATGCAATGTCTTGCGCCTGTGCAGATTGTTGGCACTGCAAAAGTTACGGTAACAACGCCCGTCGTTATTACCACTCTTCCCACCTGTACCCTTGCTGCGTCGCCGACAACAGTCACCAGAGGTCAGTCGGTAACTTTGAAGTGGACAACAAAAAATGCGACCACAATGGCCATCAATAATATCAGCGCTGTTACGTCTACCAACCCAAGCGGGATCGGGACAATTACTCCGGTCGCCGCAGGCACTAAGGTAATCTCTCCGACTGTAAGTACTACCTATGGCGCCTCTGCGGTCAACGGAACAAACCGGGGAACCTGTTCGGTACGGGTAAACGTAACACAGCCGGCCGCTTATCAGGTAGGGTCCACGGTGCTTAGTGCCTCAGTTGCACTTTCAGACGCGCTTCTTACCGCAGTCATCGTTACTCCGCTTACCGCAGTTGTTAACACGCTTGGAAGCATCTTCTATCAATTAGGAATCTACTAACCATCGCTGTAGCAGAGTTGCCTTTGCTGTGATATATTCCGGGCGTTGAATTCCATATCCCATGCCTCCCTTTAATCCTCAACACAAACGGCCGCTAATCTTTGCGGGAGCAATGGCGCTCACGCTTTGTATGCTAATCTTTGGTTTTTCTAGTGTGTATCCTTTTTCAGGCGTGTCACCCTCGTTTACTCTCGTCGCCACGGCGGTGGCGACAAGCTCTCCTGCCGAGTCCATTTTTAGTGGACCACTCAAAAGAAGTGACGTTTTGCTTACGGCTCGTAATGCGGACCAAATACTTTCTACCTGGCAGAACGCTTTTACATCCTACCTAGCAAATAGAGTAGTGTGGACGTACCGCGGAAAAGAAATCATTCCTCAAGCCACTCCGCAGAATATCCCCGTCCAATGCACGTTCCCATTTTGGGTATATACCAATGTGGTTGGTAATCCTTGGCCGCCTACGCCAAACGGAGACGCAATGATGTGCAGAAGGCCAGATGGCTCTCCAATGTTGTCCACCGCATATGGAGCCTTCCCCGACATCAACAGTGAAGCGTGGAAGGCGTGGCAACTAGCGGAGGTTAAGAAACTCGTTGATGCAGGATGTACCTCGTTTATGCAGGATGGAGCAGTACTCAACATGAAATTTGAGAAATCTACAGCCGTACCTCCTGAAAATGGCTGCTACAGCAACGACAGCATTACAAAGTTTGGCGCGACCTTCAATCCTCCCCTCACCGCGCAAGCAGTGCGCACCACGACCGTACCCGGTGGGAGCAGGTACACGCAGTGGGTGGCATTCCAAAAAAAGTCAGTCCAGCAATACCACCAATGGCTGCACAGCGAGACGAGCAAGTATGCAAAAGACGTGCGTGGTATAAACAAAGTCTACTTCTCGGGGAACCTGGCATTTCTACAGCACAGCCTGACGCATACCAATGCTGACATAAATTGGCTCTCGCCGTACTTCGACTTCTTTATGTCCGAGGTATACAGCAACAGCCAGCAGGAGCTGGTAGAGCGCCTCCAGAAATACACTCAAGATGTCTCTCTCTTCCCTAATATAAACTCGGTCTCCATCGCAACTATAGATGCCCTGCAAAACCAGCGGGGAATTGCCTCGGCCTATGCACTCGGGTTTGTCCCGATAACTGCCTGGGACGGGTTCTTGAGCAATAGCCTCCGCTACTGCGGCGGGGTTGCTTGCTGGGGAGTGCCGGACCCAAACCCGTTTGCTCCGTTCTCCAGACTGGTGCGTGACAACCCAACTGTCTTTGATGACTACACTGTTTTGCAAGACGACTTCTATAACCCGATAGCAGGAAATTTGGCATACGTCGGAGGGAACACCCCCTACCTTGTAACGGTAAGAAACCATAAAAATGATACTGCTAACAGAGCGGTGCATGTTGTTTCCTGGCGCCCAACGCTTTCACCATCAACGCTGTACCTTAGAAAGACAAACTTTAGTCTCCCGCGGCTCCCCAACAAAATCGTCACGACAGCAAACCCGACACCTACGCCAATAACCTACACGATTCAAGGCAACTACTACACATACCCAATTCCTGCGGTGGCTTGGGCGGTGCTCTATAGTGACAAAATCCTCAATCTTACTCCTCCAACCGTTTCTCTCACTGCTCCCGCAAACAACGCAACAGTAGCAGGCACCGTCACCTTCTCTGCCAATGCTTCAGATGATGTACAAGTAAATGGCGTGCAGTTTAGACGCATTAGCCCGAACCTTGCAAACCTCGGCGCCGAAGACACCACTCCTCCTTACAGTGTCATGTGGGACACGACGCTTGTCGGTAATATACCTCTCACTATTGTAGCGGTAGCGAGGGACGAGGCGGGCAACAGAGCGACCTCAACATCTCGCATTATAAACGTCTCAAACATCCCGGCTACCTGCACACTTTCCGCAACCCCCACAACGATCACGAGCGGCCAGTCAACAACACTCCGCTGGACGACGCAGAACGCCGCAACAATGGCCATTAACCATATCAACACTCCTACGTCTACCAACCCAAGCGGCATCGCTCTAGTCACTCCTGTCGCTGCCGGCACAAAAGTGGTTTCTCCTACAGTAACCACCACCTACGGCGCCACCGCGACAGGCCCTGGAGGCAAGGGTACTTGTTTTAAAACTGTGATGGTGAACTAGCCCGTATCTGCCCCTCTGTTAACAAATAGACTTTATAACTTATCCACACCACTTCCTTGTAGGGTAGGCAAGGAGTGTTAAATTCAAGATATCAGGGCCCCGGCGAAAGCTGGTGCCTTTTCTTGTATATATAATGAACACCACCAAAGCACTTTCTACAGAGTTTTTGAAAACCACTCGTATATTTGTGGTCACCTTTGTTTTTTTGATGCTCTTTGCCGTTATGCCCACGCCAGCCCACGCTGCCTTGAACGAACCCCAGATACAGTCAATACTCGGCCTCCTTGTCTCCTTTAATGTTGACACGGCCACCATCACAGACGTCAACAATATTCTCCATGGTGGCGCTCCTGCAGGAAGCCCGTCATCTACTTC
>CAZRJD010000028.1:0-9575 GCA_964600495.1 uncultured Candidatus Saccharibacteria bacterium
TTTGAGCTTTATTGCGTTCGCTCTTCCGCTTGTTACGTTTGCACAAATAGGAAGCGATTATGCCGCTTCTCAAAGAAACGCTGGCAGAGTAACGCTTGACCCTATTCGCCAGTTTCTTCAGGCGCTTACCGGTATTGTAAACACCGCCATACCGCTTCTTATTGCCATTGCGCTTGCGGTCTTTTTCTGGGGTCTTGTCAGATACTTAATGAACTCCGGTGGCGGTAAGGCCGCCAAGGCAGGAAGAAGCCTCATGATATGGGGTCTTATCGCACTCTTCGTTATGGTATCGGTCTGGGGGATAATCAGTCTCGCGCAGGGAGCCTTCGGCATAACGGGTAATGAACGCGTCCCACTCCCCTGTGTAGAGACAACCGGTGCCGGCAATTGCGACAAACTGCGCTGAATACAAATATAGTATGGACGTTGCGACGAGGTTCGTAGAAAACTTTACGGCTATTGTCGTCAACCCGCTCCTCCTCCTTATGTTTGCTATCGGGCTCCTTGTCTTCGTCTTCGGGGTGGTCGAGTTTATGTGGGGTCTCAACAGGGAGACCGATGCCCGCGAGCACGGCAAGCAGCATATGCTCTGGGGGGTTATCGGCATGTTTATCATGTCCGCCTCCTATAGTATCGTCGTACTTATACAAAACATGTTTGCGTAGCCGCGCTCCCTTCCGTAAATAAAAAGATAGCGAGCCATATGATGTACTCGCTATCGAACGTTTGCCTGTCTCAAGGCTTCATTTCCCTAGCCTTACCCGGGCCTCAAAGGGCTCCCCGACGGCCCATAGGTACTTGACGTCTTGGAGGCCGTCGGGCGCATTTTCTTCCGGCTCTCCAGGGAGGCGGGGGTAGGGGCCGTAGATTTTTTTGTCTTTGGTCCACTCTGCCTTCGCCATAAGCACCCGTTTTGCTGCGGCGAGCCTAATCCCGATCCGGCAGAAGCCGCCTTCGTTGGCGAGTGTTGCTTCTTCGTACAAACCGGCGTCGGAATTTGCCAGTCTGGGAGAGAGCAGAACTACACGCTTCTCGCAGTTGCACTGGGGGTTCTCTGGGTCGGGCTCGCATTCTCCCGAGTCTGTGGGGTGGAACAAGCTTTCGTACCAAGCCCCATCCCCATCAATCGGCGAAGCGTTACCGAAGGAGCCGAGTTTTTCGTCAATGCGCTCCATGATCGGCCCCACAATCTGCGGGACAAGGTTGCCCCGACCAACCAGCCCAGTTTTCCCCTCCGGCGTTGCCGCCGGAGGAGATTCTTCGTCCTCCGCGCCGGCGACTTCCGCCGGTGCGGGAGAGGTATCGGTAATCGTCGGTCTCGGCAAATCGGTAGAGGTCAACAAATATGCCCCCCCGAGAGCCAACAACAAGACGACCGGTATTAGGATAATACGAAAAAGTAGCATCACACTCTTCCTTTCCGTTATTCTTCGTCGCGTTCCCGCCCTGCCCGGGCGATTCTTTGCGACATGAGAAGACCGAGGATGAAGTCGATCGCGTTCCATCCTGCCAGTTGTAGCATGATGTAGAGTTGTGCCTCCGTGAGAATGTACGGCCCAACTTTCGCCACCATCAACGCGAAGGTCACAACGCTTATGATGAATGCAATAAACGAGAGGCCGTTGTCTTTGATATAGCCACCCGTGTTGTTGACGCTGCGCTCGGTAGTTTCGTAGAATTCGACCCCGATGTAGACCAATAGGACAACAAACATCCATTTTCCAATGAAAGTCGTCCACGTACCTGTCGGGTCGAGACTTTCGAAGAACGGCACAAGGACCATAAACAGGATGATCCAGAATGTGGCCCACCGCGCGCTACTCCCACGCTTCCTCTCCGCTTTTCTTTCTTCGTCGTTACGACCTCTGGCCATCGTATCCCCCTTGGCTATGTTTCAGGAACGTCGTAGCAGCCGAAGCCGCTTCACCTTCTATTATATCATACTTAGTAGTACTTTGTCAAGTCAAAAAAGCCTTGCAGTACAAGGGTAAAAATAGGCCTAAATAAAGTGGGCGAGGGGAGACTCGAACTCCCAATCCGTGAGGAACGTGGTCCTAAGCCACGCGCGTATACCAATTCCGCCACTCGCCCGCGAGTACCCGGGTCCGCCCAGTAGGATTCGAACCTACGACCGTTTGCTTAAGAGGCAACTGCTCTACCAACTGAGCTATGGGCGGAAACAAAATGATTGTACATAAAAAAAACATAAATTTCTATCTTTCATCTTTTGCCCTGGGACCTTTAAAAATTCCGACGTGATTATTTCCGATACGATATACACCCGTTTCTTCAAAGTATTTTTTGAATAGTTCCATATATTCCGGATTCCGGAATGTGTTTACGGCAATGACACCGTCTTTCTCTAAACGGTCACGGAGTGAGACAACGAATGAATTCTTAAGCAAAAGAGCGGAGGGTTCCCCCTTATAAAACAAATCAATAACGATACAATCAAACATATCTGTAAGTTCTGCAACGACTTTTTCGGCGTCTCCTTCGAAAATCCGGGGAGATGCATATGGGTGCCATAACCTGAATTCTTTCGCAAGCGAGATCATCATGGGGTCATACTCAATTGCAGTAACCGTGGAGCCGGGAAAATTCTGGTAGAACTCTTTAACACTCCCGCCTGCTCCGAGTCCGAGAACGAGAGCGGAACTCATCTTACGGGAGCGGGGTTCAGACTTCCTGATGAGTTTATACGTTTTGCTCCACACATTGGTAAGCTCGGGTCCGGTATTTTCGTTCCCGCCTGAAAATACCCTCCATTTCCCGAGAATTCTTTCGGTACGCATGGAGCCGTTCTTTTCCGAAATAAGGTCGCGTACTTCGTAAAACCATTTCATCTTAGAAAATTTTACCCCGCACAAAACGATACAGGATGGGCGGATATGCAATATATTTGTATCCAAACTGTGCCTTGAATGCAGAAAATCCCTTCCAGTCTTTTGGAGCTCCGGGAAACCAAAAAAATGTCGCCCAGATTGTTTCCACATTACGTTTCAGAGATTCGGCGATCCAGTGATCCATAAGAGCGATCGATGCATGGCCGCCGAGCGCCTCCGGCAGGATAAAAGGGAACTCCCGGACTGAACTTCTATAGGTAGGCGAATAATAATTTACGTTCCCCGCAATTATTTTTTTTGATTTCAGGTCTCTCACTCCCCATATCACGGAATTTGCTTTGGCAACGGGTACTTTTTGCTTGCGCTCGAGCACGTGCAATAATGCCGTGCCGACTTTTTTTGCGACAGTGCTCTTTTTGTACGCGTCTCTGAATTCCCTGAAGGAAATTTCCTCAATAATGCATTTTTTGTTGAGATATTCTTTCTGCCAAACACGCAAATCGCGCCGGGCGCTTTTGTGCCATTTGGATGTATAGTCTTCCTCGGGATTCAGCATGCTAAATCCGTCAACACGCCACGATTTGTCGGAAAACTGGTGCCAGCCCTGTGGTATGTCTGTCCTTGTAACACGGTCCCACATTTGTACGCGGTTAAAAGCCAGCCTGCCGTTTTTTGACTCTTCGAGGTCGGGCTCCGTGTCTCCTACGTAGTTTTCAAACGTGAGTGGCCACAGACTCCATCGGATACCTTTGGGATTTTTACCCACTTCTTCACGAGCACAGATTATCGGAGGATTCGCTATTTGGCCGAATTCCGGCCATACATCCGGAGGGGCGAGGCCCTGCGGTATTTCTTTTACAATTTCTCCGTAAGGAAATTCCATATAAAACTGTGTGTGCCGGGGGTGGGAATCGAACCCACACGAGGAGTTAAAGCCTCTCAGGATTTTAAGTCCTGTACGTCTACCAGTTCCGTCACCCCGGCTGGAGGCCACGGCGGGAATCGCACCCGCGTATAAGAGTTTTGCAGACTCTTGCCTTACTACTTGGCGACGTGGCCGTAGCGTTTACTCTACAGTTAATTTGAAAGCTGGTCGAGGCGCTGTCTGTTTTTCTCGCCTAAATCTATCTCGAACTCAATATGATGAGGGACGCCGCCACGCACTCGTCTTTGCAGAAAATCAACGAACTCTTTGCGGTTGCGGTTTACAAACGAAACCGCCGTTGCCTCTGCCGAGTCGGGAAGCACTGTTATATACACCACTCCACGCTTGCCGTCCTCCGACAATACCGCTCTCGTTACGGTTATAAGAGACTGGGGTGTCGCTTCGCGCACGATAAACTCCGCCGCGGCCTCGCGCAGCGCCTCCTGTATCCGCTCGTGCCGTATGTCTGTCATCTACTTAAATACGATAGTGAACGCTTCTAATTTGTCGCCTGACGCCGGCACCGCGGAGGTCTTTATCTGCGCGCCGAACTCACTCCCGCTCTCGATTTTTTTAACTGGCGCCTTCTGCGTTTGGAGCGAAACAATAGTGCCGCGTCCGAGCTCTATGTCGCGCCGCATTATTTTTACCTCCTCGCCCTGCAATAGTTCCCCCTCCTCAACCCTGCCGCCCAAAATAACTTTTCCTTTTGTGGTGCTGAATACTTTGAGTACTTTTGCCTCGCCTGTTTTTTCTTCCTGCTTCTCGCGTGGCTGGCGCTTTGCGATCTCTTCGCCGAGCCACTCGGCAATTTTGTAAATAACATCGAAGGTGCCTATCTCCACCCCGAGACGCTCGGCGAGGTCGCGCGCTTCATTGGTTACTTTGACGTTGAACGCGGCGACAAGTCCCACTGTTTGCCCGCTCCCCACAAGTTTTACATCGCTCTCCGAAACCGGTCCGACCGCGCGCAAAACTATCCGCACCTCAAGCCGCTCGTCCTTCGGCAACTTTTCGAGCTCGTGGAGTATTGCATCGCCGACACCCGCGACATCGGTCTTGATGACAAGCGGGAGAATGACATGGATCTTTTTCTCTTCCGGTTCGGCGTTTTCCTCGGCGGGAACCGGTGCGACAACGAGAACCGGTGTTTTTGGCCGGTTAGCTTGCACAAACTCGAATGTGGCCGCCTCGGCCTCTTTCTTTGTCTCGACTGTACGCCACTTGTCTCCGATTGTGGGGGAGGAGGAGAATCCGACGATGCGTATCGGGCTCCCCGACAGCGCTTTTTTAATCGCTTTGCCTAAAAAGTTTTCCATAATGCGCACGGGGGCGAATGCTGCGCCCGAGACAATGTACTCGCCGCTTTCGACGCTTCCGTTTAACACAATGAGTGTTGCCGTCGAGCCGCGCTTGCTGTCGACGTGCGCTTCAATGACGACACCCTCGCCGGGAAGGGTAGCGTCGGCGGAGAGCCCTTCAAGCTCCGCAGCGAGCAAAATAAGGTCAAGAAGTTCTGGGATGCCCTCGCCGGTCTTGCCCGAAACTCCGATGTAGGGCACGTCGCCGCCCAAACCCTCGAGATACACGCCTTTTTCAAGCAGCGAGGCTTTGGCCTTTTCGATATTTGCATCCGGTTTGTCTATTTTCGTAATTGCGACGATGTAGGGAATTTTTACATCCGCAATAAGTTTGAGTGCTTCAAGCGTTTGCGGTTTAACACCCTCTTCCGCAGAGACGACCAGAATCGCGACATCCGCAACCTCGAGGCCCCGCGAGCGCATCGCTTTGAAGGCTTCGTGCCCCGGTGTGTCGAGGAATGTTATCGTGTGCTCACCGGAAGCATTTTTATGCACCGCTTCGTATGCCGAGAGATGCTGGGTGATGCCGCCTGCCTCTTCCGACACCACATTTGTTTTGCGGACATAGTCAAGAAGCGTCGACTTACCGTGGTCGATGTGGCCTACGATGGCAACGATAGGGGCTCGCGCCCCCGCTTTGGGCAACTCCGGGTTCATACGTTAAAGTGAAGTATATACCAGATATGAAATTTAATTGGAAGAGGCGCATATTTGCCGACGCGGCGGCTGGGTTTGCAAACCCAAGCTCGCTCCACAAAGAGGGAGCCCATGCAAAGAGAAAACTCGAAAGCGCGCGCGACGCTGTCGCGCGCGCGATAGGAGCGCACGCAAATGAAATTGTTTTTACCTCGGGCGGCACCGAGGCAAATAATCTGGCTGTCTTTGGTGTGCTCCGGAACATGCTCCGGAGCGGAAGGAGTGTACATGCAGTAACAACCGCCGTAGAGCATCCATCGATCCTCGAACCTTTGCGTTCGCTTGTACAGGACGGTCTTGTACTGACCGAACTTGCGGTCAATGCGGAGGGAAAAATTGATATACAGCAACTGCGGGAGTCTATTACTGACACAACCGCTCTCGTTTCTATCCAGATGATAAACAGTGAAGTAGGGACAATACAGAATATTCGCGAGATCGCCAAAGAAATTCGGCATGCCCGGAAAACTAGGACATCCGATGTCCTAGTTTTCCATACCGATGCGTCGCAGGCTCCATTGTGGCTGCCGCTTAAGGTTGAGAGTCTCGGCGTTGATTTGCTGACGCTCGATGCGCAGAAAGTCATGGGGCCAAAAAGCATCGGCGCACTCTATATAAAACGAGGCACAACTATAGAGCCTCTAATTTTGGGCGGCGGGCAGGAAAAAGGCATGAGGAGCGGGACAGAAAATGCCGAGCTTGCGGCGGAATTTGCGGACAAACTTTTGTTTGCTCATGAGCATGCTACTGAGCAGGCAGAGAAAATAACCGCCGTGCGGGATTATTTGATTGAGGAAATACAAAAATTCATTCCCGAGGCGATTTTGAATGGCCCAAACGGAGAGAGCCGCGTTGCTAATAATATAAATATTTCTATCCCGAACCTCGACGGTCAGATGGCGGTCATCGCGATGGATGCAGAAGGTGTAGCCATTTCAACCCGCTCGGCATGCAGCGAGGATGACGAAGAGCTTTCCTATGTGCTCCTAGCACTCGGCCTTTCGCCCGAGCAGACAAAATCATCTATACGAATCACACTTATGCCTGACGCAACAAAGTCGGAGGCAAAACAAATTGCAATAACTTTATCCAATGTTGCCAAGCGATATAGATTATAAAAAAAGCCGCCCGAAATCCGGACGGCCTGCGAATGTCAGCTTCTAACTACGCTGCCTGAGCTGAAAGGATTTTTACCTCTGGCCCCCGAAGCACATATCCAATCGATCGAATGTTCTCGATGGAATAGTCATGCTGAGGGACGCCAGCAAGTCTTGTCCTCGCCCGATGTACATGGACGTTGACCGATTGAGGGTCTAATCTTTCCACATTTTCACCATACATCTGGCGGAGGAGTTCGCGAGGTTGGACAACGCGATTGCTTACAGTTCCCATGCAAGCGATCACGTCATACTCCCGGGGAGCAAATGGAAGCGGCTCTTTGCCGATACGCACTGTCTTTGATTCAAGATCAATAACCATTCGACCTCGAATATGGCTCGCCACCCCCGCTACTCCGGAGCGGGCTTGCTTGAATCGAGGAGACTTCCCGCTTGGATCACGTAGAACGTATCCTTCGTGCCGGATATTGTCGATAAATTCCATTCCTTCGGACGATTCGGCAAGCCGTCGTGCCAGCCGGGATATCGCCACAGTGACCATATTCTCGTCCGTCGCCCTCGAGCCTCCGTGCATTGAGGCATGGAGGAATTTTCTTGAGACGAACTTACCGGCGCACCAGGCGAGGTGTTCCAGCGCCAACCATTCATTCCACGACAACGCTACCGGCTCCCTCCCTATAAACGCTTTCTTCATATCCAAATGGATCGTGAGAAGGCGAGGAGAGCGAGCGGCACCTATTTCTACAACGTACATTGCCAGTCTCCATGAGATTTCGAAGTCCAGCCCTTATAACTACGCATAAAAGGGGAATGTGTCAAATGGAAGCCAAAATACTGGCGGTTTTCTTTTTTTGGTGTATAATATAGATACTGTATGGATCTTGAGCATCTTACCAAGCATCAGATCGTCCTTTTGACCCTGCTTGTCTCCTTTGTTACGTCAATTGCGACAGGGATAGTAACGGTCTCTTTGATGGATCAGGCGCCCGAGGGCGTTACCCGTGTCGTTAACCAGATCGTTGAGCACACGGTTGAAACTGTCGTGCCCGCAACACAGGGCGCGGCACCCATTACCGTGACCGAAAAAACCGTTGTCGTTAAAGACGACGATCTTGCCGCACAATCGATAGCAACGGTGCAAAAGGGCATCATCAGAATAGTCACAAAAGGCGGTAACACGCTGCTTGCCCGCGGCGTCATCACAAGTGCTGCGGGCGGGGCTTTGACCGACCGCGCGGCGCTTGTTGCTTCCGGCGCAAGGAACTTCGAGGCGATACTTGCATCAGGCGAGCGGATGCCCGTTTCAATAGAGGCGCTCTCGGAAAATACTTCGCCTGTCGTTGAGGTACAGGTTGCAGTCGGTACCTCAACCGGATTTCAGGCGGTCACGTTTGCCGACCCCGCAAAGCTCGCGCTCGGCCAGTCGGTCATCAGGATAGATGGCATCAGTGCAGACACGGTCGGCAGCGGTGTTATTGCCATGCTTCCTTCACCTTCCTCCGAAGATACTACCCGTATGGTACAGGCAAGTGTCGTGTCTTCAATGCCGGGCGCTGTACTCATCACGCTCTTCGGCGAGATTATCGGGATAGTGACCTCGGAGTCGCTCACGCTGGGAGGCAACATCTATAGTCTCCCGCGCGCGGCACCCGCTCCCGTAACTTCGGCCACATAACTTCAATACTATATTTATATGCCACCATTCAATCACTTCACAACAAAAGCAAAAGAGGCCGTCCGCCGCGCGCACGAACTCGCGGTCGAACGCGGCCAGAACCAGGTCTCCCCGACGCATCTTTTGGGCGCGCTACTTCTGCAGGAGGAGAGCGTTGTTACCTCTATTCTTGAAAAACTCGAGGTGGACGTCATACTCCTGACCGACACGGTGCTTGAAGCGCTCGAAGGGTCTCCGGGGAGCTCGGTACTCTCACCCTCGTACCAGTTGTATCTGACCCCCGATCTCGTGCAGGCGCTTGAGCGCTCTGCCAAGGTTGCAACGGAGCTCCACGACGAATTTGTCTCGACCGAGCATCTTTTTATTGCACTTATCGATGTCGCGGGCTCTGCGCGCGACATGCTCGCGCGCTTTAAAGTGACGCGCGATGCCATCGCACGCTCGATAGTGGAGCTGCGCTCCCAGAAGAGCGCTCCGACCGAAGGGAAGAAATTCCGCGCGCTCACTAAATATACCCGCTCTTTGACCAAAGCGGCGCTCGAAAACAAACTCGATCCTGTCATTGGCCGCGATCAGGAGATCCAGCGTGTGATTCAGATCCTCTCGAGGCGCACAAAAAACAATCCAATATTAATAGGCGAGGCGGGGGTTGGCAAAACCGCGATTGCGGAGGGTTTAGCCTCGCGCATTGCAATGGGAGACTGCCCCGAGAGTCTGCGCGACAAGGATCTCGTTTCGCTCGACCTCGGGAGTCTCATTGCCGGCACCAAGTATCGCGGCGAGTTTGAAGAGCGGCTCAAAGCAATAATGAAGGAGATAGAGCGCTCGGACGGAAAGATAATTCTTTTCGTTGACGAGATACATACGATGATCGGCGCAGGCGCCGCCGAGGGCGCCATGGATGCAAGCAATATGCTCAAACCCGCGCTCGCGCGCGGCGATCTCCATGTCATC
>CAZRJD010000029.1:0-9471 GCA_964600495.1 uncultured Candidatus Saccharibacteria bacterium
ATTAATCCCCGCTTCTTTATGCCGCTCCACGGCTACCACTACATGTTGCGTGTGCATGCAGACATCGCCAAAGCGTGCGGAAGAGGAGAGGAGGATATTATCGTACCCGACAACGGGGCGGTAATAGAGATTCAAGATGAGGGCCAGAAAATAATTCGTCGCAAAGAAATGGCGCCGAACAGCCTGCGGCTTGTAGACGGCTTCTCTGTCGGCGACATACAGGAGGTCGTCATCCGAGACAGAACCGTCCTTGCGCAAGAAGGCATGTTCGTCATCATCGCAACCGTCAACCCCCGCACAGGGAAATTGCGTAAATCACCCGATATTATCTCGCGCGGGTTCGTCTATTTGCGCGAGTCGCAGGACCTGCTCCAACAGGCGCGGCTCATTGTTAAAAAAACAATAGAGGACACGACCAAAAACCAGCAGCCGGTCAACTTTGACTATGTCAAAAATAACGTTACCGATGCTGTCGCGCGATTCCTATTCGAAAAGACCAACAAACGCCCTATCGTCATCCCTGTGGTACTCGGGATCTAGAAACTTTTATTGCCCTAGTAGTTGTTAAAAAGTATAGATGCGCTATGCTCGTACATAGACTTGATGCGGGAGGAGGTTGTGAGCGTAGAAGCCATCAATCGAGGCGATCTCGATTTGAAAGCTCCACCCGGGCTCATGCGGGTTGCGAAAATCGGAATGGTGGAACACAACGGCCTAAAAGAAGTCGTCGATGATCTACCTATGGAAGAAGCTTTCGCCGTGGCCGACTACTACAATACCTATCGCCCGGATAGCAACATCGTCTATCGAGTGTATGACGAGCGTGGTAATATCCGGCGCGGTAATGGACATGTGACTTGGGTAAAGAACGCAATATAAGGTTGAGCGCGAAGGATCTTCCCTCGCGTTTTTATTTTGCGATGGAAAATTTGTGGTTGCGGACAGAGATTAACCCTTCCTTACTCAAGTTGGCAATTGCACGTATGACGTCGCTTTTTTTACGTCCGGTTACATCAATAATTTCATCGAGAGTTAAGGATTTTTGCAGAAGCGCACGTAAAATTGCCCCGCGCAACTGGCGGTACGAGCCCTCGAATTTTGACTGCTTTGTATAGTGTTTGCTCCTGCTATTCAGTCGTATCCCTTTTTGCTTAAGGAACGCGCCGTAGTCCATTAAAGCAGCATAGAAATCGCGCGGCTGCATTTTTGATTTCCTGAGAGCTTCTTCCACAAGTGGTAGAATTTCTTTGTCGGAAACTGTTCTAGTCTTTTGCAAAAGACCAGAATGGATAAAAACAGTACGGATATTCGTTTCAATAAATACTGTGGGCTTGTTATGAGCAAAAGCATCTAGTGCAGCAGCAGTATATGGCCCAACACCGGGAAGCTTCTGATCTAAAAAACCATCCCGTGCAATAATTTTTGCGGCTCGATGTAAATTTTTCGCCCGACGATTGTAACCAAGGCCACTCCACAAAAGCAGCACGTCGTGCAAAGGAGCCTTGGCAAGAATGTCTGCAGTCGGAAATCGTTCTATAAAACGCTCATAAAACGGTATTACCCTTTCCACTTGAGTCTGCTGGAGCATTATCTCTGAGACAAGGATCTTGTAGGGATCTTTTGTCTTCCTCCAGGGGAGGTCGCGCAAGGGGAAACTTTTTATCATTCGCAGAAGCTTTGGCATACTCCCACTCTAATGCAAAACATCCCGCCTAAAAAGGCGGGGTGTTTTTTGCGGACTGAAACCTACAGACTACGCCTTGGGGCGAGCCTCAGAAACTGTGAGCGAACGGCCGCCAAAGTCTTTTCCATTCCACATGGAAATTGCCTTGTCAGCGTCAGCGTCATTTGCCATCTCAACGAAGCCAAAGCCCCGTGAGCGGCCAGTTTCGCGGTCAGTCACGATAGACGCGGTAGCTACTTCACCGGCCTGAGAGAAAGCATCTTTGAGCTCATCTCCCGTGGTGCGGTACGGCAGGCCACCTACGAACAACTTACGTGCCATATGTGCGAAAACAACATGCTAAAAGTTCTTCGTAAGGCGACCCTCCTGTTGGTTTGCCGAGATCTGCCCGGACTCTGGAGTTCTTACTACCGAACGCCCTCACCGTATCACGAGGGTAAAAGGCGTGCAACTACCACTAAACGCTTCTCAAATGTGCGTTTTTGCTCGTCCCACTCTCCCTCGCAAGTTACCAGAACGATTTGTGAGGGGCCTTCGGCCCTGAATATATCCTCAAGAGGCGCAAGTGCAGTCGTATATTCATCCATTTCGATGACAGCGTAAGTAAGCTCCTTCCCCGATTCTCCCAAAACAATAACTTTGTCCCCTATTTTTACGTTCGAGAGATGTTCAAACACCCCGCTTTTGAGAAGAACAGGGCTGTTTAGGTGCCCTGCAAAGACTGCATTCCCAGCAGCTCCCGGTTTGACCCCAGGTTTGTACCATGCAACATCGTTGTAGTCGGTCGGAGCCGCCATCGTTTTGCCGTCGCTCTTTACCCCTACTGCCTGGACATCGGCCTCGACCCCTATCGAGGGTATACGGAGCACCGAGGGGATAAGCGGCATGGGCGGCACCTCTTCATCTCTTGTAAAGTCGAGCGTCCCGACCGGAGCAAAGGCCGCGCTTGGTATTTTGGTGTCGAGGAGCCCTGGCAGCCTCGAGGCAACATCAGCAGCCCCGATGATAATGACGACAACGCCGGCCGCAGTTGCGACCATGCGCCACAGGGGTGAGACAGGCGCCACTTCAAGGAGTACGCCCGACCTAGCGGAGGACAACAGTAAAGGCTTTTCTGACATATGGAGAGAGAACCCAGCCTATACCAAGAAGTACAATAAGCGCAAATGTGAGTGCCGCGACACTCTTCGGTTCAAAACCGGTGTTCGGAAGCGATATAACCGTCAAAGAAACATTCGGAGACTTTTCATTGTACTGAGGAGCGCGATACTGCTGCGGGTATGAATACGAGGAGTTGTACGACGGGTACGTGTACGAATAATTATTGTACGGATAGGAATATCCATAGTCGTAATAATCACGCGAACAGCTGCCCGTGCCGTGCGTGTCGCACATGGATGATGAGTGATTATATTCCCGATTATTATCACGGTTACTATCATAATCGCGCGAGCTGGAAGCCGACACAAAAACAGGGGCAAACAGAATTCCGAAGAGAAGGGCGAGCACGCCAATCTTTTTTAAAGACATGATTATATGAATTACCGGATAAAGGGAAGGAGGAGAGCAATCTGTCCTTTAGTATACCATCCACTATCCGACGAGTTGTTGGGATGTGCCATTACTGTGAGCAGTCTCTTCATGGCCGTGCTCGTGGGGAACAAGCGACGTAATACCGAGCATAAGCAATACCCCTACACCAAACCAAACAATGTGCATAATGTGGTGCCTAAAATCTACAGAGCTGCGAACCGAATGCGGTATAAGATCGTGGAGTACAACAACAAGCAGCATGCCCGCAGCTATCCCGAGGAGCGGGGCCTCAAGCACCTCGAATGACTGTAAAAGAAAGAACCCTCCGACAGAGCCTATAAGAATTGTGGCGGAAACTATAAAATTTAATTTGAGCGCCTGACCACTGGTGTACCCTGCCTCGCGAAGCACAAAAAATTCGGAAATCTCCTGAATAAGCTCGTGGATAAAAACGCTGAGCGTTGTGAGCATTCCTACGGCCGGGTTTACGGCAAACGATGCCGCAAGCAGAATTCCGTCTCCCATATTATGCACACCATCGCTGAGTAGCATCCTGCGAACGTCGATAGGATTTAAGTTTTCTTTGGCACGTTCGCCCGCGTGACTGTGCAGGCTTGGAAGCAGTTTAAACAACGCCCAGATAGCAACTGCACCCCCCAAGATCCATCCGAGTCCTGTCGAGACCGAGCCAGCATGCTCAATAGTTTCTCCTGCAAGACGATATACAATAATCGCGAATACGCCCGCCGAAAAACTGACCAGAAAGTCGAGATGGGTCTCTATAAGCTGCCCGGCACGTTTCCATATGGTTACCTTCCCCACAAGAGAAGCAAACATTATCAATATTGAAGCTGCAAGTATTTCAAACATTACTGCGTTTGTACCGTGGTCGATGCAGATGCTTTTACACTAAGCGCGCGCAGGCCCTTTACTATTGTGTCAACATCTTTGCGGGCGGCAACAATATCCTCGTGTGCGGCTTTTATCTCTTCGCGGGCTTTTTTGAGCGCCGCAAGATTACTTTCCATTATTGCCTTGTCGCCGTTGTCAGGGGTGAGCGTTGCAGAGCCGTTTACCGCCGCCTGCGCGTGTGCCTGCGCGCTCTGCAGCCGTACTCCCATATCGGTAAGTGCGGAGGCAAGCGCCGTAACATCACTACCCGCGGCCCGTGCGACCTCGAGGCGCGTCTGAAGCTTTGTCCCGAGCGTAGCGAGCATATTGATAAGCGTCGCCGCCCTGTCCGCAGCGGCGGCTATGCGCGCCTGCGGCATGACAAGCGCGTAGATGCGGTAGTCTCTTGTTATCGACTGCACATCCACTTTGAGCGCCGCAGTATCTGTCTGCCCTTCGATACGCGCTCTTAAACTTGCAAGATTGTTTACCTGCACATCGACATTTGCGTTAAGATTTTGCTTGAACTCGGCCGTTACTTTGTTCATGGCCGCGATGCGGGCGCGCATGGCACCGAGTGCTTTGGTGCGACGCTCTATTTCCTCGGCCGCTCTTGCTTTTGCACGAACTACTACATTTGCGCCCAGAGTTGTGGAAGCGGTTGCATTTGCGCGAACACGTGCAGCATTGGTTTCTACCGTCGCAGAGGCACCTACATCCGCATTGACCTGCGCCATGGCAAATGCCGGAGTAAGAAGCGAGAGAGCAATAAGCAAGCGGATGAAGTTGTTGAAGGATTTCATATTAGTATTCCTGTGTTACGGGCTTGTCATTAAGACTCTCGTCGATGCCTGCGGAGTCGGAGGCAAGTGCTTGTATTTGTGCGTCTACCGCTGCAGAATCCTGCAGTATGGCAGAGTCTGATGTGTCGCCCATTCCGGTTGGAAGGTCATTTTGGGGCTGCTGTGCAACTTGCGGTGTTGTTGTCGCAGTTTCCTCCGCTTGCGGCATAAACGCGCTGAAGAGGCCTGTGTACCACGCGCCTATTACAAGCAGTACAAGTACAAGAATAATGGCAACCGGAGCGACCCATGTGCGCGAATTTGATGCAGGCGGCATCGGTACTGGTGTAGGTGTTGAAGGTGGCATGAGTATATTTTACATCTTATAAACAGGTATTTAGTATAACGCGATTTTTGCGTTTGGAGGAAATAGCCCATGTGAAGAGCTACTGGTTAACTCCTTTTTTCTCCCCAAACTCAAGACACACCGAGTTCATACAATAGCGCTTGCCAGTTGGGGTCGGACCGTCGGTAAACATGTGCCCCAAGTGTGAGCCGCAATTGCTACACACCACTTCAGTGCGCGACATACCGAGTGAGTCGTCGTTGATAAACTTGACCGCATCAGGGAATGCCTCATCAAAAGACGGCCAGCCCGAGCCGGAGTCAAATTTAGTACCAGAGGCAAAAAGTGCTTGCCCGCATGCAGCACAGCGGTAAGTCCCGTCGCGTTTTTCATGCAGGAGTTTGCCCGAGAAGGGTGTCTCAGTTCCCTTCTCGCGCAATACGGCGTACTGCTCGGGCGTGAGTTTACTCTTCCACTCTTCTTCCGTTGTTGGAGGTTTTTCAGACATATTTCTCGTCATATACGACCTCGGTCATTTCCGCGGCGGGGTTTGGTATGACGCAGAGCACTTTGCCCGCTATTTTAAAATCCTCGCGCAGAACTATCGGTTTATATTTGGGGTCTTTAGACTCCGGCCACAGCACGGTAACACCGTCGCGCCTCTCAAGACGCTTCACCGTTACCATATCGCCGACAATAGCCGCAACGCGGTCGCCATTCTGTGCCTCGTCGGTAAAGCGGATAAGCACATAGTCGCCGGGGTTAATGCCCGCGTCCTCCATGCTGTCGCCAACCGCGCGCACCGCAACAATGCCGCTCTCCTCACTCTCGGCGATTGATGTGTCAACCTCCAAAAACTCGTCATGCTCCTCCTGTGCAAAAAGTGAAAGATCGTCGCAGCCGACGTTCGCAACGACTGGCACGCTCACAGTCTCTGCCCCCGTGCCGCTGCCGCTCCCACTCCGGAGTTCAATATTGCGGCGTGCATATTTACGCCGCACGATGTAGCCCTTCTCCTCCAGACTTTCCAAATATTGCGTTACGGTCCGGAGCGACTTGAATCCCAGATTCTTGCGCAACTCTTCCAAGGTCGGTGGCTCGCCCTTTGCCCGCACGTAGAGTTCAATGGTATCGAGCACGCGTTTTTGTTTTGAGGTGAGCGGCCGTTGCATAAAACCATTTTACCCACACATTATTTTTCGTGCAATACACAATATACACAAGTTGTGGATAACCAGGTTATGTATAGATTATGAATATTTTATGAACGGGTGTATGGTTTGAGTAGAAGCTCCGCCATGTCGGCGGAACAACGCGGAGTAGCGCGATGATGCAAATATCTCGCCTTCTGATCGCGGCCTTCCTTGCGATCACGGCACAATCTGCCTCTTACGCTGAAGAGAGCAGACGAGTGCCAACTGTTCTTCTCAAGAACAACACAACGACCACGGTTCTTGTGATTATCTTCCAAGACCTAGAAAAACCTGGCGAAAGGTTGCGTACGTCACGAAGCGTCATGGCGCCAGGACTGCAGCTTGAGCTGAAGGTCCTTGATCTGCCCAGCTGCCGCTATGCCATCTCCTACATGTTCGCCAATCAAGTCTGGCGGCCTGTCGGTGAGTATGACGTATGTCATGACACCCATATTTTGAAGTTTAGAGCACCACCATCACGGCTATCAATGTACGGGTGACTCTCTCCTCCGCAGCACCTCTGGTCCCACCCTTGTGGCGGGACTTTTTTATTTAGTACCGCTCATTTGCCAGTCCTGCAAAAACTCAAGCGGATAAATGAGGTTAATAACGTTGAACGTGAGCCCGTCGCGCACCATATATATGGTAAAAGCCTCCATCGCAACGGCAATTATGACAATGTAGAGGACCAGCAACTTCCTCGAGAGCAGAAACCCTGCCACTACAGCAAGTGTATCGACTACTGAGTTGACGATGCTGTCGCCCATGTAACCCTGTGCGAGCGCCTGTTGCCTGTAGTGGTTGATGACCATTGGCGTGTTTTCAAGCACTTCCCACCCGACCTCAATACCGATAGCGATAAGGAGGCGGAGCCCCAGCGGCACCCTGGGCAAAAAGACCGAGAGCAGGAAATAAAAAATGAACCCGTGCGCAAAGTGGGAAAAGGTGTACCAGTCGGTCAACTGCTGCGAATTTTCGCCGCTCAAAATTACTCCGTGCCAAAATTTTATGTAGCCGCACTGGCATATCGCGGGTTGGCCCATAAGGTAGAGTACGAGCGCCTGCAGCGCAACAAGCAGTATGCCGATAAGGATATACGTGCGCAGGGATATGCGTTTGTACCAAGGTTCAGACACGATTTATATTGTACCGCCGTTTTTTATTTCAGTGTGACGCTCTCGATAATAACAGGGGTTGTCGGGCGGTCGCCCTGCCCCGTTGGAATTGCTTCAATTGCTTTAACAACGTCCATACCCGTTACAACTTTGCCAAATACCGTGTGTTTGGTATCGAGAAAGTTATTATTGGCAACATTGATAAAAAATTGGCTGCCGTTTGTGTTTGGACCGGCATTTGCCATGGCGATAGTGCCGATGTTGTTGTGGTTATTGGCGTGGATCTCATCTGCAAACTGATACCCCGGCCCGCCGGTGCCCCAGCGGCTCACAAGTGAGTCGTCTTTTGTGAGCGGGTCGCCGCCTTGGAGCATGAAGCCTGCTATCACGCGATGAAATTTCGTGCTGTTGTAGTACCCCTGCCCCGCGAGCTTCGTAAAATTCTCCACTGTTTTTGGCGCGTCATTTCCAAAAAACTCTATCGTGATGTCGCCTTTATTTGTCTTTAGTGTTGCTTGCATTTTATTTTGATTAGCAATAACTTGTGGCTGATTCTGACTTGCAGAAGGAGTGCTGGGCGCGGTTGAGGTTGAGTACCCGTCTGTCGTAGTGCTTGGCTTTTGCATAGGCTCTCTTGAGGCGTAATACCAAAAGCCTCCTAGGAGTAAAAGTATCACAATCGGCACGGCGACTAAAAATTCTTTGCTCATGTCTCTATGGTATCGGACACCCTCCGTGTGTCTTTCTTTTTTATTAATTCGAGCTTCCCCTGCCGCGACAACTGCTTGATGCGATACTCTTCCCTGCTTGCAGCAGAACGGTCAATAAACTCTTCTGAGTAACTAAGGCGCACCGGCCGCCGCGTGCGCGTATACTTTGCCCCGAGTGTTGGCGAATTATGTTCCTGTATCCTCTCTTTAAGATCAGTCGCGATGCCGGTATAGAGCGTCCCGTCCGCACAGGTAAGAATATACAGGTGATACATAGTAAGAACCTTATAATAGCATTTCTTACCTGTTTTAACTGTGTAACTCTGGAACGCGTATTATTCTACCTTACCGTGGGGGTAAAAACGGTGAAGCGATGTCGGGAGAGTCGGGAGGAATCACTTCGACCTCTAATTCTTTTTGTGCGGAAACAAGTTCGTCTTCGAGTTTTGTGTTTTGTCTGCGGAGTTTTGAGAGGCGGAATTCGTCGCGGACAAAGCTCGGAACGAGGAGCAGCGTGGTTACGAGGATGCCGCTGCACATCGCAAGCATGAGGACAATCGCGAGAGAGCCGTCGAATTGCCAGTTAAAAAACATCACCGTAACCGGCATATCGTTTTGGAGCAGAAAAACAACCGACGCAGCCCCTAAAAGTACCCCGAGAATCAGAAAAAATATGGTCATAGGCACGTGTTAGTAAATAAGCTCCCCATTACTGAAATTATACCATGTAATCGCGCTCCCAGAAACTTTCATTTCACTATTCTAGTTTTTTGCAAAATACTAGAATAGATTCTGCACGAGGAGTGAGTTTATGACGTACACTGTTTCCATCACTACGTTTAAGAAGAAGCCCTGCGATGGCCATCTTGCGGAGATGGTCGGAAGCGTTCTCATATCCTATCCCGAGCCGCTCGGCAATTTCATCAACCGAAAGTTCCGGCGTACTCTTGAGCAGATCAAGTATCTGCAGCCGCCGATGGTTCGCAAAGCCTTTTACTATCCGTTCAAGTCTTCGGTGGTCGCTCCCCTTTTGCATGGTCAGGCACTATATACCTCATTTCAGTATTTTGCAAAAAGCTGAAATGAGGGAAGGGTGGGCGGGGCTATTTTGTAATTTTGCAAAAAACTAGAATAAGAAAAAGCGAGAGACTGGCAAACTATATACCAATTCACCACAGGAGTACTTCCCATTTCTACAATCACTTACGCGATTAAGA
>CAZRJD010000030.1:0-9098 GCA_964600495.1 uncultured Candidatus Saccharibacteria bacterium
AGCCTGTTGTAATTGACCACTCTACCACCGACGCAATATATCGAGCGAACTATATCAAAGTACAATAGTTAGGGAGCTAGCGCAAAACCGGTGGTATGATTAGCGTATGAAGTTTCGGGCTTGGCTCTTTGCGCTTGGCGGAGTGGTGTGGTCTTTGATACCGCTTGTCGCGTACGCGCAGATTGTGCCGTGCGGTTCGAGAACAGGGGAATTCATGAACGGCGTTGATGTGGGTGCTATAAGCTGCGATCTATGCCACGTAGGGCAACTCTTCCAGAACATCATCAACTTTCTTGTCGGCTTTTCCATCCCTGTTGCAATCTTGGCCTTTGGGATAGCGGGATGGTTTATGTTTACCTCGGGGCAGAGCCCGACCCGGCTCGAGAAGGGAAAAAAGATATTCGGTTCAGTGCTTATCGGTTTCCTTGTTGTTGTTTCCGGCTGGCTTATCGTGCAAACCATCCTAAGTGTGTTGGTTAAGGATACATTTTTCATCGGCAGCAGCTGGGATAATCTTGATTGTGATCATTCCGGAGCCCGCTTTGACCGCGCTACGCAAAGTGTTACTACAGTATTTCGTCAGATATTTAACCCCCTGCCTGCTCAGGTAACCTGCGACCAACCGGGGTATGTTCCGGTAAACGGAGTATGCACATATGGCAGGGATACCATAGCCCCCACTTATACTCCCGCAGCACTTGGTACTGGTAACTGCTCTGCGTCAAGTATACAGGCAGCAGCAGGGCGGGGCGGCTATTTGTTAAATAACAAACAAGCCAATACACTGTCATGCATAGCCGGACCGGAAAGCGGCTGCAGCGGAAACCCCGGCATCCCCACTACTCTCGAAGGTAAACGGACGAGTGCCCGGGGACATTTCCAGATAGCGCTCGGCTATAATGACCAATGCCATAACCTTAACCTCTCTGTTTGTACGCAGGCGGCAAGAGCGGCAAGGTATACTGTGTCGGGGAATCTGAATTGCTCGCAATATTTCAGCGGAGGTAGTTGTAAACCCGGACAAAAACAGGGTTGTGACATGTGTGAGGCCGCTGCCGCCAACTTCGACTGCAATACAAGTGCCGCAGCCTGTCTTGTTGTTCAAAACCCCGAGTATACCGACTGGACCCAGGATCCCCGTGCTTCAACACAAAGACAATGTGTCAAAACGTATAACTAATGAATATGAATAAGATTTTACATTGGATAATCGGGATCGGGATTTTTTTGGTGATAGCACTCGTTTCTATCGGAGGGTGGTTTTTGACAAGAAACATGGTGGCGCCCATACCTCCGTCGCCTGTAACTAAACCCACTCCGCCACCTTCAAACTCCACGCAGCCGGTTGTGGCCACAACATCTCCTTCACCGCAGGCTTCTTCCACCCCTCCTACCGAGCAGACTCTTACGCTCACAGGGCAGGGGGGCGAAAAAATTGTCGTCAAAGATTTTGTAAATAACGGCCAGACAATAAAAGATACCGTAAACCCGGGCAACTACTACCTTGTCGGCTCTCCGGGATATTGCCTCGGAGACGGCACATGTCCCAGGGCGGGGGAAGAAGTTGATTACAACATCAGCTATAACGAGTCTGACCAATCCTTCACTATCATATTGTCAGAAGAGCCGCTCAAGAGTGTACGGGAACGGGCAGAAAATGAATTGATGAAATTCCTCGGGATACCGCAGACCTCTCTCTGCGCTCTTACCTATTGGGTGGTGACACCATACTGGGTTAACCAGCTTTACTCCGGCAAGAACCTCGGTTTCAGTTTTTGTACGGGCGCAACACAAGTGCCCTAGAAGTTGCGTAAAAATGTGTTATAGGGTATATTCCTTTCGACATGTCACAAGATCGCCTAATCAAACTCGCCTGCGGCAAATGCAAGCGCATCAATTATTGGTCGTCCAAAAACAAAAAGCTTGTTGAGCGCAAAATCGAGCTCAAAAAGTATTGCAAATGGTGTCGCGCCAACACCGTCCACAAAGAGGCAAAAAAGTAGTATTCTCAACTACTGGGGCGATTAGTTAAGTGGTATAACGACGGTCTCCAAAACCGTAGTTGGGGGTTCGATTCCCTCATCGCCCGCTGAGATTTTCTTGGCGTTCATACGCCTTAGAAATTCCAAGCGCACTTGCTTGTAAGGTGCCGCTTAGGAATTTTTTTGCGAGTTGCAAAGCCTTGGATTTGCCTGCCCGACTGTCAGGCGGGTTTTTGACCCAATGGATGTCAGGGTTGCGTTTAAACCAGCGCATCTGCCGCTTGGTGTATTGCCAGTTACCCCGCTCTATTTCCTGCTCGAGTTTCTCTCGCGTGATTTTACCTTGCAGAAAAAGTGCCAGATAGCGGTATTCGAGCCCCAGCTCCTCCATACGTTTGTAGGAAAGCCCTTCTCTATGCAGTTTCTTTGCTTCCGCAACCATCCCTCCCCTCATTCGTGCGAATAGGCGAATATGGATATTTGCTCCCAGTTTTTTTTCGGGGATGTTGATGCCAAGCCACAACACCTCATATTTCTTCTTGGTTTTAGGCACCGGGTTTTTGCCAAGCGCGTAAGCTATCTCAATGGCCCGAATTATCCGGCGCTTGTGTTTTGGCTCTATCGCTCTGGCGCGGCGTGGGTCGAGCTTTTTGAGCTGTGTAAATAATTGTTCAGTTGTTTGTTGTTCTAGTTGTTCTCGTAATTTCTGATTTGGCGGGACATCGGGGAGTATCGTCCGGCCAAGAAGTGCATCTACATAAAGCCCCGTACCACCTACTACAATAGGTATTTTAGTTTTTTGCAAAATTACAAAACAAGCTTTTTCTCCAAGGCGCACAAAATCGTCAGCACTAAATTGTTTTTTTAGGGAGGCTACATCAAGCATATGATGAGGGACGCCCTTCATCTCGCGTTTTGTAATTTTGCCGGTCCCGATATTAAGCTTGCGGTATACCTGCCTTGAGTCGGCAGAAATAATCTCACCCCCGAGCTTTTGTGCAAGAAAGACCCCGAGGGCAGACTTGCCGGAGGCGGTAGGGCCCACTAATGCAATGATTTTTGGCTTACCCTGAGGCTTTCGAATGGGCATTCCACCTAATCTATCCTTGGGAGGGGGTTTTTGCTAGTATGGCTTGAACCTATATGGCAGAGTACAACGGCAACCGCGTCACTATACTTTCCTCCGAGGAGATGTCGGGAGCGGCTAAAAGTGTTACCGAGAAGCTCCGGAATATCCATGACCACTACTCGCATATCGCAGCGGAGTATAAGACCTTTCCGAACGGCGAAGTATCGGTCCGGATCCCCGAGACGGTGCGCTCGCAGGAGGTATATTTCTTCCACTCGCTTTTCCACCCAGACCCGAACACAGGCATCATGAAGATGCTCCTCACGAACAATGCCGTTTCGTTAGCTTCGGCAAAAAGCCTCGTGCTCGTTCTGCTCTATATGCCGTACCTGCGGCAGGACAGGAAGGACAGGCCGCGTGTCCCCATATCGGCTCGTGTCCTTGCCGACCTTATTGAGACAAACAAATCGGTAAAGCGGATCATCACAATGGACATGCATGTTGAGCAGGAGGAGGGGTTCTTCTCTATACCGGTTGATAACCTGCGGGGGGCGGTCCTGCATGCGGAGTATTTCAGGGAAGTGCTCAATAATGACTTTTCAAACGTGATGGTTGTGGCACCCGACTTTGGCGCGGCGGTTCGGGCGCGGCGGTTTGCAAAGCTCCTTGGTGAAGATGTACCGGTCGGGATCTTGGAAAAAGAGCGCGTGGGAAAGGGTGGAGTCATTACCCATAATCTCATAGGCGAGGACCCGACAGGCAAAGACCTCATTTTGTATGACGACATGATAGACACCGGAGGCACTATCCTAACGGGGGCAAAAGCGCTTTACGAGCGGGGAGCAAACAGAGTGTGCATTTGCGCCACCCACGGGATCTTTAGCCCTACAGCAGAGTCGACTGCGGAGGAAAAGTTTATTGAGGCGCAAGTGCCGGTGGTTGTGACAGGCTCGATACCGAGGAGCACCGACTATCTTATGAAGCACGCATCGTGGCTGACCGTCCTCCCTGTTGAAGACCTTCTTGCCAAGGTGCTTCATGAGTCTGACCGACACGGTGGCTCTGTCTCCTCGCTCCTCTAATTTTTGTTTTTAAAAGTTCGTATTTCGTCGCGGAGTTTCCGCGCCTTTTCTTTTGGATCGTCCGAAAAAATAATTCCGCGGGCGGAGTGTATGATGAGCCCGAGCCCTTTGCTGTTCAGCCCTGCCTTGAGGACCTCCTCGACACTGCCGCCCTGCGCCCCGATGCCGGGGACAAGAAACGTCATGTCGCCTGCAATGTCGCGGACCTTCTTCATTTCGTCCGGATATGTGGCACCAACAACCAGCATGCAGTTGTTGTTTGCATTCCATTCTTTCGATATACGCTCCGCTACAATTTGCCAAAGCGGCTTACTATTGACTAACAAGTCTTGAAACTCCGGCGCACTGGGGTTTGAGGTCCGACAAAGAATAATGGAAACTTTGTCTTTTCTGTTTAGGAACGGCTGTATTGCCTCCTGCCCGAGGTAGGGATGGAGTGTCGTCGCGTCGAACCCGAGCCAGTCAAAAATAAATGTAACGTAACCGTTGTTTGTGTTGCCGATATCGGCGCGCTTGGCGTCAAGAATTGTAAAAATGTCGGGATACTCTGCCTGTAGGTAGTCGATTGTCATTTTGAGCTCTCTGATGCCCTGATCACCCCGCGCTTCGTAGAACGCGCTGTTTAGTTTATATGCAGCTGCGAACTCGTGCGTCTGCTTAATGATCCATGTATTGAATTCAAACTGCGGGAATTCAAGTTTTTTGAACCGCTCAGGAATTTTTTCAAACTCACTATCAAGCCCGACACAAACGAGCGAGTCTATAGCCCTTGCGCGCGAATTATATTTTTCCTTTGGACTCGAGATATTTTTTGCCATGGCCGACGGTTGTGTTAATGGGGACATTTGCCTTACAGAGCGGACATTCTGCTTCGTCATATGATGCTGCCTCAATAAAAGTCAGGTACGAGAAAGGTGCACCCATTAGTTCAGAGGTTACTTTAGGATCACGATTTGCCATCACACAAACCTGTACCACGTTTCCTCCAGCAGCCTTAACAAGATCAACTACCTTTTTAACCGAGCCGCCGGTCGTCGTTGTGTCTTCGACGACCAGCACATTTTTACCCTGAACCATTTTGTCATAGCCGCGCTTAAGCACTGCACCGTTTTCGCCAACTTTGTCTGTATAAACGCTTAGTACCTCGGTACCTTTGAGTTTTGAGAGATGGTATGCCGTAGAATGGCCTAAGATAATCGCACCCATTGCCGGCGCTGCAACGATATCAATTGGAAGGTCTTTATTTTTTTCGGCAAATAACTCCCCCATGCGCGAGGTGAGCACGGGATGTGGAATAAGCGCGTCTTTATTAATATACACGCTCATATGTCGACCAGAGTTTCCGACCAGATGACTGTCGGTAATAAGCGCCCCTGCCTCCTTTAAAATCTGTATGACTTCGTCATTCATGTTTTGTAGTATAACTCTACTTCTGGTGCCGGAGGAGGGACTCGAACCCTCATCCCTTGCGAGACACGATTTTGAGTCGTGCGCGTATACCAATTCCGCCACTCCGGCAATTAATTCCTGTGTTAGAATATCTTTTATGTCGGGGTTTTACAACAACGCCATTTTCTGGATTGAGGTAGACAAGATAAAACCGAACCCCTTTCAGCCCCGCAAAGAGTTCGACGAAGCGAAGCTCCAAGACCTAGCGAGGTCTATTCGCCAGTACGGGGTGCTCCAGCCCTTAACCGTAACCCGTAAGGAGGTAGAGAAGCCCGGTGGGGGCCTCGCGGCAGAGTATGAGCTTATTTCAGGCGAGCGGCGCTTACGGGCCTCCAAAATCGCTGGGATAGCCCAAGTGCCGGTTTTGATACGCGAAGCGTACGATGACGACAAAACCAAACTCGAGCTCGCAATTATCGAGAATTTGCAGCGCGAGGACCTCAACTCGATAGACCGCGCAAAAGCATTCGACAAACTTGCCAAGGAATTTCACTTTAAACACGTCGAGATTGCGGAAAAGATAGGGAAGAGCAGGGAATATGTTTCAAACACGATCAGGCTCCTCGGCATGCCGCAGGAAATGCAGGATGCGCTCCGCGACGGCAAGATTTCCGAGGGCCATACACGACCAATACTCATGCTTTCGGACCGCAAGGAAGAACAGCAAACGCTCTTCCGCGAAATTCTGCTCAAGCGGCTTACGGTGCGCGATACAGAGAATATCGCGCGCCGCATCGCAATTGAGCGTGTCCGCAAAAAGGAATATCTTTTCTCACCGGAGGTTATCGAGATGGAGCGCGAACTTAGCGACGCGCTTGGTACGCGTGTTGCAATAGAGCCGAAAGAGCACGGCGGCAAACTTTCAATAGATTACACAAACGAAGATGACCTTCGTGCAATTTTTAACGCGCTTCAGAGCAGGATTGCTGGGGCGAAACAAGAGCCAGAGACTACAGCGGAACCTCCCGTGCAAAGGTCCTCGGATCTCGCCGAAGACGGCGCCAGACCGTTTGCACAGGAGGTGTCCGCCTCCGCAGAATCTCTGGACGACCGGTCAAAAGACGAAAAAGAGCGCGACGAAAACACCTTCGACCCTTCGAGCTTTTCGATTTAGGTTGATTTGTTTTCCCGCTCAAGCGCGTTCCTGATATGCCGCCTCGCGAGCGTGGTCTGTGCGATGTCGAGCCATTTGCGCTTGGGGTAAGCGCCCTTGCGGGTCTCTATCTCAACAATGTCTCCGTTTTGGAGCACCGTATCGAGCGGTACCATTTTGCCGTTTACCTTGACGCCTGCCACATGGTCGCCGATATCCGAGTGTATGGCATAGGCAAAGTCTATGGGCGTTGCCTCAAGCGGCAGGTCAACGACGTCGCCCTTCGGGGTAAATACGAACACCCGATGGGTGAATATGTCGGTTCGAAGTGTTGTCTCAAAGTCCGGATCATCCGCTATTTCATCCTCGTCGAGGTTCGCAAGCCACTCCGGGGCGGAAGGGGCACCGTAGCGGGAGCGCTTTTTTGCATTCTCTGGTTTTTCCACATCGGGTGTACGACCGCCGAGCCCCGGTATGAGGCTCCGTATCCAGTCAAAACTCGACGCTCTGCCGCCGATACCTTTGTCGCCTTTTTCTTTATAGACTACATGTGCCGCGATACCATACTGGGCCTTATCATGCATTTCTTTTGTGCGTATCTGCACCTCGACAATCCCGCCGTCTCCTGCAAACACAGTTGTGTGGAGCGATTGATACCCATTCGGTTTGGGGAACGCGATATAGTCTTTTATTTTAGTTGGGAGTGGTTGCCAGAGGTTGTTAACGACGCCTAAGACACGGTAGCAGTCGGCAATGGTCGGAACGACGATGCGGATAGCGGCGACGTCATACACCTTGCTCATGTCCCTGTCTTTGCGCTCGAGCTTTTGCCATAAGCTGTAGAGGCCTTTGACGCGGTAATCGGTCTCAAACTTTATTAGGTCGTTTTTTGCGAGCTCTTTTTTAAGCGTACGCGTCATGTGCTCAAGACGTATCTGCGTTTCCTTCGACTTTTCGGTCAAAAGGGTACGCGTCTCCGCAAATTCCGTGGGGTAGCCATACTCAAACGCCAAGTCCTCGAGCTCTTTGCGCACGAGTCCCATACCGAGGCGATGGGCAATGGCGGCGTATATCTCCAAGGTCTCAAGCGCAATACGTTGCCGCTTTGCCTCCGGCACCCATTTGAGTGTCCGCATGTTGTGGAGGCGGTCCATGAGCTTGATGATAAGGACCCGCGCATCCTGACCCGTCGCAACGAGAAGTTTGCGCAGACTTTCCCGGTGCCTCTCAGCGCCGTGGTACTTGAGGCGGCCGAGTTTTGTGACGCCTTCAACCAAAAACAGCACTTCTTTGCCGAACTCTTTCTCTATTGTTTCGGGGTTGACCCCAACATCCTCGATAGAGTCGTGGAGGAGCCCTGCGGCAATGGTCTTTGCCCCCATGCCGAGCGAGGCCAAGCCTTTTGCGGTCTCGACAAGATGCACCAGATACGGCTCGCCGGAGAGGCGTTTATGGTCTTTGTGGGCCTCCGCCGCGAATGTGTAGGCCTTTTCTATGAGCGCTCGGTCCTCGGGGGAGGTAATGCCTTTGCGCTCAATAATTTCCTTGAGCCCGTCCATGCGCCCAGTTTACTCCTTTTTGGTTTTTCTTGCGAAGCCGCGTTTCTTTTTTTCCTCCTTCAATATCTCGAGCGCGCGGGGGAGCTCAATTTTGTACACATCGTCAGTTTTAAGCGAACGGAAGTCTTTCTGGTGCACAATGTAGGGGCCAAAGCGGCCGATATTTGCAGAAATTGGCTCGTTCGTTTCCGGATGTACCCCGAGCACGCGGGGGAGCGAGAGATACATGAGCGCCTCCTCAAGCGTCACACTCTCCGGATCTTTGTCTTTTGGCACACTCCCGCGGCGGGGTTTATTTTTTGATTTAGAGCCCTTGCCGGTCGGCGTCTCGCCGACCTGCACATACGGGCCGAAGCGGCCCGTCAAAATATAAATAGGTTCGCCTGTTTCCGGATACACACCAATCGGCTTCGGAGGTTCGTTTGATATGACCTCGCCGGTTTCTGTTCGCGCACCAAGACAGTCGGGAAAGCGCGAGCAGCTCATAAATTTTCCCTGCCTCGATAGCTTAAAGACCATCGGGGAACCGCACACAGGACAGACAAACTCTTTAGGTGCTTCGCCAAGATTAGTGATCTTGCCCGCCTCCTTGTCTTTTATTTTAACTTCCTTGAGAAACGGCGTATAAAAGTCCTTAAGTGTTTTTGTGTACTCGCGCTTGCCTTCGGCAATTTCGTCGAGCTCATCCTCCATCTCCGCAGTAAAGGTATCGCTGATGTAGGTGGGGAAATTGTCCTCAAGGAATGTTGAGACAACGTCGCCGGTGTCGGTTGGGATGAGTGTGCGGCCTTCTTTTGTGACATAGCCGCGCGCCTCGAGCGTCTTCATAATCGACGCATAGGTAGAAGGTCGGCCGATGCCGCG
>CAZRJD010000031.1:0-7588 GCA_964600495.1 uncultured Candidatus Saccharibacteria bacterium
AGTACCCGCTTCTCAATGCTCAGCAGGAGCGCGATCTCGCGAAGCGGATTGTTGACGGCGATGACGAAGCGAGAAATCTTTTGGCGCGTGCTAACCTTCGCCTTGTTGTTTCAATTGCCAAAAAATATGTGGGGAGGAGCCCCGACCTAACACTTCTTGATCTTATTCAAGAAGGGAATCTCGGCCTCTTTAAAGCGGTTGATAAGTTCGACCACACCAAAGGCTTTAAATTCTCGACCTATGCAACATGGTGGATACGGCAGGCGATAACGCGCGCGCTTGCGGACCAGAGCCGCACCATACGTATCCCCGTCCACATGGTCGAGACAATTGCGAAGTACAAACAGGTCTCGCGAAGGCTCTCGCAGGATTTGGGCCGCGACCCGCTTGCAGAGGAGGTGGCGCTTGAGATGGGTATTGATGTTGAAAAGGTCTACCAGATAGAAAAAATAGATCAGGATACGGTCTCGCTTGAAAGCCCGGTCGGCTCTGACGACGACGACGGTAAATCGGTGCTCGGTGATTTTATAAAAGACGACAAAATTCTCTCGCCGGACCAGGAAGTGGCGCGCCGCATTTTGGCGGACCAGCTGCGCGAAATTCTTGAAGAGCTTTCTCCCAAGGAGCGCGAAATTTTGAAACTCCGCCATGGGCTTGAGGACGGTATCTACCATACACTTGAAGAGGTGGGGAAGAAATTCGGCGTTACCCGCGAGCGTATCCGCCAGATAGAAGCCAAAGCGCTTGAGCGCATCCGCACGCACGAAAAAGCCAAACGGCTTCGCAGTTACTAATTTTGTATACTGGGCTCATGCCCGACCTTCCGATAAAGCACTGGAGCTACTCTTCGCTCATGGCGTTTTTGAGGAACCCTTTGGCGTGGTACAAGCGCTATGTTGAGGAGGTGTATGACACGCCCTCCTCGCCCTCGGGCATTGTCGGGCGTGCCTGCCACACGGCGGTAGAGCACTACTATGGCGGAGTGGGGAAGGAAGGATCGGTTGCGCTCGGGCTCGAGTATTTGAAGCGCGTCCCCGATTTTGAAATTAATTTTGGCAAGGCAAAAACCCGCGCCGCGCGTAAAAAGAAACGCGCTTCAATGGAGCGCGAATACGTACAAGCTATCTCATTTTTTATGAAGCGGCCGCCCCACTACAAAGTGTTTGGGGTTGAGGTCAAAGGAGTGGTGGAGGTTAAGAACCTGCCGCTCCCGCTTAAGGCAGTGTCGGACCTCGTCGTACGATCTGGTGTTGACCCTAGAGCCGTTGATATAGTGGACTATAAATTTGTAGACTCTTTTACGCCATATGGCGCACAGAAGTCGCTCTTTGTGCTCCAAGCCATATTTAACTACTACACAGTGCGGGAGTTATTTAAAAAGCCGGTCCGGCGCTTTATCGTCCACGAATATAAAAAATCAAAGAATCTGAACGGCAGGAGCCAGATGAAAAAATATGTGATTGACTTTCGCGACTACAAACAGGAATTTGCCGTCTTTCGCCGGCTCATACACGATGCAACTGCCGAGATTACGCGTACGCGCGTTTTCCTCCCAAACCCCTCTGACATGTTCGAGGGCGAAAATTCCTTCGATATATACAGGCTTGGTCTTATTGACCCGTCGTAGTGGCACTGCCGCTAGGTAGTCCGGAGAGGACTGCGTCTATTGCAGCGCGCATGGAGTCGTATGGCTGGCCGCCGGGGAGCGTGACCGCCTCGTTGCCGACCATGATGAGGGTATAGGGTGTCCCTTGCGCGCCGAGCGCGATAGCCTCCGCATATGAGTCGCTTATCTTTTTTGCGTACTTGTTGGATGAAAGGCATGTGTTGAATGCCTCCACATTGAGCCCGATTTCGCCGGCAATCACGGGGAGTTGTGCAAGGTCGAGGCCGTTGTTACCCGGTGTTACCTCAAACACACGGTCAACAAACTTCCAGTATGCTGCGTCGCCTCCCTGCTCCGCCGCACATTCAGAGGCCGCCGCCTCCTGCGGGGCTTTGGAGTGGATCGAGGCGAGCGGGAAGTGGCGCTCTACCCACGCGACGTTACCAGCGAGGCCGTAGTGGTCCATGATCTGGTGCATCGTTGTGTGGAATGTTTTGCAATGCGGGCACTCAAGGTCGTAATACTCGATTACCTTTACCGAGGCGTTGGGGTTGCCGAGGATATGATCACGCGCGGGGTCATACGGGCGCGCTGTGACGGTGGTTGAGCCGCCATTCCCCGCGGGCACGCTCATCTTTCCTGTTAAAAATACTGCGCCTGCGATAAGCAAACCTGCGACCACTATGGTACCGGGAAGTATGTATTGGGATTTCATATGGCTTTATTGTTAGTTAAAAACCATTCTAGCACAGGGCAGGGAAAATCATGAAGGCATTGACAGAAAATATATTAAAAGTTATAGTAATACTTGTACCCGTTCCCTCAAACCAAATGGAGGCAGCATAATGTTCCCAGGGTATTGGCGACTTCGTCGCTATTTTCTCTCCAAGCGCTACAAAGCGCTTGTGCAGGTCAAAGTTGGTCTGCAGATTGAGGAGTATCCTCGCGGTTTCTTCCGGATCTTCTACAAGACGCCCGGAGATACCAGTCTCACCATCGACTCTTTCGATGGGGAGGTAAGGGCTTGCTACAGGACCTGTTGCGAGCTCTGCAGGGAGAAATTCCTGACTGAAGTTCGATGGCAGAAAGTAACCATTGATGTCTGGGGTGATTGTCATGCACCCTCCATCGAGCGTCTGGAAGAGGCTCTGTCCCACGTGACATTCAGCGTGGACCGCCTCGGAGACCGGTAGAAAGACTCCAAACGTGAGGGGAGTGCAGCTCCCCTCACGCCTGAAGCCGAATCACGGCATGACGCAAAACAATAGGTTGAGACCATAAGGAATGGAAACAAAGGGGCCAACATGTATGTTGGCCCCGCTTTTTTTAAAACGGGAGGGTATGGGTGAGGTTGCCGCCTGAATCCTGCGGTTTTTCCCAGCTTGAAGTGTCGAGCTTTATTTCGCGGATACCGTCGAAGTCTTTGTATTTGAGAACACCGTTTTTCTTTGCATACTCGTAGAGCTCGTTCGTTATTCTTACGTCATCAATGCAATACTCCCGCAGTTTTTCTATATTGCCCTCGACCCACCACTGCTGCGCCTCTCTGCCGCTCCCCGATTTTTTCTTGCCGAGTGTCCCTTCGGCAAGGGAGTCGAGGCGCAGCCTCCTACCGAGCACGTTCTTTACTTCTTTGAGGAGATCGAGGCTGCGTATTTGAGCGAGATTGCCGCTGTAGTAGCGATTCAAAATAGGAATATCAAAATGGTCGGAGTTGTAACCGACAAGCATGTCGGCACGCTCGAGTATCGGCCAGAGGTTCCCGAGCTCCGGCTTGAGGAAACTTGAGAATTCCTGCGTCTCGGAATCGTGGATCGCGACGATGGTCACGTCGAGGTTTGAGAAGTCGCCATTCCCCCTAAACTCTCCCGTAGTCTCTATATCGAACGTTATGCGGCGCATGTAGGGCAGTATACGCGCGCGAGCCTAGAGGTTCAAGAAAAATGACGAAAGCTCTCCGCGCGAAAGTGTTTTTTCCCCGCCTGTTGCCAGATCTTTGATTTTGAATTGTCCCGATTTGATCTCGTCCTCTCCAACAACAATAAGGTAGGGGATCTTGTGCTTTGCCGCGGTTTTTATCTGCTCCGAAAGCTTCTTCTCGCCGAAGTCGATTGCACTCGGCACATTTTCTCTGCGCAGGGTCTGCGCAAGCTTGAGTGCCTCCCGCACATATTCTTTCGCTGTAACCGCTATATACACCTTGGTGCGGGGCGAATATTCGGGGAGCAAACCGCGCACCAGCATAAAGTCCCGCACGGTAACATCCCCCATGCCAAAACCGACCCCGACGACCGGTTCAGTGTCGAATAGGGCGGTCAAGTTGTCGTAGCGGCCGCCGCCCATGATCGCGCGATTGTTGTCGGGGTGCGTGTCAAATACCTCAAATACAATGCCGGTGTAGTAGTCAAAACCCCTCACAATTGAAGGGTCAAACACCGCGTTCAGGATCCCCATGTCGGCAAGGAATTGCAGTACCTCCTTTACATCATTGGGCGGATTATCGGGGGAGAGCATTTCTGCAGCGACGCCGAGCGCCTGTATGTCGCTCTCGAAGTCTGTGGTCGCAATCTTTGCCTTGCGGTCAAGGAGCGAGCGGAGCTTTTTTGCACTTTCTTCGGGCAGCGCAAGTTCGCGGACAATCCCGTCGAGGAAATTCCTGCTCCCGACCTTGATAACAAAATCGCTATCCATCGCACCGAACGCCTTCATCACCTCGTATGCAACGGCAATGACCTCCGCATCGGCAGCGAGACTCCCCGAACCGAACACATCAACATTGAGCTGCCAGTGCTCCCGCAGCCGGCCGCGCTGCGAACGTTCGTAGCGAAAAAGGTTGGGGATCGAGTACCAGCGGAGCGGATATCCCATCTCGCGTTTGCGCGCCGCGACCATGCGCGCAACAGTCGGCGTCATCTCGGGGCGCAGGGTCACCTCGCGGCCTCCGCGGTCAAGAAAGGTATAGGTCTGGTCTTTTACGATTTCTTCATTCTCGGAGCCTTTTGCCTTGTAGAGTTCGGCCGGCTCAAGTATCGAGGCATGATACTCCTCGTAGCCGAAGCGCTCGCAAACGGCGCGCATGGTGCCCAAAATATAATTCATGAGCGCCTGCTCTTCGGGATAGAAGTCGCGCACACCCTTGTACGAATCGGTGGACAACCTGGCTTTCTCTTTGGGCGCGGCCTTTTTTGCCATATATAAATAGTAGCGTATATTATACCTAATGTAACGGAATTGATTGCATATGGATGAACTCAAAGACAGATCGATACGGGTGGGGGAAACGGTTTTAAACTTGTACAAAAATCTTGGGGAAACGCCGCGCGAACGCCTTGAGCGTTTGCGGGTAGAAAAGCCGCACTACGCTCACGAAGTACTTTCCTACGCGGGGAGGCTCGACCCTATTGCAGAGGGGGTGCTCCTGTGCCTTGTCGGATCCGCAAACAAGCATCGGGAGGAATATTTAAATCTCTCGAAAGAATATACGCTTGATGTACTCTTCGGATTTTCGACCGACACGTACGATATTTTGGGGCGCATGATGGACACGGGCGATCCTTCGCGTATCACGCGCGGGGCGGTCGAAAAAGGTTTGAACGAATTCCGCGGGCAGCTCCCGCAGCAGTATCCGCCGTTCTCAAGTAAGACGGTCGAGGGCAAAGCGCTTTTTGAATGGGCACGCGGGGGAGTTTTGGATGCACTCGTCTTGCCGCAGCGCACGGTGACGATCTACAATATTTCGCTTACCGAGATGTACAAGGTTTCGGAGCCGACCCTATTCAGCTACATCGAAGACAGCATCGACAAAGTGGACGGGGACTTCAGACAGGAGGAGATTATGCGTCTCTGGAAGCGACACCTAAAGCCGACTGGCGAGCGGGAGTTTGCCTGCGCCACTATCCATGTTTCGTGCTCCTCGGGGACCTACGTGCGCTCTATAGCGCACGAATTGGGCTTACAGCTTGAGGTGCCCTCGCTTGCGCTCCATATTTTGCGCACGCAGGTGGGCGAGTACTCAATCGACCGCTCCTTGCGCTAATATAAAAAGTATGGTAGGGTCTCTGCCAGAAAGGGGGCCCAAAAATGCCCAATCAATATGCACGTCCGCCCCAGCTGGCCGATAATCCCCGACTCGATCCCCGTTTTTGGGTTGTTGTCGGAATACTCGTTCTAGTGGCGATCCTCATCGGCAGGTCCACGGGGGCCTTCGATGGATTCGGCGGGGGAATTGCCATAGTCAGCGAAGCCCAGCGGCAGAACGCCGAGATGGAAAATGAACTGCAGCAGGTCTTACCCGACCTGCCGAAGGAGTAAGGAGCATCTCCGATGAATCAGAATATCTCTCAACACGAGCTG
Source organism: uncultured Candidatus Saccharibacteria bacterium (assembly GCA_964600495.1). Taxonomy (GTDB): domain Bacteria; phylum Patescibacteriota; class Minisyncoccia; order Phycocordibacterales; family SBAW01; genus GWA1-54-10. The sequence continues at coordinate 5,960 of CAZRJD010000031.1, forward strand.
TCCGAGAAACCTCTGGTGGGCGACATCCTGCTTGGGTTCGGGCTCAGCCTTTCCACCATTTGGCTTGCGGCCTTTTTCGATCCACCATCTTTCATTCCCCAGCTCCTCAACATTGTGTTCTAGCCGGCGAAAGCCGACTCTCAAAAGGTCGCCCCCCTCGGGCGATCTTTTTCTTTTTTTAAGTTCCTTAGAAGAACATTGACCGTGCATGCATTGTATGATATAAATTTTTTAGACCAGATGGTCAAGGCCGCTGTGGCCTGGCCCAACAAGGGAGAGTTTGTAATGAGGAAGATGTTTTTTGGTGCGGCCGCAGTCGTACTTCTCGCAGGCGTCGTGCCTGCCAAGGCGGAGTGGTACCTCAACGTTGAGGGTGCCGGGCCGTCGACGGACTCCGCGGGTCATCCGTGCCGTGACAACAGAGGTCAGGCATGCGCCTACTTCACCGTGACGGTTCAGGGCGCCCATCACGCTGACCGTGGTCGTCGAGATCCGTTTGTAACGCAAGCAGAATGTCTGGGAGCGGCGCGCATATATGGCATGGCGAATGTTCCGAAGTCTGCCTGCAGCCAGAACCAACCGCATGCGGTGGATGGTGCTCCTCCCAGCACGATGTATGGCTGGGCGTACAGTGATCTGCTTCCACCACTTCATCCGGTGTCTGATGGCGAAGGGACGGCGACTTTTTCGGCCTATCAGATCCCTGACTGGCTCTTGCGCGAGTCGGACAACTAAGCAATGCGCGCGCTTTTAGCCGTCTCGTTCCTGATGTTCGCCGCGGCGGCGCATGGCGAGGAGTGCGCCATGGCACTTCCGCCGCCGCCCGAGTTTGATCATCCCTACCGCGGCGAGCTGCGCGAATATCCGCTCACGCGGAAGCAGATTCCTGCCGCTTGCGCCGCGCTTCTTGGTGGATGGGAAGATTCGCGTGTTTCGGGTTGTGGGGTCGAAGTGCGAGTGCTTAGTGCCGATCGGGCCACGATCCTTCGCCGTATTGGCGTGATTGTGTACCCCACGAAGTGCCCGGCGATCCGCCTCCACGAGATAGGGCATGTTAATGGCTGGAGACACCGCCATTAACACCCATACATGTTGGTCCGTCGCGCAAAACGCGGCGGGCTTTTTCTTTTATATAGAAGGGGATTACTCGATTGAAAAGTTTTGCAGTAGGTATATAGTTTGGGCGGCTGTTGGGCGGGAGAGACATGATGCAAAATCAGCAAAGTCGCCCGTCGTACGACGACAAGGATTTTAACAATACCGCACTCGCGTTATTCGCGGCGTGTGTCCTCGTAGGGCTTCTCGCTGGAGGAAAGGCTTGGACCATGTGGCCCTTCATTCCAGATCTTCACAGCACCGCTGAGGTCATGATTCTGAAAGGCTGAATCAAAGCCTCATGCGCTTGCAGGTCGCCTCCCCAGGCGGCCTTTTTCATGCTCTTGCATATTTTGGTGGTAGTTGTATCGTTTCGGCAGAAGGGAGCACGCTATGACAAACCAAAAGTCTGAAGACCGTCCTCGCGGTCTCTCGATTTGGTGGGCAATCGGTGCTGTCGGTCTACTGATGCTCAGCAATGCTATGAAAATTTGGCCATTCTAAATTGAGGAGGGACACATGCCATTTTGTCCA
>CAZRJD010000032.1:0-7228 GCA_964600495.1 uncultured Candidatus Saccharibacteria bacterium
CGCAACATGTAGTGGTAGCCGTGGAGCGGCATAAAGAAGCGGGGATTAATATGCGAGTGTATCCAGAAGGTCTCATCGCGGTTCGCGTGGCCGGAGGAATGCACATCCATCTGGTCGCGATGAATAATGCGCGCGCCCTGGCGCGAGAGGTTGTCTTTTAGTTTTTGCACTGAGCGTTCGTTGCCCGGCACAATAGAAGAGGAGAGCACCACCACATCACCCTTTTTGATTTTGACGTGCTTATGCGTTTTAACCGCGATGCGCATAAGTGCCGCAAATTCGTCGCCTTGTGCGCCTGTTGCGAGCACCATCACCTTGCTATCCGGCAGCCCCTCAAGCTCTTCGGGCCCGATAAATGTCTTCTCAGAAACCTTGAGCAGACCAAGATGTTTCACAATCTCAAGATTGATTTTCATACTGCGTCCCTCGACGAGCACTTTGCGGCCCACACGCTCCGCCTGCTCAACCATACGCATGAGACGCTCAAGCTGTGAGGAGAACGTGCCGATGATAAGACGCCCCTGTGTCGTTGCGATAATCTCATCCATAGTCTTGCGCACCACCGACTCCGGCAGGGAGAACCCTGGTTTCTCCACGTTTGTTGAGTCCGCGGCAAGAAAAAGTACCTTCTTGTCCTTGAAGTATGCGTACTCTTTTTCCTCCGCTTCTGTCGGAACACCGTCAACATGGTCAAGCTTTAGGTCACCGGTAAAGACAATGAGTCCATACGGAGTCTCAATAATGACTCCCATTGCATCCGGAATCGTGTGTGTTACGGAGAAAAACCGCACTTTAATATCGCCTGCGCGGATTGAATCGTCCTTTTCAACCTCATGAATGTCGAGAGGTTTCAAGTGTGGAAACTCCTCCTGACGTTTGCGTATCATGACGGCAGTCAGGCGACGCGTATAAATCGGCGGATAGCCGATGCGGTCAATGATGTAGGGGATACCACCGATGTGGTCGAGGTGCCCGTGCGTAATAAAGAGCCCGCGGATCTTTGATGCGCGTTCCTCAAGATATTTTGTATTCGGCAGAATATAGTCGATGCCCGGTGTATCGTCTTCGCGGAACTGGAATCCCGCGTCAACAACGATGATATCGTCGCCAAACTCTATTGCCGTCATGTTACGGCCGATTTCCTCGACACCCCCGAGCGGGACAATGCGGATATTTCCCGCTTCGAGCGGCGGGATTTTTTCCTCCCCGTTGCCGTTTTGTTGTTCTGACATGTCGCGTGGCGCAAATGTCTGTTGCGGACGTCTGCCTCCGCGCTCCATGCGGCCTCTGCGCGAGGCATTGCCTTTGCCTCTCGAAAAATGTCTGCGGTCGCGCTCGCGACCCTTACCGCCCTGTTTAGGGGGTCCTTGCTGTTCGTTCATAGTTGCTAATAGTTAAATAACCGGTTTGTTTATTTTTTATCGGGATGCAAAAAACGGCCACACATGTTCAGTCTCGCGATGCCACACCGAGGCGCCGAGAAAGCGGTCACTCGGTCTTCCGATGAAGCCAAGCTCAAGTCCTTCAATATCGTTAGGTACACTATACACGAAATCAGGCGCATAGAGAAATATTGCGGGGATATCCTTTTCAAGCTCAGCCTCAAATTTTGCATACAGTTTCATGCGCTCCTCCTCGCTTCCTGTTGCGCGAAGCTCTTCAAGCACTTTGTCTGCGGACGCATTGGCGTAGAGCGCGATATTGAGGCCGGGGTCGTTCCTCTGGCTTGAGTGCCAGAAGGCAAATAGGTCGAACTCGCGCCCGATTACCTCCCCAAAGAGAAGCGCATCGTATTTGCGCGGGCGTATAACATTTTGAGAAAGGTCGCCCTGATCGAATATCTGAAGTTCAACTTGCGCTCCCATACGTGTCCACGTATTGCGTATAGACTCCGCGGCAACGCGCAACTCGGGCACATTGCCGGTTGCAAGCGCAAAGGAGAGGGTCTGCGTCTGCGCCTTGCTTCCCGTGCCGGTCGTTTTTTGAAGCACACCGTTTTCCCCCATCTTCCATTCTTTTGCAAGAAGACGATCGCGGGCCAGAAGTGCAAGGTCGGTATTGGCCGAAGCGGCAGGAGTAACACTGCCAATTTGAGTACTTATTGAGTCTGCACTCGTACGTACAATATTCGGAGGTACGGGACTCAAAAGTGCTTCTCCGTATCCGCCGAGCACGAGCTCAATGAGTGCCTCGCGGTCTATAGCGCTTTGCAGTGCCGCCCGTACGTCGCGGTCGCGCAAGACGGCGGACTGATTCTGATTAAAGAAGACGCCGAATACACGGTTCAGGGTTGAGCGCTTGATATTGAATGCTGAAAGGTCCTGAAGCGATGCCGGAGAAAATCCGCTTGCCGCCTCCACGTCGCCGTTTTTGAGCGCCGATAGGAGCGCGGATTCGCTCTGATAAAAGCGCATGGTCATATGGGAGAGATACGGTTTGCCGAGTGCATACTCCGCAAACGGCCGCAGGTCGTAGGAAGAGGGGATACCCGCAGGGGAGCGCGAAATTGAGTTGACACGGAAAGGCCCTGAACCGACCGGTGAGGTGTTCAAGTTGCTGAACGGAAATTCCTCGTCGCTTACCGTCTGCCAGAGATGCGCGGGGAGTATCCCGAGCGTCAGATTTTCGACAAACGGGGCGTAACTGCTCTTCAGCGTAAAGCGCACCGTACCCTCGTCTACTTTTTCGACCAATACACCTTCCCAGTTCGCCCGCACAGGGCTTTTGAGAGCCGGATCCTGCGCTTTGCTTATGGTAAATACGATGTCGTCGGCAGTAACTTTTTCTCCGTCGTGGAAGGTTACGTTACTCCGGAGCGTAAAGGTATAGGTTTTTCCGTCGGGAGATACTTCGTAGTGCTCTGCAAGATCGGGGACATAGGCACCCTCTTCGGTAGGCTTGAGGAGCCCTGAATATATAAGAGCGGTTAGGTCGTGGTCCGCGTCCGAAATCGCGAGTACAGGATTTATAAAACGGGGACTGCCGATGATGCCCTCCGTGAGTGAACCGCCGTGGGCGGGGATAGAGACAATGAGGGCATTATTGAGTATGAAAAGAAGTCCGAAAGAGCTCACAACAAGAAGGGTCGAAAAAAAGACGAACAACGTCCGTCCGCTCTTTGAAAAAGAGCGGTACGTGTCCTCCATGGAATCGAGAAGCGGGATATACACTGACCGTGACGCGAGGCGCCAGAATTTAAGCATGTATAACAACTACCTAATAACGTTTATTATTGAATGACGAGCGCGAGTCCTGAAGAAGCGGCGAGCAACACTCCGGCCGCAATTGTCGCGAAGAAAAGATATTTCTCCGAACCGCGGCGCGTGTGATATGCCGCGGAGAAGTTGTCGCCGCCGAACGCCCCTCCCATGCCGGCCGCTGTCTGTTGCAGCAGCACAAGGACTACGACCAGGACCGAGAGAACCACCTGTATATAGGGGAGAATCCCCGCTATCGTCATTGCTAAAAAGCTACCATACCTGCCGTTTTTGTGCAATCAAAACCTATTTGACAAACACTATGTTTTTTATCTATACTGCGCGCGCAATTGGGAGTATCCATAAGTCTTTAAAACCTGTATGAAAAAGAAACATAAGCCGGCAAAAAAAGCCAAAAAAATAAGCAAGAAAAAGGGGAGTGCTCCAAGGAACTCCAACCTGTCGGGTATCGCTCCGCTCGGCGACAGGGTGGTCCTCAAACCTCTTTCGAAGGAAGAGGGGCAGACAACATCGTTCGGTATTATCATCCCCGAGACCATTGATAAAGAAAAACCCGAACAGGGGGTTGTCATTGCGGTCGGCCCCGGCAAATTGGGCGACGACAACAAGATTATTCCCGTTTCTGTCAAAGTCGGTGACCGTGTGATGTTTTCCAAATACGGTTTTGACGAAGTGAAGGTGAATGGCATCGAATACTACATCGTGTCGGAAAACAATATATTAGCTGTCCTAAAGTAAATTACCGTTATGGCAAAGCAAATCCTTTTTAGTGACAAAGCGCGCAGAGCGCTCAAATCCGGCCTCGACAAGGCATCGCTCGCGGTCAAGGTGACCCTCGGCCCTCGCGGCAGAAATGTCGCCTTGGACAAAGGCTACGGCGGCCCCACCATCACGAACGATGGTGTTTCTATTGCAAAGGAAATCTCTTTTTCAAACAAATTCGAGAACATGGGTGCCGAGATAGTTAAGGAGGTGGCATCCAAAACAAATGACATCGCGGGCGACGGCACCACGACCTCGGTCGTGCTTCTTCAAGCCATTGTCGAGGAGGGGATGAAACATACCGAAGCTGGGCTCTCCGCCATGGGCGTGCGCTCGGGGATTGAAAAGGCCGCAGGTGAGGCCGTACTCGCACTGCGCGCTCTTGCAAAGAAAATCCAGAATGATGATGAAATCCGGCAGGTTGCAACCATCTCCGCCGAGTCGGACGATATCGGCACCATTATTGCTGACACGATAAAAGAGGTCGGGAAGGATGGCGTGGTTACGGTTGAGGAGTCGCAATCTCTCGGAATCGAAAAAGAGGTTGTTGAAGGGCTCGAGTTTGACCGCGGGTACGTGTCGGCCTACATGATTACCGACCCATCGCGCATGGAGGCCTCGATGAAGGATCCGCTTATTCTCATTACTGACAAAAAGATTTCCTCGGTGCAGGAGATCCTCCCGATTCTCGAAAAAATTGCGCAAAGCGGCAAAAAGGATCTCGTCATTATCGCGGACGATGTCGAGGGTGAGGCACTTGCGACCTTTGTCGTAAACAAACTGCGCGGCACGTTTAATGTGCTTGCGGTCAAGGCGCCGGGATACGGCGACAGAAAAAAGGAAATGCTAGAGGATATTGCGGTTATGACCGGCGGCTCGGTTATTTCCGAAGAGGTTGGTGTAAAATTTGAAAACGCAACACTCGAAATGCTCGGCAAAGCCTCAAAAATCATCGCAACGAAAGATAAAACAGTTATTGTCGGGGGCAAAGGAGGGAAGAAGGATATAGAGGGCCGTATTGCGCAGATCCGCAAACAAATTGCCAGCACCGACTCGAAATTTGACAAGGAAAAATTTGAGGAGCGTCTGGCCAAACTCTCCGGCGGCGTTGCGGTTATTAGGGTTGGTGCCGCGACCGAAACCGAGATGAAGTACCTTAAGCTCAAGATTGAGGATGCGGTAAACGCGACCAAGGCCGCTATTGAGGAGGGAATTGTCGCGGGTGGCGGTGTCGCGCTTGTAAAAGCCGCACAAAAAGTTGCAGAGGGTTTTGCAAAGAACAAAGAAAAAATGTCGGTTGACGAGCGTGTTGGCTACGAGGTTGTACTTAAAGCCCTTGAGATGCCGCTCCGGCAAATAGCACAGAACGCGGGTGCGGACGGCGGAGTTGTTGTCGAGAAGGTGCGCGAGGGGAAGGGGAATACCGGCTATGACGCGCTCAAGAACGAGATCGTTCCGGACATGATTGCCGCAGGCATTGTTGACCCTGTTAAAGTAGCGCGCACGGGGCTCGAACGCGCTGCATCTGCCGCAGCCATGCTCCTTACGACCGAAGCCGCGATAACCGAAGAGCCAAAAGACGAAAAGTCCGGTCCTCAAATGCCCTCCGGCATGGGCGGGGGAATGGACGACATGGACTACTAAAAGTGCTACAATAAAGGCATGACTATTCTCTATATACTCCTCGGAGTACTTGTTCTGCTTGTCCTATGGGCGATAGTTGCCTACAACCGCTTCGTCACGCTCATCCAGCGCGCAAAAGAGGCGTGGGCGGATATTGATGTACAGTTGAAGCGAAGATACGATCTTATCCCAAACTTGGTTGAAACGGTCAAAGGCTATGCCACCCATGAGCGCACCGCCTTTGAAGAAGTTACAACCGCCCGCGCCCGCGCAATGAACGCCGGTGGTGTCGCCGAAAAGGGAAAGGCGGAGAATATGCTGACCGAGGCGCTTAAAACGGTCTTTGCCGTCGCCGAGGCGTATCCGGACCTCAAGGCAAACACGAACTTTCTTGAACTTCAGCGCGAACTCTCGGACACAGAAAACAAAATTCAGGCCGCGCGGCGCTTCTACAACGGTAATGTGCGCGACCTCAACACCGCTATACAGGTATTTCCGAGCAATATAATTGCAGGGATGTTCCGCTTTGAGCCGAGAGAATTTTTTGAGCTTGAGGTTAACGAAGCTGCCGCCCGCGAGCCGGTCAAAGTGAGTTTTTGATGGCGACGCTCTACACCCACAAAGATCAGAATATCGCAAAGACGTGGGTGCTCATGGCCTTTTTTCTTGGGGTCGTTGTTGCCATAGGCTGGGCGGTCTCCTTTTACTTCAATAATCCGGCGATACTTGTCTTTGCGGTCGTGTTTGCCGTTGTTGTGAATGTCGGGAGCTACTGGTATTCGGACAAACTGGTTATCGCAATGTCGGGAGCAAAGCCTGCGGACGATAAAGAATATCCCGAACTCCATAATATTGTCGAAAACTTGGCGATAACCGCAGGGTTGCCGAAGCCGAAAATTTACATAATGAGTGACGCGGCGCCGAACGCATTTGCAACAGGGAGAAATGCCGAGCATGCGGTTGTTGCCGTTACAACCGGTCTCCTGCAAATGCTCGACCGTAGTGAGCTTGAGGGGGTGATAGCCCACGAGCTTTCGCATATCGGTAACCGCGACATGCTCGTCTCTACCGTTGCGGTGGTGCTTGTGGGTTTTGTGACGCTGGTATCGGACTTCTTTTTGCGCGCGTCTATGTTTGGCGGCGGTAATCGCGACAATAACCGCGGGAACCCCATACTTGCTATTGTCGCAGTTGCGCTCATCGTGCTTGCGCCGATTATTGCAATGCTCCTGCAGTTGGCTATTTCGAGGAAGCGCGAGTTTTTGGCAGATGCCTCGGGTGCCTTACTTACACGTTATCCGGAGGGGTTGGCCTCGGCCCTCAAAAAAATAGGGAGTTATCCTGCCCCTATGCGTCGCGCAAACAATGCGACCGCACATCTTTATATTTCAAACCCATTCGGGCCTCGTGCGAGCGCGAGTAAAATTTCAAAGTTGTTCCTAACCCACCCGCCGATTCAAGAAAGAATCCAAGCCTTGCTTGGAAAATAAAAAGCATCAAGTGCCCCTATGGGGCCACCGATCGAGGAGCGTATCAAAGCACTTGTCGGAAGAGAGTAATTTGAGCTTTTTGTGCTATATTTTTGCCACTGGAGGGTTCGCATAGTGGTCTAGTGCGCGCGCTTG
>CAZRJD010000033.1:0-5378 GCA_964600495.1 uncultured Candidatus Saccharibacteria bacterium
ACCGGAGATCAGTTAAGGAAAAACGAGAATATTAGCGTCGGCGTATATCTTGGGGGGGTAAAAGTCGGGGAGGGCGGGGTTACCGTCCCCGCAGTTAGCCCAGTCGTTATATTTTATAATCGCGACCCTCTGCGCGGAGCAATATATGAAAATGCACTTCCTACTGCAATATCGCTTGCGGTCAATGAAATTACCCTGCAGGCGGAACCATTCTTTTTTGCTGCGACCAACGCCCCTACCTACATCTGGAAGTTAAACGGGAGGGATATCTCCGGCCCCGATGCGGGCAGAGGAATACTAACGCTGCGCCAAGACGGTAGTGGCACAGGAGAAGCGATACTCAATCTTACGGTGCAAAGTACTGACACCAGTACACTTGTTCAACGGGCAAGTTCCGGCCTTCGAATAGCGTTTGGCCAGAGCGGGTCAGGGCTCCTGCCGTCTTTCGGACTATGAAAAATAAAATTTTCCTACTTTGTATAATTTCTTTCGTTGCGATGTCATTGTACGTACCTGCATACGCACAAACGCCTGTCACCTACGAGCCGCTCGAGCCGCTTCCGGGAGTTGACCAGAGCGGTAGTGCCGAGAGTTTACAAGGGTTCCTTATCTATATTTACAGGGTTCTATTTACCATAGGGGGGATGATCGCTGCGGTCAGTTTTGTTGTATGTGGCGTCATCATCATGTTTTCGGAGGTCGCCGGCAAAAGAAAAGAGGCGAAAAACCGTGTATGGGCGGTCTTCTGGGGCCTCATTATATTTTTGATAGCGTGGCTTATCCTTTACACAATCAATCCAAATCTCTTAGATTTTAATTTCCGGCTGGACACCACCAATATTCGGGCACCCGACCCTGAACAAAATCCACAGACTTCTGTCAGAACCTTAAACAACGGGCAAATGACGTCCGCTTTGAAATACTACGCCGAGACAACAGGGTGGCACGGAGGACTGTTCGGTAGTTGGGGATACGCTGTCTTGGGGGGAATCAGTTACCCTACTGCAAACTTTGCCACCCAGGAGGTTGGGCTCGCCATTGCAAAACTACAGCGGGAGTGCAACACACCCGACTATGAAAAAGCGGGGTGGATATTGGCCGGTACTGCAGGTGTTACATATATCACTCCTGGAGGCCTGAAGCTTTATACAACCGGAATAGGTTCTCTCTTAGCTGGTCTTAGTGGGTTGATATCAAAAGTTCAGTCAGCAACTGCTACGATAGAGAGACTGCCGGGGAGTGCAGCAGGACTACCTCAAGGTCAAACCGTGCTCGCGTGCGTAGCATATGCCCGATGAATAGAAATGCATTTATAGTTGGGGCAGTGATGGTCGTAGTAATCGGAGCCGGTCTGTGGTTTTTCCTGCGTGCTCCAGCCGGAACCGAAAACATAAACCCTGCAGGCGAGTTTGGCACGGGAGCGGACCGCACTTCCATCAACCCTTCTTCAAATCTTCCTCCCCCAAACAATCAAATGGGGGCTGCTGCTACCCAAAATCCGGTGCAAAAAATATTCAAGATTTCTGACGGGCCGGTTGCAGGCGCAACGTTTATCCAGACGCTCCGCCCGACTACGACCCTTGCACGCTACGTCATGAGCGAGAGCGGTCATGTGGCTGACATAGTCCTTGATTCTTCGGGTGCGGTGCCGCGTGCCGTATCAAACACGACAATCCCCGGCGTTGTACGTGCACTCTGGGGGGAGGGGGGCTATGCAGCAGTTGTCCAATACCTCGACCAGGATACGATTAAAACGGCATATCTTGGTTTCCCAGCAACTTCTACAACTACATCGAGCTTAAGCCGGGCGGTTCGTCTGCAGTTCCTGCCCGACCAAATCGCCGACCTTGCTGTCTCACCGGACGGCAAAAGCGTTGCGTATCTTCTTACCACTTCTTCCGGCGTAGACGGCTACGTTGCAAAAATTGACGGGGCAGAACGCAAAAAACTTTTCTCCCTGCCGCTCTCTGAGGTTCTCATCACGTGGCCTGCCCAATCCACTCTTATTACCTACACCAAGTCCGGAGCCGGAGCGCCCGGTGTCGCGTTTTCGATCAATACCGGAAGCGGCGCGGTCATACCCCTTTTGCATGCCGAGGGACTAACAGTATCCTCAGACAGAACTTTTTCGCGCCTTATATACCAGACCGTTTCTTCGCAAAGACAAACATCGTATATCCATAGCATGAAAAGCGGTACGGATGTTTTACTATCCTTTGCCCCTATTCCAGAAAAATGTATGTGGAGCGGGATTGCGACAACAACTCTTTTCTGTGCCTTGCCGCTGCAATATGTTGCGCCAAACTATCTCGATCTCTGGCATCAGGGAGTACTCTCGGCGTCCGATGCGCTTTTCTTATTTAACGCCGCAACGGGAAGGAGCACAATTCTTACAACACCCGGTGGAAGCGATGGGGGGGTCAACTCGGATATCGTCGAACTTTCTGAATCTATTGACGGGCGCTACCTGTTATTTATCAGAAAGGGTGACAGGTCGCTCTGGGGAGTGCGTCTCTAGTTCGAGGAAGCCGACCCTTCTTTATATTTGAGCACAATGTGTCTGAACTTTCCCTCGCCCCGCGACTCTGTTTGGATTTCAGGGTCGTCGGTAAAGAGCTCGTGCACGACAAGCCGCTCATAGGGGCTCATCGGACTCATCTCAACTTCGTGTTTGAACAATCTCGCGCGCTGGGCAAGCATCCGCGCGTTCGCCCTCACACCCTCCATTTTTTCCTCATGATAGCCGTTTACATCAATAAGAAAATTTCCCGCCGCTTCTCCGTGTTTCACTTCTACAAGCCGTCTCGCGAGCGTATTAAGTGCACGAAGATGCTCCCCGTGGGGACCAATCAACTCATGCGAATCTTTGGAGGATACGCTGACCACGGTGCGATGGCCGCTCGAGACATCTATTTTTTCAGCCTCAAACCCAAGAAGGGAAAGAAGCTCCGAGGCAACACGTTTGAGCAATTCCGGGTCCATGAGGATACCATACCGCACCCCTCGTTCTTTACGCAACGGTACCTATATTTTCTTTTGCAACTGGCGCCTGATAACCCACTCCTGCAGGAGTGAAATAAAGCTTGTTGCTGCAAAATAAAGGCCGACTCCTGCGGGGAGATAGTAGGAGAAAACGGCCATCATAAGGGGCAGAAAGTAAAGCATCATGCGCTGCTGCATGTGATGTGCCGCCGCTTTTTCGGGAGAAAGCGTTGACTTCGGCATCCGCAAAATGGAGAAGTAGGCGACCAGATACTGCAACCCTCCGACTATGATGACCAACACTATATTGTGCGGGGAAAGAAGATCGAGCACGCCCAAAAACGTAGTACTTACCGCCTGCGGGACGTGTACAAAAGAATAAAGGAGGTCAGCGTTGATCTGCGGCAAGCCTTCACGAAAAAATGCTAGATAGAGCGCAATAAAAATAGGAATCTGGACAAAAAGCGCGAGTAAGCTTGAGAATGGCCGGATTCCGCGTTCTTTGAACACCTCCATCGTGCGCTTGGCCCGTTCCGGCGCATCGTCCTTATATTTTTTATTTATCTCATCGAGCAGGGGTTGTGCCGCCTGCATCCCCATTTGCGTTCGTATCGATGCGGCAAACGCAGGATAAAACAAGATCCGGATGATGAGGGTCAGCGCGATGATGGCAAGCCCAACATCGCCCCCCGGCATAATACCAATGAGAAAGACGAACGTGTTATAGAGCGGCTCTATGAAGACAGTTTGGAACATAATGTTTTGATATCAGAAGTATAGTCGGAAATATTTTTTTGAGCTAAGAAGACCGCCGAGACATGCGAGGGAAGGGAATTGGAGAGTGCATGATAGATGGTCCGGCGAAGCACATTGCGCTCTACGGCGTTTTTAGCAATTTTTTTGCTGATAACTACAGCAGCTCTGCCTCCGTCTTCCTTGATATACATGACCGTGAGGCTCTGTGTTGTGAGCCTCCGGCCGTTTTTTAATATTGCACGGACTTCCGCCGCCCTAAGCCGACGGTGTTTTGGCAGCATTAGACGGCGAGCCGGGCGCGCCCCTTGCGACGACGCCTCAGCAGCGTCTTGCGCCCGCCAGGCGTTGCTGCCCGCTTTAAAAACCCGTGGCTGCGGGCGCGTTTGCGCTTTTTTGGCTGATATGTTTGTGACATAAAGTAAATACTAACGTATCCCCATATTCTCCACAACTTGTGCACAAAGAAGGGTTTTTTGACGGTACCTTACGGCTCGCGTATCTTTGTGTATACTTTGAATCTCACGACATGACCACCACAAAAGAACTTTGGGAAAATGCGCTCGTAGAACTTGAACTTTCTATCTCGCGCCCGAATTTCAATACGTGGTTTAAAGACACCCATGTTATACGCGTTGAGGACGGCACCGCGTACCTTGGGGTGCCCTCGCAATTCTCGCGCGACTGGCTTTCGACCAAGTTTCATAAGGATATCCTACGGTCACTGCGCGGACTCTCCGAAAATATTAGGAATATCGAGTATATCATTTCGAGAAGCCCCAAAAAAAACGTCGAGGAAGTGCATGCGCCCTCGGCCCCTTCTGAACTCCCGCTTGAGGCAGTGCATGCAAAGACCAATTTAAACCCGCGTTTTACCTTTTCGTCCTTTATTGTGGGACCGTTTAACGAATTGGCGGCGGCGGCGGCCCAGGCAGTTATCAGGAAGCCCGGTATTGCCTATAATCCGCTTCTCATCTACGGTCCGACGGGCCTCGGCAAAACCCACCTTATACAGGCGATAGGGAATCATTTTCGCGTAAACGCGCCGGAGCGCAAGGTGCAGTATCTGACATCGGAAAAGTTCGCCATGGACTATGTCTCCTCGATACAGGCGGGGAAAGCCCAGTGGTTCAAGGAAAAATACCGGCAGTACGATCTCCTTATCATGGACGACGTGCAGTTTTTGGCGAAGATGGAAAAAATAAAAGAGGAGTTTTTTCACTTGTTTAATTTTCTCCACGACAGCAACAAGCAACTCGTGTTCTCAAGCGACCAGCACCCGAACATGATCCAGAACCTTGAGGACCGCCTTAAATCGCGCTTCAACGCCGGCATGATCGTGTCGGTTACGCCTCCTGACCATGAGTCGCGCCTTGCAATAGTGCGCGCCAAGGCCGCCGCGCATAATTTTATCCTGCCAGACGAAGTGCTTGAGTATCTTGCAACCGCTATTGAGGGAAATGTCCGCGAGCTTGAGGGCGCCTTAAATACGCTTCTCATCCATTTTGAAATGCGGGGGAAACCCTTAACGCTTCCTGACGTTAAAATGCTTCTACGTGATGCAGGGAGCCCCAAAAAGGCGGTCTCCGTGCAGGAAGTGGTCAAGATGATATCCAACTTTTACGGTATTGATGAGGTGAGTA
>CAZRJD010000034.1:0-5152 GCA_964600495.1 uncultured Candidatus Saccharibacteria bacterium
GCGCTCCTCTTGGGCGTTCAGAAGCGGGTACTTGCCTATCTCGCGCAGGTACATTTGTATTGAGTCGTACTGGCTCCCCTCGCGCGAGTAGACTTTGTCGGGCGACTCATCAGTAATTTCGAGCATCCCACCACCCTCGAGCACATCGATATGCGCGGTAGAAAAGCGCTCGTAGAGCTCTTCAAGAAAGTCGACATCCGTTTCGATATTGGGGAAGCTCTTCAGAATTTCGTCATAGGTTACGAACCCCCGCATGCGGCCGCGATCCATAAGCGCCTCCGCTTTTTTGATCTGCTCTTCATATTTCTTCGAGACCTTAAGGGGGACAGCAGGGACGACCTTGACGATTACCTTGCGCTTTTTGCCCTTCGGCATAAGTTTGGCACGCCGCGCACGAGCGACAGCGCGAAAGCGCTTCGCCTTCTGCACGGCACCCTTGCGGGGGCGAGTGCTTTTCTTTGCCTTTTTTCCCTTAGCCATTTTCACCGTATTTTACAGTAAACTCTTAAAAAATGAAAGCTTCGTGAAGCGGAGCAAAACAAGTTGAGCGGAGTGTTTCGTAGCGCGACGGCGCGAGAAGCAGCGAATTTTCAGCAGAAAATTACGCGACTCCGTGAGACTTTGTTTTGCGAAGCCCTCACTTACGCAGCTCCTGCGTGCGGCGGGCAAGCTCCTGTATCTGCTTCGTATCTTCGCCGACCGTACCCATCTTCTCTTTCATAACCGCAAGCTCAATATCGCCAAGCATATCCAGGACGACCTTTGACTCGTCCGCAGGCTCTCCAATTTCGTTCTCAAATTTAAAGCGAAGCATCTCGGTATAGGACGCAAGCCCTATTTCGACTTCGCTGAGCCTCGCCTCGCCTGCAAGTTCCATGAGACGCTTTCCGACAGGAGAGTCCTTCCCAAAGTGGAAGAGCAGCATCCCTATCTTGTTTTCGAGCGCCGAGAAGGCGGGGAGCGACGCTTTTTCTATAACGTTTTCCTCTGCACCGGCTTGCACATTACTTTTTACTTTTGCTATTTCAGATAAGACCGCGCCTTCCGACACGCCTATTTTCTGCGCAACGATCCTTACAAAATGCTCCTGCTCAATTTTGCTCGGTATTGCGGCAATAAGCGGTAAAATCTGCGCCTCGACAAGTTTTTTATATCCCCGCTCGTCCTTTGCGTGTGGACGCAATACTTCAAGAAAAAACTCGATGGCGCTCCTTGATGTCCTGACTGCAGCTTTAAGAAGCTCCGGATTCTCCCGCGCAACGTCAGCAGGGTCCTTCCCCTCTGCAAAAGTCGGGATCTTTACATCGAACCCCGCACGTAACGCCATTTCAGCACTTCTCAGACCTGAACGTACTCCCGCCGCGTCTGCATCAAGTGCCAACACCAGACGCTTTGAAAGCCTCGAGAGAAGCGAGAGATGCTCCCTAGTGAGTGCGGTCCCCGATAGCGCGACCGCAAATGGAAGCCCTGTCTGATGCGCCATAATGAGGTCGAACTGCCCCTCAACAAGAAGAATACAGTCGAGCTTGCGGATGTACTGTTTGGCGCGATCAAAACCGTAGAGTGTGCGAGACTTTTTAAAGAGCGCGGTTTCGGGCGAATTTACATACTTGGCGGAATCTTGCTCTCCGCCAGAGGCGGATCCGCCTAGGGCGGAAAAAAACCTGCCGGAGAAGGCAATTATCTTATGGGCAGAGTCGGCAATAGGAAACATGATCCGTCCGCGAAATCGGTCGTAGATCTCACCCATCTTTTTTTCGGACCGTATAGCAAGACCGGCATCGAATATCTCGTCTTTCGTAAACCCCTCCCCGAGCAGGTGCTCCACCAATGTGCGCCACTCTGCGGGTGCAAGCCCTAGCTTCCACGCGGAAACGGTGTCTGTATGTACGCCGCGGGTCTCAAGGTATTTTTTCGCGGAAGTGTTACCTTGCAGTTTTGACTCAAAGAATTTCGTTGCCTCCTCGCACACGTCGCGCAGACGCTCATCGTGCTCGACATCTTTTTTCTCTCTTGTGAAATTACGCTCAAGCGTGATCCCCGCTTTTTCCGCAAGTTGTCGGAGCGCGGTCGGAAAATCCACCCCCTCAATTTCCTGCACGAAGGAAAACGCGTCGCCCTTCTTCCCGCAGCCGAAGCACATGTAGGTTCCCCGCTCGGGCGAGACAAAAAACGAGGGCGTGCGCTCCGTGTGGAAGGGGCATTTAGCGGTGTAGTTCCTACCCGCTTTCTTAAGCTGTACATATTGACCCACCACCTCGTTTATCGAGAGTTTGGCCTTTATCTGCTCAACCGCCGAGTCCATATAGATACATTACTCCTTTTATCAAAAAACCCGAGGTTTGCACCTCGGGGTTTTTGTTTTCTAATTTACGCTACTTTCTCGGTCTCCTTCCCTACTGCTTCGGGAGCAACTGGTGCAAATTTTTCTACCAATTTAGACTTCGGAGAGCCTTTGAAGCCGGTACCTGCCGGTATGAGGCGGCCGATGATGACGTTTTCTTTAAGACCCTCGAGGTAGTCAACGGCGCCGTAGATCGAAGCCTTGATGAGCATGCGTGTCGTGTTCTGGAACGACGCTGCGGAGAGGAACGAGGCGCGAGAGAGCGAGACATCAAGAATACCCATTACGAGCCCTTCTGCCGTTGCCTTTTCTCCCCCCTGCGCTGCCACCCGCTCGTTGACGATCCCGAGATCCGACTCACTCACAACATCACCTGTCGAGTATTCAGTTCCACCCTGGGTCTTTATCTTCACGCGCGAGAACATCTGCCGCACAATGACTTCTAAATGTTTTGCGGAAATGTTTGCACCCTGGAGTTCATAGATCTTCACGATCTCGGAGATGATGTACTCCTGTGTCTTCTCCTTGCCCGCGTATTTATAGAGGTCGGAGAGATCCGCCGAACCGTCGGTTAAGAGCTGCCCCTTCTCTACCCTGTCGCCGATTTTAATGAGCGGTATGCGGCGGAAGTGTACGGTATACTCGATATTTTCTTTTTTGCCCTTTCCTTTGTGCTCGATATCAGGGACGACGGTGATTATTTTTTCTTTGCCATCATCTTTTACCTCAACCACTTCGCCGCCTACGGTCGAGACAACCGCCGGATTGCGCGGCGCACGACGTTCAAAAATCTCCTCAACACGCGGGAGACCCTGCGTAATATCGCCGCCGACCGATGCTGCGCCTCCCGCATGGAAGGTACGCATCGTAAGCTGGGTGCCCGGCTCGCCGATGGCCTGTGCCGCGACCGTACCTACAGCTTCCCCGAGCGCAACTCCCTTCATGGTGCCGAGGTCCGCGCCATAACATTTGGCGCAGATGCCGCGGCTCGAAGTGCAAGCAATAGGCGAGCGGACATATACCGACTCCACTCCCGCATCCTCAACATGTTTTGCATCTTTATGAGTCAGGAAGTGGCCTTTCTTGTACGCAACCTTGCCGTCAATTTCCACATCTCCCGCCAAGTAGCGGCCCCCGATATTCTGCGCGAGGAAGACGCCGATACCGGACGCTGACGCGCGTTTTATCACAAGACCATCGCGGGTTCCGCAATCCTCTTCGGTTACAACCACATCCTGTGCAACATCGAAGAGCCTGCGGGTCAAATATCCCGCTTTTGCGGTATTGAGCGCGGTATCAGACAGGCCTTTGCGTGAGCCGTGCGTCGTAATGAAGTACTCAATAGGAGAGAGACCCTCCTTCATTGATTTTGTTATCGGGAATTCGATAGCTTCGCCGGTTGGACTTGCGATGAGACCCTTCATACCGGCCATCTGAGTTACCTGCGCAACAGAGCCCCTCGCACCCGACTTCAACATGTCGGAGACCGAACCGTTGATGGGGAGCGTGGCGGGAATAAGTTTTTCAACTTCGGACTTTGCGCCGTGCCAGACCTCAATGTTCATGCGATAGCGCTCCTCTTCAGAGAGGAGGCCCTGTTCCCAGTGCTTCACAATCTCGTCTGATTTCTTTTGTGCTGCGGCGACAATTGTGTCCTTCTCTTTTGGAATCTGGATGTCGTCGAGCGACCACGTAATGCCGGATTGTGTTACATAGCGGAAGCCGAACGTCTTGATACGGTCGAGGATCTCCGGAACTTTTTCAAGCCCGTAGCGGTCGATGAGATCGTCAACAAGCTTCGACATCCCCTTCTTGTCTATGGGGTTGTTGAGGTATGGATAGTCCGACGGGAAGACGGTGTTAAAGAGAAGCCGGCCGACGGTCGTCTCAAAGAGCTCGCCTCCGTAGCCCGCATACTTCTCTTTTTCGGACGGCATAACTTTGATTTTTGCCTGAAAGCCCACCGCTCCGTAGTCGTAGGCGAGAATCGCGGCATTGGGAGACGCAAATGCGTTCCCCTCGCCTTTTGCACCCGTAACCTCTTTGGTCATCCAGTAGGAACCGAGAAGAATATCGAGAAGTTTTGTCGCAACGACCGCCTCGCCTGACCCGGGTTTCAAAATATTGCGATGTGCGGCCATAATTTCGCGTGCTTCGGTTTGTGCTTCCTGAGAAAGTGGCACGTGTACCGCCATCTGGTCGCCATCGAAGTCTGCGTTAAATGCGGGGCAGACAAGCGGGTGGAGCTGGATAGCGTTGCCCTCGATAAGAACCGGCTGGAACGCCTGAATACCAAGACGGTGCAGGGTCGGCGCGCGGTTAAGGAGCACGTATTTGTCTTTGATTATTTCTTCAAGTATGGCCCACACCTCCGGCACACCCTCGTCAATAAGCCGGCCGGCGCCGCGAATGTTGTATGCGAGCTCTTTTTCAAGAAGTTTGCCGATGACAAACGGACGGAAGAGTTCGAGCGCCATGTGCTTCGGCAGACCGCACTGGTTGAGGCGCAGTTCGGGGCCGACGACAATGACCGAGCGTCCCGAGTAGTCGACGCGCTTACCGAGCAGGTTCTGCCTGAAGAGCCCGTGCTTACCTTTGAGGTTGTCTGAAAGTGATTTGAGCGGCCGCGTGCGCGCCTGCGTTGTGGCAGAGTATGCGGCGCCGCCGTGGCGGATAGAATTGTCGATAAGCGCGTCAATTGCCTCCTGCAAGATACGCTTCTCATTGCGCAGAATAACGTCCGGCGCGTGTATCTCAAGCAGTTTTTTGAGGCGATTGTTGCGGTTGATGACGCGGCGATAGAGGTCG
>CAZRJD010000035.1:0-4984 GCA_964600495.1 uncultured Candidatus Saccharibacteria bacterium
CACTCTCCCCTTCGCCTGTTAAAATGTGGGCGATTGAACGCGGCATTGATGTACTCAACCCCGCGAGCCTTACGGACGAAGCATTTGTTGCAGAACTCTCAAATACCGACTGGGACATATTTGTCGTTGCGATGTATGCAAAGCTCATCCCGAAAAACATTCTCGATATGCCGAAACACGGCAGTCTTAACGTACATCCCTCGCTCCTCCCAAAATTGAGAGGTCCTTCCCCCGTTCTCTCCGCAATTCTTGAGGACGAGCGGAAGACCGGCGTCTCTATCATGCAAATGACCGAGGCGATGGACGCAGGGCCGGTTGTCGCACAGGCAAAAATCGAGCTCGATGAGGCCGCGTGGCCGCCCAAAGGCTCAGAGTTCGAGGAGCTTCTTGCAACGGAGGGCGGCAATTTGCTTGCGGATGTACTGCCGCTTTTCATCAAAGGAGAGGTCACCCCTCATGATCAGGACGAGAGCTCGGCAACCTATACAAAAAAATTTACGAGCGAAGACGCGCGCGTTGACCTTGCGGGCAACGCGCGCGAACAACTTCTTAAGATCCGCGCGTTCGACAAAAGTCCGCGCGCATATTTTTTAAACGAAAAGGGGAAAAGGATTATTGTCACCGATGCAGAAATTGTAGATACCACCCTCAAAATACTGCGGGTTATACCCGAAGGCAAAAAAGAGATGCAGTACTCGGATATAGTCCGAGTACCGAAATAAAAAGCGAAGATTTTGTGCGCGGGTAGCGCGTACTACTCCCCCCGTACCTCAGAAGAAGCCTTCTTCGAGTCGCTGACCGAGTTTGGAGCCTTGCATGTGCGCAATGCGGTGTTGAACTGCTTCCATGCGGCATTCTGACCCTCCTTCCACTTCTTTTGCGCATCGCGGGTCGCGGTTGTAAACGCCTTCCATGCGGTATTGACCGCGCTGCGGATCGCTTCGGTACGGGACTCTGCATAGGCGCTGTGGAGCGCGCTTGCCCGCGTGCTGTAGGCGGTATTAAGCGCCGAGGTAAATGTGGTCTCCGCGGAGACTATAGCCCGCTCGCGCGCGTCAACCGCGGCACTTACGCACGCAATAGGGACGGTTGAACTCGCGGTCCTGCCGGCCGCAGCGCGGTCAGAGGCTGAGCGGATCTGTGATTGTATCGAGTCTGTCGCCCCACTAAAAGGCGAAAAGACGGCAGCGGCCATCATACCCGCGCCGATTGCTATTGATGCAAAAAAACTTTCAAACATAGAAAATAGTTAGAACTGATAAAGGGGGTGGAACTCTTTTAGTATACACCCGCCCTAGATCTTTTTGCGCCATCCGCGTAGAAACTCTTTAACTTTGGCAGCACTGCTGCGCAGCGTATGGAGACTCTTCTTTTTTGTCTGCCTTAGCTCGCTCGCAAGTTCCGCCGCCCCGACATCTATTGCCTCGTGCATAGTCTCTCCCCACTCGTTTACGCGATACACGCTGCCCTTTGCCGCGAGCGTAAACTCGGCGCGATATTTTTTGCTCCGCCCCAAAGGCTTAAATTCAAGCTCGATGTCAACATGCGCCGTAGAGTCATCCTGAGTGAATGTATCTGCATGCGCGAGCTTCTTTTCGACATAGTCGCGAAGCTCGGGTGTGATTTCAAGTTCGGTCCCCTTGATGTTGTAGTTCATTTCGCGTCGTAGTCGTACCACACCGCCTCGACATTGTTGCCGTCCATGTCATGCACGAATGCAGCGTAGTACCCCGTCCAATATTCTTTGCGGTAGCCGGGGGCGCCGTTGTCTTTGGCGCCACTTGCCATCGCCGTTTTGTAAAATTCATCGACCTGCCCCTTGTTTTTTGCCTCAAATGCAACATGGCTTGGGGTAAGATTTTCCCTCTTTCCTATCCAAAAGCTTGTGTTGCCCCCCTCTTTATACCCGCCGGCCTCCCACTCGGGATGGTCCTCCGTAAGTTCATATCCTACCGGCGCGAGAACCTTCCTATAAAACTCTTTTGCCTTGTTGTAATCACTGACAGGGAGACTTGCATGCGCGATCATATAAATTTTTCGGGTATGGCTAATACTATTCATAATGATTGTATCATTCTGATGCCGCTATGAATCCTGAAAACTAGCGGCCAACCTTCTCTACCGCCCCTTCCCATCCGTGGTCATACCCGAGCCAGTAGCCGGCTACCGCAAAGAACAGGAGCGAACATACAATAAGGAGTGCAATAAATGACGCGCTCATAGCAATAATAACTGGGCGCGTTGCCCTAAAGTTTCAGGTATACAACTCTAGTACGACGATGACGGTTGAGAGGTGGAGTCACTTTGCGGCGGTGCACTGTAGTTGTACCCACTCCCTGCAAATACAAAATAATAGACGAGGCCGTAGAGCGCTCCGCCAATTACTACGTACAATAAAATCCACTGCCACAGCGGCCGTTTGCCGTACCCGCTCGCATATCCTCCTCCTGATTTTTCTTCATCCATACAAATATAATAGTTTATAAAGGACCTTGATATGAATAGTATACATCCGCTAGTTGCTTTTCGTCCTCTTTCTCTGCATATTGGGCATGGGTACCTTGTAACGTGCCCGTGACTTTCACTCGAGAGGAGGGGCACATGGCCCGGAAACTTGCACTCTTATCGGTCTACGACAAGACAAGAATTGTCGAGTTTGCCAAAGCCCTAATCGAGTTAGGCTTTGACATCCTTGCCACAGGTGGAACCGCAAAAATACTCATCGAGGCCGGCTTATCGGTGCTCGACATTGCCGACTTAGTCGGCGGCAAGGCGATTCTCGGCGGCCGTGTCAAATCATTGTCGCGCGAAATTGCGGCAGGTTTGCTCGCGACAAACTCTGCTGAAGATGTTGCCGAACTCGAAAGGCTCGGCATTCGTCGTATCGATCTCGTGTGCGTCGACATGTACCCGTTGCGGGAGGAGATCAACAACCTCTCCGCAACGATCCAGTCGATCATCGAGCAGACCGATGTCGGCGGCCCTACAATGCTCCACGAAGGTGCAAAAGGTCAGCGTATCGTGGTGTGCGATCCTGCAGACCGAGAGCGAGTGCTCCACTGGCTGCAGGACGGCATGCCGGATGCCGATTCGTTCATCCAGGGCCTGATGGCGAAAGCCGAATTCACGGTTGCGGGCTATGTGCTCGAGTCCGCTCTGTATCATGGCAAGGGGATATACGACGGCATGTTGGGACGACGGGTGAGGCGACTGCGCTACGGCGAGAATCCACACCAGCAGAACGCCGCCCTTTACATGGACCCAAATGCGAAAGGTGATCGGTTTGCACCCGATACGTTCGAAATGGTCGGAGGTGATGGTCCCAGCTTCATCAACATGACCGACCTTGACCGGCTGCTTGAGACTGCCATTCGTGTAGCAGCCGGGCTTGAGCGCAATGGCGAATCTTTGTTCATTGCGCTTGCAGCCAAACATGGCAACATGTGCGGGGTTGGCGTCGCTGACAATCCTTACTCTGCTCTTCGAAGTATGGTGCGGAGCGACCCCATGTCGCTCTCCGGTGGCTGCGTTCTCGTCAATTTTACGGTCAGCGAGGTCGATGCCAAATTCATGCGCACGGAAGGTTCCGACGCGCATCAGCGTGTTCTCGATACCGTGGTTGCTCCGGGGTTTACCGTTGCCGCCAAAGAGCGCTTGTCTCGAGCCAATGGCAAGTGCCGGATGTTCGTGAACCCCTCTCTTGCGAAACTTGGCGAGGCGGATATCGATCTCTCGTCTCATCGTCGGCCAGTACGGGGTGGTTTCCTCACGCAAGACCCGGATCGGTTCGTTCTCGAACTTCCAGACGAATGGAAGACGGTTCTGACCACGGGGCAGCAACAGGACTTGATCGTGGCATGGGGGATTGGCGCAACGGCCAATAGCAATACCATCGTGCTCGTTCACGATGGTTGTCTACTCGGTCGTGGTGTTGCACAACCTTCTCGAGTTCTTGCCTGTGAGGTTGCGCTTCTTCATGCACAGAAAAACGGCCACGAGAAAGAAATCCCGGTTGCCGTCGCCTACAGCGACAGCTTCTTCCCGGTTGACGACGGGCCGGAGGTTCTCGCTGGAGCCGGTGTCAAGATCATCTTCTCTACGAGCGGCTCAATCCGTGACGCGGAGGTGAACGATACGTGCAAACGCCTTGGCGTTACGCTTCTGCAGCTTCCAGACAAAGTGGCGCGTGGGTTCCACGGCCACTGATCATCACCGCCTGTCGCAGGGTTGTCGAAAGACAACTTTTGCGGCAGGTATTTTTATTTAGGCGTGTATCTACATCTGCGGAGAGGGCTGCAACATGCCTACTTTGTTGCCCTCGGTGTCTATAATTGATATGTAGAGCCCGACACCGGGGATATCATCAGGTTCTCCTGCTTTCCACGCGCCACCAATCACTTTGCCGCCCGCCCCTTCCACCGTTTTCATCGCCTCCCTAATGTCTAGAACGGCAATAACTACGGAAGGATATTGCGCATCCTTTGTCTTTTTAAAGAATCCGCCGTTGATCCTGCCCGGTTCCTTAGGGGCCATAGCTTTTGCATCCGTCTCTGAAGTCATCACGACCACATACTCCCCCATCTCGGGGCCAAGCATATTGGCCTCCCAGCCAAACGCTTTTCCATAAAAATCAGTCATGCGTTTTTTATCTTCATACGGCATCTCAAAGTGAACGACAGGATTCATTTTCATATATATTTTCTAGCTGGTAATTTTCTCCGCAAGTATAGCAAATCATCTGTTTTGCTACTGAGCCAGCTCAGTAGCTTGGCTCTAGGGAGGAGGATTTTATAGCTTTTAAAACCAGAGAATTTTGGCTATACTGCATTCAATTCTTGGGAAACCAGGAAGACATTCCGCGGTAGCTCAATGGTAGAGCAGCTCCCTGTTAAGGAGTTGGTTGTAGGTTCGAGTCCTACCCGCGGAGCCTAGTCCCCCGACCCCCGCTTAAGGCACCAAAGGTTCCTTACGTCCCTATCCTCCT
>CAZRJD010000036.1:0-4910 GCA_964600495.1 uncultured Candidatus Saccharibacteria bacterium
GATGAGCGTTGTCTTCTTCCCTTCGAACCGGTCAGCGATCGCGATTTGGTCCTCACCGATGCGGCGTGCATGGGCGAGCGGAGGCATGCCGGAGACACTTGCGCCGCCATCGACTGGGATGGTTTGCCCTGTGATGCCTGACGACCAGTCGCTGAGCATGAAAAGCGCTGTTCGGGCTATTTCCAACCGGGTAACGCGTCGTCCCAGCATAGACATGCCATCTGCCCATTTTCCGATGTGTTGGAAGCCCTCGATCCCTCGTGCGGAAAGGGTATAGGTCGGACTTGGAGAGAGCATATTGACCCGGATTTTATGCCGACCAAGCTCATGAGCCGCAGACATCATTGTCGATTCGAGTGCGGCCTTCGCAGGGCCCATCACATTGTAGTGCGGATGCGGCCGGTGCGATGCGGCGTAAGTCAGACCGATGACCGAGCCCTTCTCGCGGCGGTAATCCTCCTGTGTTTTCATCAGGTCACCGCATTGGCGGACCATGGCGATGAACGAGTAGACCGAGACGGCCATCGTGGTATCGAAGTTCTTCCGACTTGTATCGAGGAAATCGCCGGTGAGCTCTTCCTTGTCCGAGAACGCGATACCATGGACCGCACATCGTAAAGGAGCTCCCATGCGTGCGATTTCATTGAATAGCGCCTCGATTTGCATTTCGTTAGTGAAATCGCAAACCATTGCCATCGCACCGATACTTGTGGCGAGGGGACGAACTCGTCTTTCAAGCCGCTCATCCTGATAGGAAAGGATAACCTGCAATCCTTCTTTCGCTGCCAGTTGTGCGATCGGCCAGCAGATCGATTTCTCGTTTGCAACACCTGCGATAAGCGCGAGGTCGCCTCTTTTGAACAACTGCATCTCTCACTCCCGAGTCTATGCGCCGCAGCGCTAGGTGAATATTTGGGCAGTTGTGCCCGGTTCAGTCCAACGTAGGTATACCGTAAAAAAGCTGCCAAATCAATTTTATTTTTTACTAGCCCGCAGCCAAAAGTAGATATCTTCGAGCGCTTTGACGGCATCGCCCGCGGCGATGTTGTTTTGGTGATAGAGACCGTCGGAACAGTCTCCCGCAGCCCAGATACCCTCGACTGACGAGCGCTGGCTCTTACCATCAACTTTAATACGCCCCCAGTCGTCAAACTCAACCAGATCTTTTATAAGACCTGTTGCAGGGGTCATGCCAGTCTCGACAAATATACCCGACACCGGAAGCTCGCTCGTCTTACCTGTTGTTTTATCTTTTACGACCAAGCCGCTTACAAAATTGGTCCCTTTTACCTCAACCGGCTCGGTATTTTTAAGCGCCTTCATGTTCGGGTGGGCCAGTACCGCCTCGACGGTCGCTTTATCCGCCTTTTCAAATTCCGGACTGCGGTGCACAAGCGTGACTGATTTACAGTATGCAAGGAGCTGCGCCGCGGTCTCAAACCCCGCGTTACCGCCACCGACAACCGCAACATCTTGGCCTGCAAACATCGGCCCGTCACACGAGGCGCAGTAGGTAACGCCCTTATTTTCAAATTCTGCTGCCCCCGGTACATCAAGCTTTTTACGTGAGCCACCGGTCGCTATAAGCACCGCCCGCGCTTCGTAGGTCGCAGTCGGGGTTTTTATAGAAAATACTTCTCCGGTTCTCTCCACTTTTTCCGCTCGTCCCCCTAGCTTTATATCTACAACATCCCCCGCGTACTCGCGCAGATGACCCTCGAGCGTTTTCTGGAAGGCGAGCCCCGCAATATGCGGTGTGCCTATCCAGTTTTGGATATCCTGCGAGTCAACACTCTGCCCGCCTATGAGCTCCGCGATAAAAATAGTTTTGAGGCGTTTGCGCGCGGCATATACGCCCGCAGCTATTGCTGCAGGCCCTCCGCCGATTATTGCGAGATCGTACATAGGTGTTGACAGTTTACCAACAGCAGAGGCATTTTTGAAGTGCACTCCGGGCCGTTAAGCCAAGTCTAACCCTTCAAAAATGCCTTTGCTGTTTTTACTTGATTTTGGGGCGGCGTAAAAAGCTTGGTACTGCACCCCACTCATCGTCATCTTTCTCTTCAGGCTTGGGTTTCAGATCATCAATTCCCTTCATCGGGACCGGTGTGTTGTATATCTTGCCGACAGGCATCGGGATCTCCGACTCCCTGTCCTTACCCCCCACGAAGTTAAAGAGTGCTGTTCCGCGCGGGCTAATACCGGTCGCGGGGAAGCCGGTCGCAATGACCGTTACGCGGATCTCGTGCTTTTTGAGCTTGTCATCTTTGATGGCGCCGAAGATTATTTTGGCGTTCGGGTCTACCGATTCGGTAATGACTTTTGCGGCCTCGTGTACCTCGACCATACCGAGGTCATCACCCCCCGCGATAGCAAAGAGGACGCCACGTGCGCCGTTAATCGAGATTTCAAGAAGAGGGGAGGATACGGCAGCCTGTGCTGCGGCCTGTGCGCGATTTTCGCCCGAGGCGACACCGATACCCATTAAGGCACTTCCGGAATTTTCCATAACTGCGCGCACGTCGGCAAAGTCTACGTTGATGATGCCGGGCTGGGTGATGAGGTCGGAAATCCCCTCAACCGCCTGCTTCAGGATGTCGTCACACATCGCGAACGCCTCTTTGAGCGTCGTTTCTTTTTTAACGGTCGCGAGTAGCCGATCGTTTGGGATGATGATGAGGGCGTCAACCTCTTTGCGAAGCTCCTCGATGCCCTGCTCGGCAAGCTTGAGGCGCTGCTGGCCTTCGAACGAGAATGGCTTCGTGACAACCGCAACAGTAAGCGCTCCGAGTTCCTTCGCCACTTTCGCAACAACAGGTGCGGCACCCGTTCCCGTGCCGCCGCCCATGCCGCCCGCGATAAACACCATGTCGGAGCCCCTGAGCGTCTGCTGGATTTCTTCTTTTGTTTCTTCTGCCGCGCGCTTGCCGAGCTCCGCATTCATGCCGGTGCCGAGTCCGCGGGTTAAATTTTTGCCTATGTGTACTTTGCGGCGTGCGGTCGAGGCGTGGAGAGCCTGCGCGTCGGTGTTTATTGCGATAAAGTCGACACCACGCACCTTGCTGTCAACCATATGATCAACTGCATTGACTCCGGAACCTCCGACACCGGCTACCCTGATTCGAGCGAATGCTTCAACTTCCGGTTGTATTTGCGGCATATGTGGAGGGCAGTATGACTGAGAGAGCAAGACATTGCAACCTTTGACAAAATTTTCTTTTGTTCTGTTTCTTTACCTCTGTTTAGGGCAGGAAACGTTTAGCCCAGCGCCATGTGTTTTTGAGCATATCTTTGAAGTCGGTGTTTTCGGCCATTTCGAGCTCACCCCCCTGCGTGAAGCCCCATATGGTCAAACCATAGGCAACCGCCCAAGCAGAGTCTTTGAGATGCACTTTGGAGGTTGGGCTGTCGGTCAGAGCCGCGGTGCGGGAAGGGAGGCGCAAAATTGATTTTGCGGTCTCGGCAACGGTCTGTATGGAAGAGCCTCCGCCGGTTAAAATGATTCCTGCGGGGAGCAGTTCGTTTTTCCCGATCTTTTTCAAATGCGCTTCAACAAGCTTGAACATGTTCTGTATCCGGTGGGACATCAGGTCCTCGATGCGTCGTTTTGAAAAAGATGCTCCAAGTATCGCTCCCTGTTTGAGCTGCTCCGCCTCCTCGGGGCTGATGCGAAGCCCGAGTGCCAAGTCGTTCGTGATATCCGCAGCGCCGGTCGGAAATACTTTTATTGAAATAGGGATGTCGTCCTCAAATACAATTATGGAAAGTGTTTCAGACCCGATGTTGGCAAGGACGCACCCGACGCGCTTCTGCATTTTTGTAAGCGCGACAAAACTTGCTGCAAGCGGCGAGGCCGCCACATCCTCGACCTCGATACCCGCGCGCTCGACCGCCTCAACGAGGTCATGCACGTGCCGCTCGAGGCAGGTGATAAAAAGGGTTTCGACGGACAGACGCATGCCCTTCATCCCGACCGGGCTTTTGCTCAAAGCTCGCGCCCCGTCAACATAATATCGAAGCGGAATCGAGTGGATGATGCGCCGGTTTAGTGTTGCCGCGGCTGCAACCGATGCCTCCGATGCTTTAAGGACGCGCGGGAGGTCGCGGGGGGTGATCTCGGAATCGCCGCGCTCGACAACCGTGTCCGCGCGCGAAAACACCTCCTCAAGTCCGATACCGCCGAGCCCCAAATACGCGCGTTTTACCTTGACCTGTGCGGCCTTCGATGCCTGCGAGACCGCCGCCGCTATCGAGCGCGAGACCTCGTCTACCGAGACGATATAGCCGTGTTTGAGGCCGCGACTCTCGGCATAGCCGGTCCCGAGTATGCGCGGGGCTTCGCGCGGATTATCCGCGCGTCCTGCAATAACCACCCGTACCTGGTAGGATCCGACATCTATGCCTGTGACGATTTTTTGCATATGTTAAAACGTTGGAGCACTTTCTCTTCCGCAATATCCATTCTAGCACCATGTTTCAACCCTTTTAGATGGAGGGCGCCGTGGATAAACAAGTAGCCGAGCGTGTAATCGCCCGCGGCGGCGGGGCACAAAATGATCTCTCCGGAATTTTTTGAAAGAGGGAAGGCGAGCACGTTCGACACTTTGTCTTTTCGCTTTGTCTTCTTCGTGATGCGACGCGACTCCGCGGGGGAGACGATTGCCACCGAAAGTTCGTAGGACTTACCGAGTACCTTTTCTTTTATCCGTTTAAACGGCAAACCCCGCACGGAGCGGGGGGTTTTGTTAACGACGGCGAACGGAGACATTCTTACCGGCGTCCGCCTTTGCGGGGTGCCTTTTCAGGCATTTTGCCGAGCTTTATAAGCTCCTTCACCTCCTCGCGGCGCTTCAAAACCTTGAGCGTATGCTTCTTTTGCACCTCGCGCGATTTTATGCGCACGTGGTACC
>CAZRJD010000037.1:0-4653 GCA_964600495.1 uncultured Candidatus Saccharibacteria bacterium
CAAAAAGCGAGGCGTGTTTTACGGCGGGGGAGATAGTGCTGTCTTTAACAAGCTCCCAGACACGCGCGAGCGCCTGCGGCGTGTCGAGGTCGTTCGCGATGTGCGCACGAAATTCGGTCATAAATGTTTGGTCGGCCTTGCCACCTTGTGCTTCAGACAGTTCTTCAAAAAAGAACCGGTTTAGGCGCATGAGCGTCGTGTTTGCGCCTGCAATTGCCTCCCACGTAAAGTTCATGGGTGTACGATAATGACCGGTCAAAAACCAGTACCGAAGTGCGCGGGGATTCAAACCCCGGTCAACAAGGTTATGCAGGTACACCGTATTGCCTATCGATTTTGAGATCTTTTTTCCCTCTATCGTGACGTGGGCGTTATGGATCCAGTAGCGGGAGAACTGCTTGCCGGTCGCCGCTTCCGCCTGTGCTATCTCGTTGTTGTGATGTGTCGGGATAAGGTCAACGCCTCCCATATGTATGTCAATCTGCTTCCCAAGGAGCTTGAATATCATTGCCGTACACTCGATATGCCAACCGGGGAAGCCTAACCCCCACGGCGACTCCCAACCGATCTTTTTGTCGAATTTCCAGAGCGCAAAGTCATACGGACCCCGCTTCTCTTTGTTTTCCTCTACACGCGCGCCTTCTCGCTGACCTCCAAGGTCAATGTTCCCCAGCTTTCCGTAGTTCGGAAATTTTGCCACATCAAAATACACTCCATCACTCGTGCGGTACGCGTAGCTTTTTTGTTCGAGGGTTTTTACGAGCGCGATCTGGTCGGGGATATAGTCGCTCGCCCGCGGAAAAATAATATGTTTGGGGTTTATACCAAGCTGCGGCAGGTCCTGTAAAAAAACCGCAGTATATTTTTCTGCAAGCGCTCGCATGTTCTCAAGCGTCGGGGGCAGGCCTTCGCGCTTGAGACCCCGCGTCATTTTGTCTTCGCTCGCGTCGTCTTCTGATATATGTCCGAAGTCGGTAATATTGGTGACTTGTTTTACATTGTGCCCCCACGCACGAAGTGTCCGGTTAAGCACATCTGCGACAACGGCAGGAAACAGGTTGCCGATATGCTGGCGGTCATACGCGGTCGGGCCGCAGGTGTACATTTTGACCTGCAGGAAAGAGAGCGGGGTGAATGCCTCCGTTCTGCCGGAGAGGGTGTTATGGAACTGGAGCGGAGGCAGATTTGACGGCCTCGTTTTGAAAAAATCCAAAAACGACATAGTGATACTATTGCCTAGCTAAGCGAGAGAAAAGAAAGCTTGTTTTCTTATCCGAGCGTGCGACGGCAATACAGAATATCATATATTCTTTATAACCACCCCTTGTGCTTAAAGTAAAGAAAGAAGGCGGATCCCATTACCGTAAGGCCCGCGACGATGATCCAAAAGTCGCCGGGGAGCCCGATAATGGGGAGGTGCTCGCTGTTCATCCCGAAGAGCTGCGAAATCAGGGTGAGCGGCAACACAATGAAGGCCATGACGGTCAGCGTCTTCATCACCTCGTTCTGCTTTGTCGAAAGGAGCGCGTTGTTGGTTTCGCGAAGCTCTCCCAATGAGTCGCGCAGGTTCTCTATGGCGCGCTCCACGCGCGCGTAGGTGCCCTCGACACTACGCACATGGTAGGAAAATTCTGACCCGAACATCCGCGCGGCGGGGCCTTCGAACGAGGACAGTATTTCGCGGTGGGGGATGAGCGCCTGTCTAAAGTCGTGTATCGTGCGGCCGACATGCGAAAGTTCGACCACCATCCGTTTTTCATCGCCACCAAAAATTCTGTCCTCGATGCTCTCTAACTGTTCGTGCATGATGTCGCACTCGGAGCCGAGTGCCTGATACAGATTATGAAGCATTGATACAAACAAATGTCCTCCGTGGCTGTGTGTGCTGTCATGGCCAAGCACTCCTTGTACTTCAAACGCGCTTGCAAAGGAGTGGAGCGGGTCAATGGTTTCGTAGTGGGTTGTGATAAGAAAATTCTTGCCTATCACGAAATCTATTTCCTGCTCGGCGCGCGATGAGGCGCCCCGAAGCGTCGGGAAGTGGAGGATTATATAAATTGCGTCCCCCCGCCGGTCAACCTTCGATTTAAAAGAGGGGAGCAGGAGCTCCTCGGCAATGAGCGGATCAAGATTGAACTCGTGCATGATGGCGCGCGCTTCGGCGGGGGTTGGTTGCACCAAGTCCACCCACGTCATATTGCGCTGCCCGTACCGCGTGAGCATATACAATAAGTGTAGCATCGATTTTATTGCAGATACGTGCCGTGGTATACTCTGGAGCAATGACAGTTCGCCGAAAAGCGATTATTGCGGTATGTGCACTTGTTGTGGCGTTTGGTGGAGGGCTTTTTACCGGCACCATGGAGCGCTGGTATTTGGCTATTGCGCAGGGCGGCTCTGCGACCTTTACTATTGGCAATGATACGCCGCCAAGCGGGGTTAATATGGCGCAATTCTGGAAGGCGTGGAATCTGCTTGAAGACAATTACATCCCGACCCATGGCTCGAGCACGGTGCCTACGGTCGAAAAACGTCTCTATGGCGCGATAGAGGGCTTAACCGAGAGTTACGATGACCCGTATACCGTCTTTCTCCCGCCCGAGGAAGCCAAGATGTTTCAGGAGGAGATAAGCGGGGCGTTTGAAGGGGTTGGGATGGAACTCGGGCTTAAAGACGGCAAACTTACTGTTATTGCGCCGCTTAAGGACTCGCCGGCATACAAGGCGGGCATCAAGAGCGGTGATCACGTGCTTGCCATAAACAGCACCTCGACCGAGGGGATGAAAGTTGATGCCGCGGTCAAATTTATTCGCGGGAAAAAGGGAACGACCGTAAAACTCACCATTTTGCGCGAGGGGGAAAAGGGGCCGCGCGAAATAAGTATCGTACGCGACACGATATCGATCCCAATCCTCACGCATGAACTTAAGGACGGCATATATGTTATAGAACTCTACAGCTTCTCCGCGAATTCCCCGAATTTATTCAGGGAGGCGCTCCGTGGTTTTTTGGAGTCGAAGTCAAATAAACTCCTTCTTGATCTGCGCGGCAACCCAGGGGGATACCTTGAGGCGTCGGTTGATATGGCGAGCTTCTTTTTGCCGGTCGGGGAGGTGGTTGTAACCGAAGACTTTAAAGGCAATCAGAAAAACAAAGTACACCGGAGTCTCGGCTATAACGTATTTGCGGGCAAGAAGTTAACTATGGCGATTCTGGTAGATCAAGGCTCGGCTTCAGCCTCGGAAATTTTGGCGGGGGCGCTCCAGCAAAACGGTGTCGCAAAGCTTGTCGGCACACGCACGTTCGGCAAAGGCTCGGTGCAGGAGCTTATAGACTTGGGCGGCGGCGCGGACCTTAAAGTCACGATTGCGCGGTGGCTCACCCCGAACGGCACATCAATCTCGGACGGCGGACTCAAGCCGGATATTTTTGCGACAACAACGCCCGAGCTCATAAAAGCGGAAAAAGACCCGCAAAAAGACGCGGCGATTAAATATCTGAATGGAAAATAGATGAAAGTGATTTTGCTTAAGGATGTGCGAGCTGTGGGGCAGCATGGCGAGGTAAAGAATGTCGTAGACGGCTACGCCACTAACTTTCTATTCCCCCAGAAGCTGGCTGAGCCTGCAACTGAAGAAAGGGTCGCACAAATAGAGACCCAAAAAAAAGCTCACGAAACCGAGCTTCAAAAAGAAGGGGAGGCACTAACAGCAAACGTTATGTCTCTGCGCGGCAAGCGCGTGGCACTGCAGGCCCGCGCAACAGAGAAGGGGGGTCTGTTCAAGGCGATTGTGCCCAAAGATATCGTAAAGGCGATCAAGGCCGAGCATGATGTTGAGATCCCCGAAAGTGCCGTCCACCTACCCGAACATATAAAAACAGTGGGGGAGCACCCCATTATTCTTCAAAGCAAGACCCAAAAAATCGAGCTGATGGTCGCTGTTGTAGCGGCTACTTAACGTTTACGTCTACCTTGGAGCGGCGCTTCATGCTGCCGTCAAAACTATGCTTGCGGACGGTGCGGAAGGAGACAATGCCCTCTTTGAGTGCAAAAAGTGTATGGTCTTTGCCCATACCAACATGTTTGCCGGCAAGTACCTCTGTCCCGCGCTGGCGGACAATGATGTCGCCACGCTTGGCGGGCTGCCCCGCAAATAACTTTACGCCGAGGAATTTCGGCTTGGAATCCGTAAGATTTTTGGCTGAACCGCCCGCTTTCTTATGCGCCATGTGTCTTGTATAATACCAGATATGAGCGACATAAGCAAGCCTGCCTTGTCGGCGGGCAGGTGGTTCGATAGACTTCTTGTCCCGATAATCATAGTATTGGTAGGCTTGGCAAGCTTCGGGCTCGGCCGGCTCTCGGCATTAGGCGAGCAGGAAAGCGAGCTCCGCATCCACGAGCCGCAGGAACATATATGATAAAAAACACCAAACGCATCGTCATCCTTATCTTTGCGCTTGTCTTTCTCGCGCTCGGGGTTATCGGCATTCTCGTTCCTTTTATGCCCCAGATTATATTTTTGGCGATAGGGCTCCTCCTTATCTCGATTCTCTCTCCCTCTGTCCGTGAGTGGATGGACAGACGCACGGTCAAGTACCCGAAGCTCCATAACATCATTATAAAAATGGACCGCTGGATCAGGGGCGTTA
>CAZRJD010000038.1:0-4276 GCA_964600495.1 uncultured Candidatus Saccharibacteria bacterium
AAAGACGCGATAGCGTCGCTCCTCTCGCATAACATCCAATTTGTCATCATGGGCAACGGAAACAGGGAAATCATAGAATTTTTCGAGACTGTGCAGTCGCAAAACCCAAAATCTTTTGCGATTACGCCGTTTGAAGGCACGTACGAGACGTCGCTCTATGCGGGCGCCGACCTGCTGCTCCTCCCCTCGCGGTTCGAGCCCTGCGGCATCAACCAGATGATAGCGCTGCGCTACGGATGCATCCCCGTGGTGCATCACATCGGAGGGCTCGTCGATACCATCCACGACTACGACCCGCGCACCGGCGAGGGCAACGGTTTTGTCTTTAAAAAATACGATTCAAAAAGCCTTGAGCTTGCTATTGCCCGTGCGGTCGAGAACTTTAAGCATCGCGACTCATGGAGGGAGCTCATCGCAACCGGCATGCGGGAGGCAAACTCGTGGCTGCTCCCTGCGCAGACCTACATAGACCTCTACCGCAAAGGCGTCCGTCTCCACAAAAAATTTAATAACGAAAAAAATGGAACGGGATAACGCAACGCTGGTGTGGGTGGATATTTTACATATCTACCAGCCCCCGCATCAAAACGAGGCGGTGCTCGCTCAAGTGGTACACGAGAGTTATGAGCGCATACTCGCCCTGCTTGCGCAGTATCCCCGTCTCAACATCACGCTCAATATCTCCGGCTCACTCATCGAACTACTTCTCATGCACGGGTTTGACCATATCATCGAAGGTATCCGGAAGTATTGCGAAGAGGGGCGTATTGAACTTTTGGGGAGCGCCATGTACCACCCGATTCTCCCCCTCATCCCACAGGCCGAAGTTGCGCGACAAATAGCGCTCAATACGGAACTTATGCGCAAAACATTCGGCAATGCGTATCAGCACAAGGGTTTTTATATTCCCGAGATGGCCTACAGCTCCGCGGTGGGGCGCGCAGTCAAAGCGGCGGGATTTCTGTGGATTGCGCTCGACGAACTGCACAGCCTTGAGCCTGCCGACCCTGCGGTGCGGTACCAGATTGCAGAGAACGGTCTCGGCGTCGTGTTTCGCGACCACATGGTGTCAAGGACATTCCCGCCGGAATTTATAGAAAAAAATATCGATACACTCAAGTCCTCCTATCTCGTAACCGCGCATGACGGCGAACTCTACGGCCACTGGCACAAAGAGGATTACGGATTCTACGAAAAGGCGTTTACCAACCCACGGATTTCGTTTCAAACCGTGAGCGAATATCGGAATGGATTGAAGGAGGAAAAAGCAATTCAGGTACGGGATATATCGTGGGAGACTACCGCAGAGGATATTGCGCAGAATATCTCCTACCCGCTGTGGAAGGACCCAAAGAATCTGGTTCACGAAACACTGTGGGTCTTTACCGAAAAAGTGCTGGAGCTTGTTGAGACGCAAAGCGCCGATCCGGCCTACCCGAGCGCGCGGAAGCACCTCGACCGCGGGCTTGCAAGCTGTATGTGGTGGTGGGCATCAAGCAAGAAGCCGGGCCCTTTTTCGCCCATAACGTGGAAACCGGATGAGGTTGAAAAAGGGCTGCTCGAACTTATCAAAAGCGTCCGCGCCCTTGCCGCACTGCCGCAGGATATAAAAGACGAGCAGGAGCGCGAGTACGAGCGCATCCTCGCGCTTCTCCAAAAAGAGCATCAGGTATTTTTGAGTAGGTAGAAAGGTAAACTTTCTGCTCCTGAGCTTGCTCAGTAGCTAGCTACTGAGCAGCTCTTAAGGTTCTAAGTGAAAAAGAAAATCCCACAGTGTGAAGCGTCATGCTCCTCCTGCGGGACTCATTGGCCCGGTCTTGAACTTCAGGTAGCGAGCTCAAGGCCCTCTACCCGTGAGGGATCAAGCCTGCCGCCACCCGGCGGAAAGAATACCGCCATCTCGCCGACGATTGAAGAACTGATGGTAATGCGACCGTCGCCGTGATCGGATGCAGTGTAGATCTCGAGACTGGCCTCATAGACCAGCCTCTCGGCCTTGACCCAGCGGCCGGTGGGCGGAAATCCGTCGCCCCTCCCCACCCAGGCGAACCTCACCTTGACTGCGCCGTCCTCCACCGCGACGTCTGCGATTTCGCCGCGATAGACATAGCCTTCACCTTTGTTCTGAATTTCGAGCTGACCCCCTTTAAAAGGAGCCAGTATCTCGTTGCTCAATTCCATGAGAAAGATCCTTCCTTATCTCTACGGACAAGAGAGTAATACATTAGAATAGATTTTCTGTCAAACCTGTGGACACATCCTATCAAACGTCGAACCGCCTAAAAACCTATCTTTCTGCGTTTTGGGAGTATTATCAGGCAACGCCGAGTTTGCAGATTGCACTAAGCAAAGCTTAAGTGTTCCCTCTTTTGAGGTACACCTCTCTGGGTTCTAAATGAAAAAAGCTTGCCTTGCTATATTATCCCCTCTTCGTTACATTCTGAGAAGAAGTAAGGGGGACTTGCCATGGACAATCTTGTCGACGAGACAGGGTCGTCTACATGGCGGCCCAACAAACGTCCTGATGGAAGCATCGAGATCTGCACAAATGTACGGCATCCGACAACCCGGCGTATAGGCTTTGCGGGGCTGACAGTTCCAGAGTACTTGAAGGCGTGGGAAGAGGGTAGGCTACAGTTTCAAATAGACGACAAACTAAGACCTTCCAACTGTCCAACGCCTGAGGAAGTAAGGTCTGTCCTCAGCACTCTTGCGCAGCCAAAAGCCTCTTCAGCAGTGGTTAGACCAAAAGAGCAACGGAAAGCTCTGACAGAGTTCGAGAAAGCTTGGCTTGCAACTGTGGACCCTCCGCCACCGCTGAAAGATACGGTGAAAGTTGAGGAAGAAATTGAGACAGTTCCTCTTGAAGAAATTGTCGAGATTTCCACACTACAGCCTGTGGAAGTAGAAAAGGTTGAGGAACCTGTTGTTGCGACGCCGGATGTGGTTGAGCCGAGTGAGGAAGACGAGCCCGAGGT
Organism: uncultured Candidatus Saccharibacteria bacterium; assembly: GCA_964600495.1. Lineage (GTDB taxonomy): Bacteria > Patescibacteriota > Minisyncoccia > Phycocordibacterales > SBAW01 > GWA1-54-10. Next base: position 2,979 of record CAZRJD010000038.1, read on the forward strand.
CGTTTTTGAGAAAAGAAGGAGGAAGCCCGAAGTAAAACTGGCCGCTCTTGAAGAGGCTGCCGCTGAGCTGCGAAAAGAAAAGTTTCAAGCGCAGCCGGAAAACGCTGAGCCGAAGTTGGAGGAGCAAGACTTCCAACTTGAGGGGCATGAACTCATCGCCCGTGCTGCAAAGAAACTCCGTATGAGTTACACCGGTCTAAGCACTCACTTCTACCGGTCCGTGGCACAGGAGACTAAAGCACGCTGGCTTTACGGCAAACTCGGTCGCAAGCGTACTCGAGCCGAGATAAAGTTCGGCATCCTTATGCAGGTGCGCGAGCAGTTTCGTAAGAAGGGCGGGCCCGCACCGCGTAAGAAAGAGCTTGCAGAAGCAGCAGCAGGTCCGCTAGGCATGAAACTCGATAGCACCCGCACCTACATCTACGATCGCCTCAAGCCAGAGGAGGTTAAGGCGCTCGACTTGCGGGGGCAGTTCCTCAGCCTCTCGGAGCAGATAGAGGTACTAAAGAACGTACGAAAGGAGATGAAAGAAAAAGGGCTACCTGCTCCGCGTCCCACCGACTTAGCGAAGGCTGCGGCGCCTCTCTTGAGGCAAGAGGTGAATAGTGTCAGAACTCTGATTGGAGGCCTCAGCGAAGAGACAAAAGCGGAGCTTGAGTTTCTAGGCACCCAGTCGAACATGCTAGCTACTCGTGAGCCGGCAGTGATACGAGAAGGGTTCTTGGGAGCGATTGCGGTGTTGAAGTTCAGAAAGCTCCCACTGACGGTGGCAAATATCCATTCCGTGCTCAAATTCGAGTTGGAAGCTATCCGTTCGTATCTCAGAGAAAACCCTGACCTTACGGCACTTCTGGAGAACGAAAAAACCTAGTCCCGTTTCCACTGAGGTGGAGGCGGGATTTTCTTTTTCTAAAATAAAAGTCGTTTGTGGCTACAACTCAAATTTTGCCGTCGCAAAATTTGGTCGCAGCCCCGCCTCGCCGTCCTGCAATTGCAGGACATGGCTGCGGCCTCCACAAAATCACAAAACCTGCCGCAGGGCAGGTTCTTGTGTATTTTGTGGACCCTACCGGAATCTCACTCCTGAGCCTGCTCAGTAGCATGCTACTGAGCAGGCTCAGGAGTATTCAAAAAGCACGTCGGATTTTTTGCATGGCAAAAAAGACTCACCATCCCCCGTGTCAGGAGGATAGGAACGTAAGGAACCTTTGGTGCCTTAAGTGGGGGTCGGGGGATGGTGTTAGTGGACCCTACCGGATTCGAACCGGTGACCTCCTCATTGCAAATGAGGCGCTCTA
>CAZRJD010000039.1:0-4200 GCA_964600495.1 uncultured Candidatus Saccharibacteria bacterium
TGAGTATCGGGAATGCAAAGATAACAAGTATCATCGAGCCGAGCGCGGTCCAGATAAATATCGGCATCCGCATAAGGGTCATCCCCGGCGCGCGCATTTTGATAATTGTGACTAAAAAGTTAATGCCGGAGATAAGCGTGCCGATACCCGCTATCTGGAGCGCCCAGATATAGTAGTCAACGCCGACCCCCGGGCTGTATTGCAGCTCCGAGAGCGGAGGGTACGCGAGCCACCCCGTCCCTGCAAACTCCCCTACCACCAGCGAAAGATTAATAAGTATTGCCCCGACAACCGTGAGCCAGAAGCTTGTTGAATTGAGGAATGGGTACGCGACGTCGCGCGAGCCTATCTGGAGCGGCACGATAAGGTTGAGGAGGCCGAACATGAACGGCATCGCAACAAAAAAGATCATGATGACCCCGTGCGCGGTAAATATCTGCGCATAGTGGTCAGGAGGCAAATAGCCTACATTCTCCCCGACCGCTATCGCCTGCTGCGCCCGCATCATAAAGGCATCCATCGCCCCGCGTGCGAGCATCACAAACGAGAGCACAATGTACATGATGCCGATTTTTTTATGGTCAACGGTTGTGATCCACTCTCTCCAGAGCCATCCCCAGCGTTTGAAGTAGGTCAAAAGCAAAACAAGGGCAAGCGCACCAAAAACAACGGTAAGTTGCCCGAAGGTCGCAACAGGGCCGTGTACAAATGCATCTAGAGTGAGTTTACCAAGCATGGTTAGTGAGTGTGAAGTAATTTTTCGGAGCCCTGCATAAATTTCATCACAATCGTATTGTACAGGCCGCTCTCCACTCTTCCATAATATGTCACCTCGCTCTCCACGCTGGGGTCCCGTAGCATTTCGTATGCATTATGTGTCAATGGAATAGGAGAGGTTTTTACCTCCGTTATCCACGCATCGAAATCTCCCTGCAAGGTTGCTTCGGCAATAAACTTCATCTGTGCAAAGCCCTCGCCACTGTAGTTCGAGGAGCTTCCGGCAAATACGCCAATCTCATTTGCAACGAGATTAAGCGTCGTAACCATGCCGGTCATTGCATATATCTGCCCGCCGAGCTGGGGTATCCAAAATGAGTTCATCGGCGCGTCGGCGGTAACATCAAACCGCACAGGCCTGTCTACCGGCATTCTCAGATAGTTAACTGTCGCGATATTTTGCTCAGGATAGATAAAAAGCCACTTCCACTCAAGTGCAACCACCTGTACGACAAGCGGCACACCGCCCTCGAGCGGTTTGGGTGGGTCGAGCTTGTGCGTGCTTGTCCACGTGAGTGCGCCGAGTATCAGTACAATTTCAAAGGGGATAGCCCACCAGATAAGCTCCTCCATTTTTGCGTGCTCCCAATTAGGTAAATACGCAACCTGCGCGCCTTTTTTATTTGCATCTTTTTTATTTGATAGGGCGGTCGCTCCGCGAGCGCGATACCGCCACGCAAAGAAGAATAGAAGAATGTAGACAGGTACCGCAACGATGAGCATAAACAGGACCGCATGGAACATAAGCCCGCGCTCAGCGAGGCCAATAGTGCCCGCCGGGTCGAGTACAGGAAACCAACTTAAAATATCCATACTGTCTTACGCATTCGCTCGTAGAGAAGTACCTCGACTGCGGCGCAGACAATTAAATAAGCAACAATGTGGCTCGTAAGCTGGAGCAAAGAGACGTTTGGTGAGACACCGGCAAGAAGTGTGCCGCTTATAACCTCAAATACTGCAAGAGTGCCTATTGCATATGCGAGCCATCGATATGCACCTCTGTTTTCTCCTACTATTGCGTAGAGCGCGTATACAACACCACCCAATGTCGCTAATGCGGCACCAATATGGAGGCCCAAAATGATCCCGTATGCCATACCACTAATCATACCTTAGCTTTTGTGTTAGCGGTTGACGCTTGTGGTGAGTTGCGACCACCACTGCGACGGCGGCATTTTAAAGATTGCCTTCCCGAGGCTTTTTGAACTTTTAAGCGTGAGGCTATTGAGCTTGTTGTCGACACCGTCTTTCTTCCTCCCGTGGAGCCATGCAGGCGCCTCTTTATTGCCCTGCCACTCGTACTCCCGCAGAAGCAACACCTGGTCGAGCATATCAGCCTGTTTTGCAATAACTGCTTCTTTCGACTTACGAATATTGTATTCCTCGACAAATTCTTTTAAGTCTAAATAGGGCAATGTTCCTAACTGCTCTTTAATAATTTCGTCTTCAAAAATTTTAATATACCGTTTGTGCACCCAGTTGTGATCTCCCGATCTTGCTTCTGCAATATCATGCAGAAGTGCCATCATGACCGCCTTGTATGGATCAGCTTTTTCCATTTTAGCGAGATGCCATGCAATGATAGCAACACGATATGAGTGCGAAGCAATCGTATCTGACATGTCGTCTGTCAAAAGCGTTTGTCGATGGATGCGCGGGAGCTTACGCATAGTGCCGACCTCGAAGAAAAAGTTCGCCAACCGCTCGTAGATGGTCATCCGCTTACACTAATCCTTCTGTGCAATTTTGTCCAAATCAGATAGGGTGCACGTTTCCTTTTTTACTGCTATATTTTTTACACATTCGGGACCTCTGTCGGGGTGTGGTATAACGGCATTACGTACGCTTCGGGTGCGTAAAATCCGAGTTCAATTCTCGGCACCCCGACAGAGTTTCTGAAAAAATATATGGACTACCTAGTAAACATGACAGTCACAATTACAGGCCTTGTGATGTCTTTTGGATATTACCCGCAGGCGTGGAAAATTTTTAAGAATAAATCCGGAAAAGATATTTCCTTAAGTACATTTAGTATTTTTGCAATTGGTACAACTATATGGTTTTTCTATGGCATATACAAAAACGATTGGGTAATTATGACGAGCTTCATTTTTGGAGTTATAGGCTCTTGGCTCGTCCTTGGTCTCACGTTATATTATCGTCGGGCAAACAAAAGAAGTAACTAAAAGGGCCTGTAGTAAAGTGGTATTACGCGGCATTCGCATTGCCGAGTCGCGAGTCCGATTCTCGCCAGGTCCACAAAAATAAGGAAGAATGACTATATTTTTGTAGGATGCCGCAATCTATTGCGGCGCCACCAAATTAAATTCACCGCCGATTTGACAAATATGTTCTCCGTTGCAGTCTCTTTTCACGGAACACATTTTGTGGCATAGTAGGCGCACCTTGAACAACCGACGCCCGAAACGTGCGTTAAAAATTGTACACGTAACGGCGGAGGTGGACCCTTTCTTCCGTTCCGGAGGCCTCGGTATTGTCGTCCCCGCCCTTGCAAACGCCGAGCGCGACCTCGGCCACGACATCACCATTGTCGCCCCCTACTACGCGGCGCTCATACCAAAAAGCCTGAAAAAGAAGCTCAAAATAGAGCTCGTAGGAACTGACAGTATCGAATTTAAAAATGGCGATCCGGAGGACGCCGTTGCGGAGCCGGTTGAGTTTTACCGATGCACGCAGGAGAACGGTGTAACAATATATTTTATCTCCCACAAACGATTTTTCCTTCGGCAAAAAAGCCTGTACGGCCGCAGGAACGACAACGCGCGTTTTTATCTTTTTGACCTTGCCGTCTTGGTACTCCTGCAAAAATTTGACATCAAGCCCGACATCCTTCACTGCCACGACTGGCACACGGGGCTTATCCCGTTTCTCTTGCGGACAAAATTCAGGAGCGATGCATTTTGGGATGCCACAACAACGGTCTTTACCATCCACAACCTTGCCTACCAGTTTGGGCACGACTGGATACACGTGCCGCACAAGCGCCGCGACGAGGGCCATGCGGCGCTACCCTTCCCCGCCGACACCAAAAAAATGGAGGTCATTAACTTTGCAAAGCGCGCGATACTGAATGCCGACATCATCAATACCGTCTCAGAAACATATCGCGAAGAAATATTAACCCGTGACTTCGGCGAAGAACTGCACCGGATACTCAAAAACCGGCAAAAACTCGTGTTCGGCATCATCAATGGTATCGACTATGAGGAATATAATCCGTTGACTGACCAGGGTCTGAAGCAGCGCTACAGCGACAAATCAATTGAGCGCAAAGCCGCAAACAAAGAGTGGCTGCAAAAGCATTTTAAACTCGATGTAGACCCCAACATACCCCTTGTTGCCATGACCTCGCGCATCGTCGAGCAAAAAGGATACCAGCTGCTTAAAGACGCGATAGCGTCG
>CAZRJD010000040.1:0-4115 GCA_964600495.1 uncultured Candidatus Saccharibacteria bacterium
CCTACGGCGTACTTGTCTATCAGGACGATGTACTTTTAACCGCGGTCAAACTCGCCGGATACTCGTGGCTTGAGGCGGACAAATTACGCAAAGCGATGGGCAAGAAAATTCCGGAGGTGATGCAGGCCGAAAAGAAAAAACTTATTGAGGGGTTTATTGACTACGGAAAGATCTCCCCCGCACTCGCTTCGCTTCTTTGGAAGTTGATCGAGCCATTTGCGGCATATGGCTTTGGCAAGGCACATGCGGCCTCCTACGGCAAGGTGGCTTATCAGACTGCATATATGAAAGCAAACTTTCCGGTTGAATACATGGCGGCGGTACTTACCGCCGAGGCGGGCAACATCGATACGGTCGCAGTAATGGTTAATGAATGCAAACGTATGGGCATCCCCGTCTTGCCGCCTGATGTGAATGAAAGCTTCGGGGACTTTACGGTTATTTTGGATACTGCGGCTGCAAAACTCCCCGCAGAAAGGTCCTCGGATCTCCTCGAAGACTCGGCCAGACCGTTTCCGCAAGAAGTTTTGCAGCCGCAAAGCGATTCTATCCGCTTCGGGCTCTACTCGATAAAGAATTTCGGCCGTGGCACAGCGCAGAGCATCATCAACGAGCGCAAAGTGGGCGGAAAGTTCATCTCGCTCTCCGACTTCCTTTCCCGCGTTAAGGACCAGAATCTCAACAAAAAAGGGCTTGAAAGTCTCATTCAGTGCGGCGCACTCGACTCTTTAGGAGAGCGGGGGGTCATGCTTGCAAACATCGAGCGCCTGCTCGAATATCATCGCGACGCAGCTAAAGAACAGACACAGGACTCGCTCTTTTTGGGTTTGGGAATCTCGGCGAGCGAGGTGCATCTTGCCCCCGCCGCGGCCGCAACTCAAACCGAGCGGCTTGCGTGGGAAAAAGAACTTCTCGGGCTCTATGTCTCCGGCCATCCGCTTGATAGATTTAAAGAAAAACTTTCAAACCTGCCCTCGGGCAAACAGGGCGCACTTACGATAAAACAACTGCGCGAACAATTTGCCCCCGGCATGATGGTGGTTGCGGCGGGTATGGTCGAGAGCGTGCGCACAATTTTGACCCGCGGCGGCGATCAGATGGCGTTTGTAAAATTGACCGACATGGAGAGCTCGATAGAGGCGGCAATATTTCCGCGGGTCTATGCGGCACATAAAGATATTCTGATACGCGAGTCGGTCATAGCCCTCAAAGGCCGGCTCTCAAACCGCAACGGCGAACTTTCCCTAGTTGCAGACAAATTAAAAGCATTGTAAATACTTGTGTTGGTAGCCAAAAATGGTATAATAAAGAGTGCAGTTCTTGGAGGTTCTGATGAACGACACGATAAAGAGTTTGCCAAATGGCGATTTCAAGGTCATCCCGGAAAAGCTGGCTACGCTCGAAAAGAAGGACCAAGTGTCCTCGACACAGCATCCGGCAAAGCCCGACACAGATCCCGAAGTCCGTACAAAACGTATCCACGAATTCATGCGAGGAGCATGTCCTGGGTAAGATGCGATGACGGCTGCCCTCCAAAGGCCGCCGTTTTCTTTTTGCTAAAAAATTTTAGTGCGGTAGTATGGGAGGAATACATGGCTCAGGAGCGCGACCATAGGAAAATCGGGCAGGAAATGGACCTTTTTACTTTTTCCGAGCTTGTAGGCTCGGGCCTCCCCCTTTGGACGCCAAAGGGTACGACGGTGCGCCAAGAGCTCGACAGGTATGTCTGGGACCTGCGTTCAAAATACGGGTACGAGCGCGTAACGATCCCCCACATCAGCAAGCGCGAACTCTACGAAAAATCAGGCCATTGGGAAAAGTTTTCCGACGACCTGTTCCGCATCACGGCGCGCGAGGGGCGCGAGTACGCGCTCAAACCCATGAACTGCCCGCATCACACGCAAATTTTTGCGCGCAGGCCGATGAGCTATCGCGAAATGCCCCAGCGCTATGCCGAGACGACGATGGTATACCGCGACGAGCAGTCGGGGGAGCTTGGCGGGCTCACCCGCGTGCTTTCGATAACACAGGACGACAGCCACGTGTTCTGCCGGACGAGTCAGGTCAAGGAGGAATTCTTCAAGACGTGGGACATCGTCGACACATTTTACAAACGCTTCGGCTTTACGGTCCGGGTGCGGCTCTCCTTCCACAACCCGGCACAACCGGAGAAATATCTGGGTACGAGCACAATATGGAATGCCGCAGAGAACGCTTTGCGTGAAATTGCTAAGGAGCGCAACGCGGATTACTTTGAGGCCCCGGGCGAGGCCGCGCTCTACGGCCCCAAGCTCGACTTCATGGCGACCGACTCTATCGGTCGCGAGCATCAGGTTGCAACCATACAGCTCGACATGAACATGCCGGAGCGTTTTGACCTTACCTGTATTAACGAGCATGGCGAGAAGGAGCGTATCGTTATGATACACAGCGCCATTATGGGCTCGATTGAGCGTTTTACCGCAGTGCTTCTTGAGCATTTGGTTGGAGTATTCCCCACGTGGCTCTCACCTGTGCAGGCGCGGGTGCTTCCTATCGCCGACGCGCACAAAGCGTTTGCAGAAGAAGTGTATGCAAAGCTTAAAGCCGCAGGGATACGCGCCGACATAGACGAGAGCAACGAAACCCTCGGCAAGAAAATCCGCGAAGCAAAGGTTGCTAAAATCCCCTACACGCTCGTTATCGGCGATGCCGAGATAGAGGCAAAAACCGCAACGCTCGAGAGCCGCGACGTCGGCAAAATTGGCGCACTTCAAGTTGAAGAAATAATTTCAAAACTGCAAACAGAGATTAGTGCGCGCACCTAAGCACGGCAGAGTGGTATATGATGGATGTGTATGAGAATGCGCTCATATCGCTCGGGATTTACGCTCATTGAACTCCTTGTGGTCATTGCGATCATTGGGATACTCGCGTCAATTGTGCTCGCCTCGCTCCAAGGTGCGCGAGGGCAGGCAAAGGATAAGTCGACTGCCGGGCAGCTTAATCAAATCAAAAACGGTATGGCTCTTCTTGAGCTCCATACAGGAAAAACAATTCGAGGGTGCTCGCTTACGGAGTTACTAACAGGTCCGATTAATGAAATAAGCCTTGACGATGAACAAGTCGGTTTACACATAAAGCCGGACGACCTCTCTGTTTTTGCAGGATGCCGATGGACTGACGCGGATATAGCAAACTGGAACGGTCCTTATATACAAACTCCACGCGACCCGTGGGGTAATGCATATTGGTATGATACCGATTACCATCCTCGATTACAAAATACTGCCGCGACACCGGAAAACAACGGGCAAGGATGCGATGACCCGTATCCGGGTAACCCCGTGTATATCGCTATTGTGTCGGGCGGTCCAAACGGACAAAGCGGCGCCGATGGGTCCGGTCCGTACGATTGCGATGATATTTTTATTCTTCTCAATTAGAGATTGATACGGGTTATGGATTTGCAGGCGCCCAACTTGCAGCAACTAGGATTGTTGCTCCTCCCTCGGCATTAGTCCGTATAGTTGCATCATACTCTTCGGTTACCCCACTCCAAGTAGCATTGGTGCCGGTGTTAACGAGGGAAATTGTTTGACCTGAAGCACTGGAGGAAGGAGAAAAGCTCCCGCCGCTGTGCAGATAGATATCGGAGGGATTATACGCGCCACTTGCAATCACGACTCCTCCTGCCACATGATCTATCGTTTTCGATACATCATTACCGACAAAAGCTCCATTTGCCACTGCAGTGTCATGGGGTGACGTGGGAGATGCAATACCTGTCACCCGCCAAAGCCCGACTGCGCAATTTTCTATGGTTGCACCTCCCATCGAGACGACAACGCTCCCTGATGCTCCAGTTGGTACTGCAGCAATATAGAGAGCTCCTTTGCTAAAGCCCGTATATGCATAGATAGTGACAAGAGTATTTGGTATTTCAGTAGCCGCAACACCGCCTACTGTCACCGACATTGTATATGCGACTCCCGTACTTCGCCTGCTTTGTACGCCAACAACAATGTATCGGTCAGAAGCAGCAGCTCCAAACGAGAGTCCGGAAAAAGTATACGAAGCTAGGTTTGAACCACTTTGGGCATTTGCAAGGAACGAAACTGATGCTGTTCCTCCAC
>CAZRJD010000041.1:0-3953 GCA_964600495.1 uncultured Candidatus Saccharibacteria bacterium
ATATTGATGCCGCCAAAGAAATTTTGGGTGGCAGCCCCCATCCACCATGTAAGCGGGTAAAAGAGTATGAGGGTGATAAGCCCCGCGATAAGCCCGTAGAGTATCCCCTCAACAACAAAGGGCGCTCTGATGTAGCCACGGCCCGCGCCGACAAGCCGCATGACGTGTATTTCGTCACGCGAAGAGTAAATAGCGAGCCGGAGCGTGTTGAACGAGATGGCTATTGTCGAGGTAACAAAGATAAGAATGATGATAAGTCCGATCCACTTTGCCGAGTCGGTAATACTCGCAAGCCGTTCTATCGCGGCGCGGTGCTGTGCGTCATAGTAATTTATTTTCTCGATTATTTGCGAACTGCCTGTGCCGAGTGCCCCCTCGTCGCGCAGAAAGCCCGCTATTGTCTCATACTGTGAGAGCTCTTTCGCCTCAACGTTGAGAACCGCGCCGAGCGGGTTCTCGCCGAGCTCATCGAGCGCGCTTAGCGTTAGCTGATCGTCCTGATGCCGCTCGCGGAACTCGGCCAAAGCCTCTTCCCTCGAGATATACTCAACAGAAGCAACCTCGGGAAGCGTGCGGAGTGACTCCTGAAGTGCGAGAATCTCCCCCTCCGGCGCGTCGGTTGTAAAATACACGTTCATATCCGCCTTGTCGCGGAACTCCTGAAGCGTCGTCGTCAATATAACCCCGCTAAAGAGCGCGAGCCCTATCACAAAAAGCGTAAAGATCATCATGAGTACCGACGTAAACGAGATGAAGCCGTTGCGCCAGAAATCAAGAAAGCCCGCTCTGAAAACCCGTTTTACATTTATCCAGCTCATAATTTATTTTTCGGAAATTTCATAAGATATATTTCCCTTCCCTGTCGTCGCGTACGACCTTGCCGCGGTCCATCGTGATGACGCGTTTTTTGAGGGAGTCTATTACCCCTTTGTTGTGTGTGGTCAGAATTATAGTTGTGCCGAGGTCGTTTATCTTTTTGAGTATTTGCACAACCTCGAATGTGTTGACGGGGTCCAAGTTCCCCGTCGGCTCATCTGCAATAATAACATCAGGCTGGTTCACAATAGCGCGGGCAATCGCAACGCGCTGCTGCTCACCGCCTGAAAGTTCGTCAGGAAAATTGTTGAGCTTGTCGCCCAAATCGACAAGCTCAAGCACGTGCGGCACGTCGGACGCTATCTCCTCTTCGCTGCGCCCCGCCGCCTCCATTGCAAAAGCGATGTTCTCGTACGCGGTTTTCTGTGGCAAGAGGCGGAAGTCCTGAAACACCGTGCCAATCTTCCTGCGCAGGTCGCCCATGCGCCGTTGTGGCACCTCATGCACGTTGACCGACTCGAAAAAGACGGAGCCCGAACTCGGTTTTTCTTCAGCAAGAAGCATTTTTACAAGCGTTGTCTTGCCGGCGCCGGAGTGCCCGACAAAGGAAATAAACTCCCCCGGTTCTACCGAGAAACTGACGTCATCGAGCGCGACAGAGTTGTCAGCGTATATCTTCGAAACGCGATCGAAATATATCATGGCGATCGTTCTATTTTACCTTTATCGCGCCTAATGTGCAAAATTTGTTGTTATACAAAGAAAATAGGCTCGGGTCTTTCGATCCGAGCCCGTTGATGTGCAGATGAGCGCTTCAGACTAAGCGGCGATAAGGCCGATGTCGGTGCGGAAGTGCATATTATCGAAGTGAATGTACTTCGCGGCCTCGTACGCCCTCGCGCGTGCTTCCTCGAGCGTATTGCCGGTTGCGGTAACGTTGAGCACTCGCCCGCCATCGGTGTAGTAGCGGCCGTCTGCAAAGTTGGTCCCTGCGTGGAAGATTTCGACGCCAGGAACAAGAGATGCTTCTTCGAGCCCATAGATGGGGTCGCCCTTCTTGTACGCAGCGGGGTAGCCGCCAGCCATGAGGACAACACAGACCGCAAAGCCCGGCCGCCATTTTAGTTCAATCTCCGAGAGCCGACCGGAAACGCAGGCCTCGATGATTTCGTAGATATCATTCTCGAGAAGCCGGAGGATTGCTTGGAGTTCCGGATCGCCGAAGCGGACGTTGTACTCGAGGAGTTTTGGGCCTGTAGCAGTCAGCATGAGCCCCGCGTAGAGCACCCCTTTGTACGGCGAACCCTCGCGTCTCACACCCACAAGTGTAGGAATGATAATCTCGGACTTAATTCGAGTTGCAAACTCGTCTCCCATATTCGGCACAGGAGAGTACGCGCCCGTGCCGCCAGTCATGCCGCCCTTGTTCCCGTTGAGCGCCCGCTTGTGGTCGCGAGCGAACAAAAAAGGCAAGGAGGTCTTACCGTCGCAAAGATACATTGCGGAAGCTTCGTCTCCGAACAGACGTTTCTCGAAAAGTGCAACCTCCCCCGAGCCGATAATCTCCCGTGCAACTTTCATCGCTTCTTCGTCGCTCTCGGCAACGGTCACGCCCTTGCCGGCGGCAAGGCCACGTCTCTTGACCACACGATAATGGAGGTTCTTGATGGCTTGTTCGGCGCCTTCGTGAATTCCCGCGTAGTCGAAGGGAGCGGTTGGCATGTCCCACTCGCGGCAGCGAATTTTGGTGAAGATTTTATCGCCTTCGAGTTGCGCGCAGTAGGCACTGGGACCGAAAGCCGGAATGCCCTCCTTTTCAAGCGCATCCACCAGCCCAGCCACCAGAGGCGCTTCCGGACCGACGACGACGAGCTTAACCTTCCGCTCTTTGGCAGCCTCGATGATTTTGGGGATATCCGTTGCGAGAATTGGCACTCGCACCCCGCCGAAACGTTGAGTGCCGCCGTTGCCCGGTATCACGTAGACCTTCCCGACATGCGGAGACCGTGCGAGAAGCATCGCAATGATGTCTTCTCGACCACCACCGCCTACGACCATTACTACTGCTTCTTTCATGGCACCCTCCCAGGTTCGATCATTTCAGGAAACCTAAACCGATAAGATCGGCTGGAGGAGACTATACATTATTTCTGCTGTTCTAGAAACGGGTCGAGATTTCCGTTTAAGACACCTTCGGCGTCGTGGACCTCGACATTGGTACGATGATCTTTGACTAATTTATACGGGTGGAGGACGTACGAGCGGATTTGGCTCCCCCACTCTATCTTGCCGGCACCGACCGAGAGGTCGGATATCTTTTCTTTCCGCTCGCTTTCCATCTGCCGCAGTAATTTTGCCTTGAGTATTGCGAGTGCTTTTTCCTTATTTGCGCCTTGGGTCCGCTCGCCGTCAACGTGCGCGGAGAGACCGGTTGGTGTGTGCACTATCCTGACAGCAGTCTCGCGTTTGTTTACATTTTGCCCGCCGGGGCCGGACGAGCGCGCCATAGTAATTTCCAAATCGTCAGGCGGGATTTCAATATCAGTAACTTTTTCTATGACCGGCAAAACCTCGACAAGCACAAACGAGGTGTGGCGTTTTTGAGAGGCGTTAAACGGCGATATGCGCACGAGCCGATGCACGCCGTATTCGTTTTGGAGCGTGCCGTACGCACGCTTTCCTTCGATTTCGATTGAGAGATTGCGGTAGCCGCCGTGGTCATTCTGGTTTTCGTGGAGTATCTTCATCCCCCATCCGCGACTTTCAATAAATTTGCGGTACATTTCAAACAGCATATGCGCAAAGTCCTCCGCATCGTCGCCACCTGCGCCCGCGACGATAGAAAGGACGGCGTTGCCGGCATCGTATTTGCTCCCGCCTTCGACCTCTATTTTTAAATCCTGAAGCTCTTTTATGAGACCCTGCGCCTGCTGTGGGTCCGACCAAAAATCCGCCGCCTGCATAGCCGCTTCTATCTCTTTTATCCGCATTTCTATTTCTTCTTTTGTCATTGTTACGGGAGGATCTCGCTCCTGAGCTTGCTCATGAGCAAGCTCTTTCGGGGGATCTGGAGCCGAGGGGGAGGATCGAACTCCCGACCTGCGGTTTACGATACCGCTGCTCTACCAGCTGAGCTA
>CAZRJD010000042.1:0-3665 GCA_964600495.1 uncultured Candidatus Saccharibacteria bacterium
ACGGGGGTCGGCGGCGGCAACGACGAGCGTGAGCAGACGCTCAACCAGATCCTGGTTGAGATGGACGGTTTTGAGCCGAACGAAAAAGTTATCGTTATGGCGGCGACGAACCGCCCCGACGTGCTCGACCCGGCGCTCCTGCGCCCCGGCCGCTTTGACCGCCGCGTCACGATAGACCTGCCGGATCGCCCAGACCGTCTCGAGATCCTCAAAATCCACGCGCGCAAAAAACCGTTTGCGGAAGATGTAAATTTGGAAGTTGTTGCCGAGCGCACACCGGGGTTCTCCGGCGCTGACCTATACTCCCTAATGAATGAGGGCGCCATCCTTGCCGCGCGCGAAAACAGGAAGACCATCGCGCAGTACGACCTCATCCGCTCTATTGAGAAGGTGATGCTCGGCCCCGAGCGCCGCTCACACGTCCTCAATAAGAAAGAAAAGGAGATAACCGCCTATCACGAGGCGGGGCACGCGCTCGTGGCATCGCTCCTGCCGTACGCAGACCCGGTCCATAAAATTTCTATCATCAGCCGCGGCCGCGCCGCGGGCTATACGCTCAAGCTCCCGCTCGATGACAAGAGGATGCAGAGCAAGCGGGAATTTCTTGATGACATTGCAATGTCGCTCGGCGGCTATGTTGCAGAAAAAACAGTGTTTGGCGACATTACGACAGGGCCTAGCAACGACCTGCAGGTATTAACCGCGCTCGCGCGTGACATGGTGACCCGCTACGGCATGTCGGAGAAGGTCGGGACCATTGCGCTTGAGGGGGAGGGGGGTAGAGCGCTCTTCGGGAGGGGCGTTGAGGATAGGGAATATTCGCAAAAAGTCTCTGCAGAAATCGATGCCGAGGTAAAGCGCATTATTGATGAGGCGTATGCAAAGGCGGAGCATATTATTACCGAGTATCGCAAACTGCTCAACAGCATAGCGGCACGCCTTATTGAGGTCGAGACAATCGAGCGGGAAGAGTTTGAAAATATGCTCGTTGCGCATGGCGTCACGCCAAAGAAAAAACAGGATATCGAGCATCAACCAATAGTTTAATTTTTTAAAACATGAAAAGAGGGGCATTCCTACATTTTTTTGACAGTCTTGAAGACTCTTTGCGCGCGCGTTTGAGCCATCACCCGATTTTGTACGCGTTTGTCGGGGGTATCGGGATTGTGCTCTTTTGGAAAGGCGTGTGGGAAACCGCAGAGCGGTTCCCAACGCTCGACGGCATCTCTTCGGCATTCCTCGGGCTCCTCCTTATACTCCCGACAGGCCTCTTTGTCTCGTTTTTTATCGGCGACAATATCATACTCTCGGGCTACAAACGCGAGAAAAAGCTTATCGAGAAGACCGAGGTAGAGGTTTTGGCTGAGCTCGACGTGATACAAGATATTAAACAAAAGCTCGAAAGTATCGAGCGCGATATTCGCGAACTTAAAGAAAGAGAAGTGCGCGGTTGATGCGCGAGGGGAGTGCGGGGCCTTCGTATACAAAACCGGTGTAAAGCTGCACCAGAGACGCTCCCGCCTCGAACATTTTCTTTGCGTCGTCCGGAGTAAATATCCCGCCAACCCCGACAATAGGGAGCTTGGGAGACTCACGATGAATATAGGAGACCATGCCGAGCGCGTTCCCCGTAAGCGGTCTGCCGCTCAAACCTCCGGTCTCCGGAGCGTGTCGGGAGCGTAAATATTCTGGGCGCGCGACAGAGGTGTTGTGCACAATGAGCCCGTCTATGTATCTCTCGCTGGCGGAGAGTACGTCATCCACTTCCTCTTTGCTTAGATCAGGGGCGATTTTTAGGAGGATAGGTTTTGTTCTCCTGTTCCCCGAAGCTCTCTCCACGGCCTTTCGTACCGCTTGAAGCAGGTTCGAGAGCTTCTCTTTTTCTTGCAAACGGCGCAGATCTTTGGTATTGGGGGAGGAAATGTTGATTGTGATGTAGTCAGCGCAGGGATACATGGCGGGAATCAATGCTTCGTAGTCGGATGCGGCGTTCTCAAGCGGGGTATCTTTGCCCTTGCCGATATTGATACCGAGCGGAATTTTGCGTTCCTCATATTTCTTTAGCTGTTTTACCATCGCTTCTTTCCCGCCGTTGTTAAAACCCATACGGTTGATGAGCGCCTCGTCCTCATGCAAGCGAAACATCCGCGGTCGGGGGTTGCCCGTCTGGGGGAGTGAGGTAACAGTGCCCACCTCGGCAAACCCAAACCCGAGTGCTTCGATACCGCTGAGTGCTACCGCGTGTTTGTCAAAACCCGCGGCAAGACCTACCGGATTCGGGAATTTTATTCCAAATACTTCTCGTTCATTTTTAACTTCGGTCAATAAGGAGACCAGTTGTTTAAGCGGGGGAGTCCCTATGATTTGGAGCGCCCAGAGGCCATATTCGTGAGCCAGTTCCGCATCACGATTGGAGAGGCTAAAGAGGAGCGGTCGCACAATCTTTTTATAGATTGGGATCATACGGGGCAGTATATTCCCTTGCAAAAGAAATACCAGCACGTACAATAATTCCGATTCCTGGGAGGGTTTTCAATGACTGCTGACTACGAAAAGGAACTCATCGATCTGCGCGCGGGCAGAGATGTTTCTTTTTTTGATCTCATATCGATTGATACCTTGAGCCAAGAGGATCTCAATCTTATATTCGACCTCGCACGGAAGTTCCGCGAAGGAAAGACCGCAAAACTGTCTCTCTTGAAAGGGCGTTCACTGGTGAATGCCTTTTTTGAACCTTCAACACGGACACAGGGGAGCTTCGACCTTTCGGCAAAAAACTTGAGCATGGATACGACCAATGTTGGGCCGGGGAGCTCAACCAAAAAAGGAGAGAGCTTTCTTGATACGATTTCGACACTTGGCGCCTATAACGTGAGTGTCATCGTTATCCGCTCTTCCGAGGCGGGTGTACCAGAAATGATGTCGCGGCATGTGGGTGCCTCGATTGTTAATGCGGGAGATGGTTGGCATGAGCATCCAACCCAGGCGCTCCTTGATGCACTCACCATGCTTGATCATTTTGGAGGCAAGACGCTTGAAGGACAGATCGTAACGATTGTCGGCGACTCTAAGCACTCGCGCGCGGGGGGCTCCTTGATACGTATTACAAAAAAATTGGGAGCCGAGGTTAGGGTTGCAGCACCAGAAACACTCCTTCCACATTCGGTCGAGCAATTTGGTGTGAAAAAATATTACGACGTAGATGAGGCGGTGAAAGATGCAAATGTCGTCTATGCACTCCGAGTCCAGGAAGAGCGAGGGTCGCGCGGAGATATCCCGACACTTCGAGAATATTCAAAAACATTCGGTATTTCAGAAAGGCGGCTAAAGCTAGCGCACAAAAACGCGATTCTCATGCACCCGGGACCGGTCATTCGCGATATCGACGTGCATTCTGCCCTTGTCTCGCGCCACCCACAGTCGCGGATCTTAACGCAGGTCGAAAATGGTATGGCAGTTCGCAAAGCGCTACTCTGGCTTCTTGCAGAACGTCAAGACAAGAAGAATAAGAGCTACGTAAATTTGTAGAAATTATATGTCGACACTTCTTATTAAAAACGCGCGCCTCCTTGACCCCTCCGTTCGGCGCGATCAAATTGGCGATATTTTTATACATGACAGGGTAATTGCGGCGGTAGGACAAGATATTAAGGAGTCAGCCGATG
>CAZRJD010000043.1:0-3378 GCA_964600495.1 uncultured Candidatus Saccharibacteria bacterium
CCGCACAGCGACACCTATATAGAAAAGGAGGCACAGATAAACGAGGAGATAGAGCGCCTGCGCCATGCCTCAACACAGGCGCTTTTGAGCCGCAAAGATGTCATCGTTGTTGCCTCCGTTTCGTGCATTTACGCACTCGGGAGTCCGGCAGAATATAAAAAAGCGCTTATCGAAATAGGGCCGAACCTCAAAAAGAACCGTGCGGAACTGATCCGCGAACTTATCAGTATCTACTTTGAGCGTACAAACGCCGATATTACGCCGGGGACCTTCCGTGCCATCGGCAACTCGATAGAGATAATGCCAACGAGTGAGCGGGCGCTCTATCGCGTAGAATTTGCTAGAGATACGATAGAGCGCGTGCGGGTCATAGACCCGATAACACGCGCGGAGCGGGAGCCTACGACATCCCTGTTCCTCTTCCCGACCAAGCACTACGTAACGCCGGAGGCTGAGACCAAGCGCGCTATAGAGGAAATAAAATTCGAGCTCAAAGAGCAGCTCGCAAAGTTCGAGCGGCAGGGGAAAGTTCTTGAAGCCGACAGGCTTAAGCGCCGCACCAACCACGATCTCGCAATGATCCGCGAAATAGGCTATTGCAACGGGATAGAAAACTACTCGCGCCATTTCGACGGCCGCAAGCCCGGCGAGCCCGCATACTCGCTCCTCGACTACTTTTCGCACAAGGCGGACGGCTCCGCTGATTTTCTGACCGTTATAGACGAGTCGCATGTAACGGTGCCGCAGATAGGCGGCATGTATGCGGGTGACAGGGCGCGCAAGGAAACGCTTGTGGACTTTGGCTTCCGCTTGCCCTCGGCTATAGATAATCGCCCGCTCCAGTTTGCAGAGTTTGAGGAGCGGGTGGGGCAGGTGCTTTATACGTCTGCAACACCGGGACCGTACGAAAAAGAGAAAAGCGGCAAAAATATTGTCGAGCAGATCATCCGCCCGACCGGGCTCGTGGACCCGGAAATTCTCGTCCGTCCCGCGACAGGGAACCGTGATACTGATACGCGCGGACAGGTTGAGGACTTTCTCGATGAGGCGGAAAAGGTGATAGTGCATGGCGGGCGGGTGATGGTCACAACGCTCACCAAAAAGATGGCGGAGGATCTGGCGGAGTTTTTAAAGGACAGGAAAGTAAAAGCCGCTTACCTCCACAGCGATATCGAGACGCTCGAGCGCATAACAACACTGACCGACCTCCGCAAAGGTGAGTATGACGTCTTGGTTGGGGTAAACCTCCTGCGCGAGGGACTCGATCTACCCGAGGTGGAACTCGTTGCAATACTCGATGCAGACAAGTCAGGGTTTTTGCGCTCGGAAACATCGCTTATCCAGACTATAGGTCGTGCGGCGCGCAATGTGTTTGGCCGCGTTATCCTCTATGCCGACCTCATGACGCCGCAGCTCAAAAATGCGATAGATGAGACAGACCGCCGCCGCGAGATACAGGTCGCGCACAACAAAAAGCATGGCATCACGCCGCAGTCGATAAAGAAAGCAATCAAAGACATTACTGAAGAACTGCGCACTGAGCACGGCAAAGCAGTACATGAAATGATGACGATAGAGCAAGGCGAATATAAAAAGAACCCGCGTAAATTTATTTCTGAAAAGCGCTCCCAAATGGCCGAAGCCGTCAAAAACCTCGACTTCGAAACCGCCGCACTTATTAGGGATGAAATCTATGCCCTAAGCGGGCAGGGGAGCGAAGGTAAACCAAAAAAGCTTAAAAAATAAGGTTATTTCAACAAGCGCCTTTTGGCGCTTGACAAAAAAGTTTAGAGTAGTAAGTTGGAGTCTAGCTTGGGCAACATCGCATCCTGGTGTGCAGGGGTTCAAATCCCCACGATGGGTGATGAGATGAAGGGTAGGGCGTAGCATAGGGGACAGGCTATGAACTTTCGGTCTTGGCCGAGACGGAGCCGCCAGTGAAATATCCTCACTTATCTAGAGTTTCAAAGCTGCCCAAGCGCCGCTCTTTTTAGAAATGTGGTCCAGTCGTCGTCGGTTGGCATTTCTTTTCGTTTCCGGCCTGTTTTCTCTTCGGAGGGAGCGGGCCTCGCTTTTTTGTGCTATAATAAAACTGTGTGTATCTACCCCTCGGAGCAATCCGCGGGCGATTAACGTTATATGGCACAGGATTACATCCACATAAAAGGGGCAAAGACCCACAATCTAAAGAATATTTCGCTCACCATCCCGCGAAATAAGATGGTGTTGTTTACGGGGCTTTCCGGTTCGGGGAAGTCGTCTTTGGCATTTGATACTATTTTTGCCGAGGGTCAGCGCCGGTACGTCGAGTCACTTTCTGCTTATGCCCGCCAATTTTTGCGGCAGATGCAGAAGCCCGACGTTGAGGAAATCACTGGACTCTCGCCTGCAATTTCTATCGACCAAAAAAGCCGTTCCAATAACCCACGCTCAACGGTTGCGACTATTACCGAAATTTATGACTACCTACGCGTACTCTACGCGCGCGTGGGGAAGCCGCATTGTCTTATCTGCGGTCGCGAGATCCGCAAACACAGCAACGAAGAAATTATTCAGAGTGTTATTGAGGGCGTTTCCAAGTCTACGCCCAAAAAAACACGTAAAGTCATGGGCGTTGATATACAAGAAGATACCGTGCGCATTTTTGCGCCGGTTGTGGTCGGGCGTAAGGGGGAGTACTACCAGCTGCTCTACGACCTGCTTGGCAAAGGGTTTGAAAAGGCAAAAATAGACGGTGAACTAAAGAATTTGCGAGAACAAATAATACTTTCGAAGTACAAAAAGCACGATATTGATGTACTTGTGGACGAGATTTTAGTTACTGATTTCTCAAGACAGAAGCAGGCAGCACTTGAGCGGCTTTCTGAAGCGGTTGAGCGCGCTCTTGCCGAAAGCGAGGGTCTGGTGCGTA
Source organism: uncultured Candidatus Saccharibacteria bacterium (assembly GCA_964600495.1). Lineage (GTDB taxonomy): Bacteria > Patescibacteriota > Minisyncoccia > Phycocordibacterales > SBAW01 > GWA1-54-10. Next base: position 2,912 of record CAZRJD010000043.1, read on the forward strand.
TAGAAGACGCGCATGGCTCGCGCCTTGTCTCTGCAAAATTTATGTGCGCGTACGACGGGTTTTCCTTCCCCGAGGTTGAGCCACGACTTTTCTCCTTCAATTCGCCATACGGCGCATGCCCTGCCTGCAACGGTCTCGGCACCAAACACTTCATGGGCGAGGAGCCCTGTGATGTATGCAAGGGCGCCCGTTTACGCCCTGAAGCGCTCAATGTATTTCTCGAAAAAGAGCCGAAGGACCCGAACGAGCCTATTCCGGAAGCGTCACAGCGTCGCAAAGAAGGCAGGCTCAATATCGTTGAGATAACCTCGCTTTCCATCAAAGATGCGTACGATTTTTTTGAAAACCTTTCATTATCAAAAAAAGATCAGGAGATATCAAAAACCGTTATAAAAGAAATTTCTTCACGTCTGAAGTTTATGCTTAACGTTGGCCTTGATTATCTGACCCTTGAGCGCCGTGCCAAT
>CAZRJD010000044.1:0-3371 GCA_964600495.1 uncultured Candidatus Saccharibacteria bacterium
CGCCTTCCACGGGTCGTGGAACCGCTCGGAGCCGACAGGCTACAAAGTGGTGCGTATAAACCTCGACGCACAAGGCAACGTGCAGGGAGCGCCGGTAGACTTTATAACCGGTTTCTTACCCCAAGGCGGGGATGAGGATAGCGCGATAGGTCGGCCTGTCGGCGTTATGGCTCTGCCAGGTGGGGTGGTCTATATCTCCGACGACAGGGCAGGAGCTATCTATAGAATTGCACTTACCGAGCAACCCTAGTTCATATGAAATTTAACCCCTTTATGTTATAATGACGATATTATCAGTATTTCAAATACTATGACAACTGTTGTAAATAATCCGGGTCCCGCCCCTGTTGAGAGTTCTGATGGAACCGCTGGTTGGGCGGTCGCTGTTATCATTCTTATTATCGTGATTGCCGGAGGCGCTTTTGCATGGATGCGATACTACCGCGCACCTGCGGCCGCACCTTCATCTAATGGAGGAGACAATATCAATATAACTGTCCCGACTCCAACTCCAAGCGCAGGAAGTGGAAATGGCGCTGCCGGAAGCCAACCTGGCCCCGGGCAGTAAACTAGACTTACGTTAGCAAAAAACTACTGAGCTTGCTCAGTAGTTTTTTGTAGGAGGGGTATACTACTCTGCATGCAAGCGCGGTTTAAGATGATTTCGTCGGGATATTTGTTCCTCGTGCGGGGGAATGAAATTTTACTTGGGCGCCGTACAAACACTGGCTACATGGACGGCATGTACGGACTCCCTGCGGGGCATGTTGAGGAGGGGGAGATTTTGCGGGAGGGGACTGTGCGGGAAACTAAAGAAGAAATTGGGATAGATATAGACCCGAACGATTTAGAGCTTAAGGTGGTGATGCATCGCAAAGAAGGGGATATTCGTGTCGACTTTTTCTTTGAGCCAAAGAAATGGAGTGGGGAAGTGGTAAACGGCGAGCCTGCAAAATGCGACGACCTGTCATGGTTTCCCATAGGCAACCTGCCGCCCAACACTATTCCGTACATCCGCGAAGCGATTGAGTGCTACCAAAACGGGACGTTTTATAAGGAGGTGGGGTGGAAATAAAAAGATTCCGGACTGTGCCGGAACCTCGAAACAATGACACTTTGCGACTCAAAGTGTGGCGCGGCTTCCTTCGTCGTTGAATACTTTCACGGCTTCAAGCTCGGCCGAAGTTAGCGTGCTCAGAAATTCCCGTACCTCGTCTAAAGGGCCGTCGCGCAGTTTTGACCACCAGTGGTCGCGCGGATCATATTGGGCAGCCCGCAACTGGCCGGGCGGCGCCGTGCAGGCTTCCCGTCTCTCATTTGCCGTCATGATTCACCTCCGACCGAACTGTAGCAGAAATCCTCCAAACAAAAAACACCCATCGAGGGTGCTTTTTGTTTATTGTGGCGCCGTGGGTACACGGCATCCTACAAATTTATAGTCGTCTTCGACTCGTTAAATTTGTGGAAGTGGGCGGAGTTGAACCGCCGTGCAATAAAGATTTGTACGAATTTCTACAAAGGCTAGTCCGTTTTTCCGCCAGTTGGCGGACTTAGATATATCAGGTATGAAGCGGACAAAATCCCGATATACCGCAGCTAGTAGTTTAGAAGGGTTAGGTCAGCTGCCTAACCGATCGATCCCGATGTTATAACACAGGACCTCTCCTCACGAGCATTGAAGAGGCTGTGCTCGCTTAGCCCCTTGCGGTGGCGAAAGCGAGGTCGTTCGCCGTAAAATACGGTGACGTAACTGTTTTTGCAGTTATAGTTTGGAGATTTTTAAGAAGGTCTCCACTTCTCCCTTGCATGCGGACAAATGTTTTTATTGTCTAAGCCTATCACTCCCCAGCAATGCGCGAGTATTCGTGCACTCTTGGGGTAGGCCTAGTGGTTTTTCAAAGTTCTGTCTATCTCGCGTTTGGTGTCCCGCGCTTTCATGACGGCGCGCTTGTCGTACTTCTTTCTCCCGCGCGCGACCGCGATGCGCAACTTCAGCACCTTCCCTTTATTATACACCGAAAGGGGGACGATTGTCAAGCCTTTCTGGCCCTCGTACGAGGCCAGTTGGCCGATTTCCTTCTTGGTTAAAAGGAGCTTGCGGGTGCGGTTTGGGTCGTAGCTCGTCGGGGTGTTTGAGGGCTGGTAGGGGGAGATAACCATGCCAACGATGTATGCTTCGGCGCCGCGCACAATAACGTGGCTTCCCTCAAGCTTGCCCTGATGCGCTCGCAGCGATTTGACCTCAAGGCCTAGTAATTCCAAACCCGCCTCGAACTCCTCGAGGATCTCATACTCCAACCGCGCCTTTTTATGCTGGACAAGGTCCATGGGTCGAATATATCATTACACAAATTTTTTTGCTCTCATTTACAAAATGATATACTCTTAAACGCAATGGCAGAGCAAGGCGATAAACAGCCCCAAGGCGGGGGTGAGAAGGGGCGCCGTCCGAGGCGCAGTGTGCCGCCCGTGTCACAGCTCCCCAAACTCCCGCGGGGGAACTCCTTCTGGATGAACTTGGCTACGAGTGTACTCCTTCTTGTACTCCTTGCCGGCGCGTACTCGTATTTTGCGGGGATGGGGGAGCAGATACCGGAGCAAATCCCCGTGTCGCAGCTTGCAGGGGACATACAGGCGGGTAGGGTTACTTCAATCATTGTAAATGGCGATGATCTTGAAATCATCTACGCAGACCAATCGGAAAAGAAATCAAAAAAAGAGCCTGACGCGGCATTGACCGACACGCTTGCAAACTATGGTGTAACGAAAGAAGCTCTCGCGGGAGTCTCGATAGATATTAAAAGACAAAGTAGCTGGCAATTCTGGCTGACCGCACTGGCGCCCTTTTTGGCACCCCTTCTTCTTATCGGGTTTTTTGTCTGGTATCTCTCAAGGCAAGTTAAAGGTGCCGGCATGCAGGCGTTTTCATTTGGCCAGAGCAAGCCCCGTCTCATTGACCCAAACGACTCTTCGCAGCGCGTAACGTTTAAAGACGTCGCAGGTGCCAAAGAGGCAAAGGAGGAGCTGCTTGAGATTGTCGACTTCCTTAAGAATCCTAAAAAATTCCTCGACATCGGCGCGCGGATCCCGAAGGGTATTCTCCTTATGGGTGCTCCCGGCACGGGGAAAACGCTCCTTGCCCGCGCGGTTGCGGGGGAGGCGGGAGTGCCGTTCTTTTCTATCTCGGGCTCCGAGTTCGTTGAGATGTTCGTCGGGGTGGGTGCCAGCCGCGTGCGTGACCTATTCCTCACCGCCAAAAAGGCTGCACCGTCTATTATTTTCGTTGACGAGATTGATGCTGTCGGCCGTGTGCGTGGCACGGGGGTCGGCGGCGGCAACGACGAGCGTGAGCAGACGCTCAACCAGATCTT
>CAZRJD010000045.1:0-2597 GCA_964600495.1 uncultured Candidatus Saccharibacteria bacterium
TGTGACTTCGGATCTCCGGGCAGTAATGCTCGGAGATTCAACTTTTTATTTTGTAGCTATCGAGAGATTTCCAACCGCGCGGATTTCTCCTTTGGTAGTGTCGTCGAGGCCGGAAAGGGCGCGAGCGAGGGCGGCTTCGGCTATCATAATTGCATTGTCGCCGGTTATAGAAAGGTCAGGGAGGCGGAAGTCGACCTCGGGAAATTCCGTTTCAAAAAGTTTTTTGAGTGACTCACGCAAAAACGCATTTGCTGCGACGCCCCCGCCTATAACAAACGTCTTTGCACCAGTTTCTGCAAGTGCTTTGCGGGTTTTTGCTATGAGCACATCCGCAACAGCATCCTCAAACTCTCTCGCAAAAGCCGCTTTTTCGTCTTCCTGCAAAGGACTCTCCTTTGTAAGATCACGCAGCGCATAAAGCACTGCGGTCTTGAGGCCGGAAAAGGAGAAATCGAGATTTTTTGAGTTAAGCATGGGCCGTGGGAGTTTCCAAGGACTCTCCTCTGCATGCAGAGGAGAGTCCTTTGCTGAGCGAACCCGTTCTGCCAGTTTGGAGATTTCAGGACCGCCGGGGTAGGGAAGGCCAAGCATACGTGCCACTTTGTCGAACGCTTCGCCGACGGCATCATCGAGCGTCTCGCCAATAACTTCGTACCTGAACCACTCTTTACTCAAGATGAGTTCGGTATGTCCACCCGAAACCAAGAGGGCTAGTAGCGGCATTCTAGTGTTTTGCAAAATACTAGAATGATTTTCTGTGGGTTGAGCGAGAGAGGAGATAAGATGCCCCTCCATATGGTTAATAGGGATAAGCGGTTTTTGCCACTCTTTTGCCAAATTTTGGGCGAATGTAATACCGCTCCAAAGTGCTGGTTCAAGCCCCGGCCCTTGTGTCACGGCGATCGCATCTATGTTTTTATTAGTAAATTTTTCAAAAATAATTGGAAGATTTTTCTCATGTTCACGTTTGGCGAGATTGGGGTAGACACCACCATACTCTGCATGAAGATTTGCTTGCGATATGAGTGCACTCTGAAGCACCTGGAACGAAAATCCGTTCGAAAGCTTCTCTCCTGCAACAACCGCAACCGCAGTCTCATCGCAAGACGTTTCTATTGCGAGCACTTTCATGAGTCACTTGTGTAGTCGGCAAAAATATAGCATATAGAAGGGTATGGGGGAATTGATACAGCTTACACCCGAAAATACAGATGAAGCGGCAAAAAAAGCTGCAAGTGTTTTGCGGGCAGGCGGAGTCGTGCTATACCCGACCGATACGCTCTACGGTCTTGGAGTAGATTCGTTACATAGAGACGCTCTTGAAAAAATTTATAGCATCAAAGGCCGTGATAAAACATATCCTTTACCAAGTATCATAATGGACTTGGAACATGCCGCTGCGTATGCGGAAGTCATTCCACTTGCTCGCATCCTCGCAAAAGAATTTTTACCAGGCCCTCTTACCCTTTGGCTTGCTAAAAAAGAAACTGTTCCGGACTGGGCTACGGCAGGAAAGGAGACCTTTAGCATCCGTATACCTAACAACGATTTTTGTCTCGCACTTGCACGTGAATTTAAAAAGCCCTATACAACAACAAGCGCGAACAAGAGCGATGAGCCTACTCAAAACTCAGTTAATGCAATTCTAGATCAGTTAGGAAATGCAGCAGAAGATATTGATTTAATTATTGATGCGGGGGAGTTGCCCACAAATCTACCATCAACTGTTGTTGATGCACGAGGAGCAGAGCCCATCATCATGCGCGAAGGGGCAATATCAGCGGAGGAAATTTTTACTGCTTTGCAAATGTAGTGGTGCGCGATACAGAAATCTCACTCCTGGGCGCAGAGCCGCCCTTACAAACCCCTCGGTTTGTATGTTCCGCCACGGGAAACAAGTGTTTCCCGGCCCCTTCCTGTGTGAGAGTTCTACACGCAACCTATAATGCAAAACAGCGACATCTGATGGCGCGCTGTTTTGACATTGTGCGCGATACAGGACTCGAACCTGTGACCCTCCCCACGTCAAGGGGATGCTCTACCAACTGAGCTAACCGCGCGTGCGAAAAAGTATAGCCGAAAATGGTTAAAAATGGTACTTTGTGTTTTATTGGAGAGGTGGCAGAGTGGTCGAATGCACCGGTTTCGAAAACCGGCATGCCGCAAGGCATCGTGAGTTCGAATCTCACCCTCTCCGCGGCCCTATCGTCTAACGGTTAGGACGAGAGCTTTTCAAGCTCTAAACCGGGGTTCGATTCCCCGTAGGGTCACAAAATTTGGAGTATGATGTTGAGTATATGGAAAAAATTAAAATAGAGCACCACACATTGTCGGGAGGGTTTTGGATCGCGGCATGGCTGTTTACGATCGGCTACCTGCAGCTCGGCCTTTGGCAGGGCGTTTTGGCCCTCATACTCTGGCCGTACTATTTGGGTGTCGCCTTGAGCCCGCTCGTTTCGTAAAATTTTTGCGAATATAGAACAAGTCTATATTTGCGTCGCTCGCTCGGAAAATAAAACAAGTTTTCTCTTCTCTCACTACGCTAGCAAATAAAAAAATCCCGGGGGAGCGTAAAAGCTCTTCCCGGGACTATTCAG
>CAZRJD010000046.1:0-2510 GCA_964600495.1 uncultured Candidatus Saccharibacteria bacterium
CAAGCAGTTTTTTGAGGCGATTGTTGCGGTTGATGACGCGGCGATAGAGGTCGTTGACGTCCGAAGTTGCGTGGCGGCCACCGTCGAGCGCGACCATGGGCCGGAGCCCCGGCGGGATGACCGGTATGCGGGTCAGGAACATCCACTCGGGGCGAATATTGGCGCGAGCCATTGCCCGCAAGGCAGACAGACGCTTGCCGAACTTCTCACGGTCGGCGGCGCCGGCCTTAACAAGCACCCCCTCGGTCTCCTTTATCATCGTCTTTACGTCGAGATTCTTGCAGAGGTTGTAAAGCGCTTCGGCGCCAATACCTGCCTCAAACATTGCGCCATATTTTATCGCGAAGCGATGGTATTTTTGCTCATCAAGAACCGTTCCGACGCGCAGGCTCTCGATATCGCGCTTTGCTTCAAGAAAGAGTTCTTTCATTTTTTCTTTCGATTTTTCGTCCTTAAGGTTTTTGAACTTCGATTTATATTCGGTCTCAAGTTCGGAGACAATCCGCTCTTTTTCGGACTTGTGGATCACTGTCACGATATAACCTGCAAAGTAGACGACTTTCTCGAGGTCGCCCGAGCCAATACCAAGCACCATTGAGAGACGTGACGGAATTGCGCGCAAGAACCAGACATGCGCGACGGGGACTGCAAGATCAACATGGCCCATGCGCTCTCTTCGAACAATTGCGCGTGTTATCTCAACACCGCATTTCTCGCAGATAATGCCTTTGTAGCGGATGCCACGGTACTTGCCGCAGTAACATTCGTAATCTTTTTCGGGACCGAAGATTTTTTCATCGAACAAAGAGTTCTTCTCCGGCCGCTGGGTGCGGTAATTGATGGTTTCCGGCTTTGTAACCTCGCCATATGACCATTCAAGAATTTTTTCAGGTGAGGCGGGGCGGATGCGGACCGCATCGAAATCGCTTGCCTCCGCGCCTGGGGTCTTCTTGATGCCGCGGATAGGTTCGCCGCCCCGCATGAGTTCAACGTCGAGGGTTAGTCCGCGAAGCGTATGGAGGAGTACGTTAAAAGATGCCGGAGCGTAGTGATGACTGATGCGCTCGCCGCGGACAATCGCATCAAATGCGGCGGAGCGGCCCATAATGTCGTCAGATTTAATCGTGAGCATCTCTCTAAGCGTATATGCGGCACCATAGCCAAGGAGTGCCCAGACTTCCATCTCGCCAAAGCGCTGCCCACCGCCCTGTGCTTTACCGCCGAGCGGCTGCTGGGTGATGAGCGAGTACGGGCCGATTGAGCGCATGTGGATCTTGTCCTCGACCATGTGGTGAAGTTTGAGGATGTACATGTAGCCGACCGAAATATCCTGTTCAAATTTCTCTCCCGTGCGGCCGTCGTAGAGCCCCATCTTGCCACTTTCACTAAAGCCCGCTTTTTTGAGTTCTTCGCGGATCTCTGCATCAGTTGCACCCGCAAACGGTGGGCAGACCGCCTGATAGTTAAGCGTATTTGCGGCAAGCCCGAGATGAAGCTCGAGGATTTGCCCGAGGTTCATACGAGAGGGTACGCCAAGCGGAGTCAGAATGACATCAACAGGGCGCCCATCTTCCATATACGGCATGTCTTCCTCCGGCAAAATGCGCGAAATAACGCCCTTGTTGCCGTGGCGGCCTGCGAGCTTGTCACCGACAGATACGGTGCGTAGCTGCGCGACCTCAATATGAATGCGCTTGATGATGCCACTCTCGAGGCTGTGGCCCGCTTCGCGGGAAAATACTTTGACACCAATGATACGGCCGCGCTTGCCGTTTTCCATCCGAAGTGAAGAGTCTTTAACGTCGCGCGCCTTATCGCCGAAGATGCTTCGCAGCAATCGTTCCTCGGGAGTGAGCTGCGTCTCGCCTTTCGGGGTTATTTTGCCGACCAAAATATCGCCGGGGCGCACTTCTGATCCCACGCGCACGACACCATCTTCATCCAGATTACGCAGTTTTACTTCGGACACATTCGGGATATCGTGCGTTGTCTCTTCAGGCCCGAGTTTTGTGTCACGAACATTGCAGACGAACTCTTCAATATGAATAGAAGAGAATTTTGAGTCTTTGACGAGACGTTCGGAAATAATTATTGCGTCTTCGTAGTTGGCGCCACTCCAGCACATAAATGCAACAAGTGCATTCTGACCGAGTGCCAACTGACCGCCGTCGCTTGAAGAGGTGTCGGCAAGCAAATCACCCTTTTTAACCTTTTGCCCGACATCAACTGCGGGACGCTGGTGGAGTGCGGTAAAACCATTGGTGCGCACAAAATTAACAAGGCTGTAATTAATCTCCTTTCCTTTTGAATTTTTGAGCGCGACATGTTTGCCGTCCGCTTTAGTAACCATGCCATCCTCGCCGGCGACAATAAGGCGGCCGGTGTCGCGCGCTGCCCGAGCCTCCATGCCCGTCCCGACAAGCGGAGCTTCTGGGACAATGCAGGGCGTTGCCTGCTTTTGCATGTTGCTACCCATGAGCGCGCGGTTTGCGTCGTCGTGCTCGAGGAAC
>CAZRJD010000047.1:0-2509 GCA_964600495.1 uncultured Candidatus Saccharibacteria bacterium
CTGGATATGCTTTAGCGTCCTTATTGGATTTACCCTCGCATTTATAATCGTTTCGCTTTTCTTGTTCAAGAGGGGAGTCGGTATAAAAAATTGAGCGAGGCCGCCGCAAGCATTTTTGAAGGGTTAGACTTGGCGTCACTTTCCGGAGTGCGCTTTAAAAACGGTTTTTCTTGGAGTATTTATTCCACTCCTCTAAATTAAGAGACCTGCGCTCGATTAGTGATGCTCTGCGGAGTTTTTTTATCACCGAGGATGGGGCAATAGGGAAGTGGGGCGAGTTATCAAGGTCAATTGCAATGTGGTCGAGGTCCTCTTCGGCCACAACCCACCCTGCCCCGTATTTTTTTAAATTAAAGGGTTTGGAGTAGGCGCGTAGGGTTTTCTTCCCGTTTTTAAAAAGAAAATACTCGTGGAAGTACGACATCGCGAGTTCGCGCACGGTTTTGTAAACAGGGTCGCGCCAGCGTAAGATAGAATGATTTGTTTTACTTATTGCTCCCCACCGTTTTTCCTTTCGGCCGGAGGCTGATCCGTACACAACGGAAAAAAGCGCGACGACATGATCGTCGTCATGCCGAAGGGTCTGCAAATCGAGTAAAAGCGGCTCCCTGCCGTGGTAGGCGAGGGAAGCGGCGGCAAATAACGCCCCCTCCATGCAATGCATCTTCTTTTCCTGTAAAACCCGCCTCGGCGAAAGTATGGTCTCCCCTCTTTGTTCAAAATTTATGGGGGAGTGGTCTAAATAGTCCTGTACAAGCTCTGGGGTACGGAGCTTATTAAACACCCGACGCTCGGCGGGGGAGAGAAGGGCCCGCAACTCATCTTTGTACATGGATGCATTGTAGCAGGCGAGCGGCGTTTCTAGATGGTAGATACGTCGCACAATATACCTTTTGCGACCCTTATCCCTTTATAAACGTATACAACGCCGAGTAAAATCTTTTGAACCAAATAATTTCAATATACTTCCCTGTTCGTCCTCTGGCATTTCTAGGCTTTTAAGAATGCTTGCAAATATTTCTTTCCCTTTCTCCCCATGATGTCTGGGACCAGTCCAATGCTGGATACTCCAGCGATCTACTTCAAATTCACACTCAATGACCCCATCCGCATAGAATCGAACATGATATTCGTTAACCCCGTTGATGGGTGTTTGAGCCCTCTTAATTAGCCCTGCGGTTTGACCCGGAAATACCAGCTGCCAAAATGTCCGTTTAAATCCGGCATCTAAAAGGACCTTAAAGAACTGCTGCTGTAATAGATTGTGGCGCTCACCGCCAAAATGTCCAATAAAGACTTTTGGTTTAAATAAGGCACATGGATATTTTGTAGCCCCGTATAAAAAATCACCAATATAACCGGCCATAAGAGTAATTTTAACCCAATTTATTGCCTTAGAAATTTCTCGTCTAAAAGAGGGTAGGCGCTTCCCCACCTAAAATAACAAAACCGCCCCCGGTTTAATGGGAGCGGTTTTGTTTATATTACTTGGCTAGTGCGAAGTGCGCTTTTGCTACATCGGTTTTACCCCAGCAAGCTTTGGAAGCATTCCAAGGCTTGGTTCCCTGCTTGTCGTAGAGATACTTAGCGTACGCAAGGTTACCTTGGAGTGTGTTGATGTTTAACCCTAGTTTGTCCGCCTGAGTGTAGTGAATCGAAGACATAATCTGAAATGCTCCGATGGCGGTGCTGTTCGGGTTTTTGAGCAAGTTACCCTTTTTGTCGAAGTGTCTGAATTGCGACTCGCATTTTGCGATCTCCGCCAAGACCGGCGTATCGGCAAAATAGTCGCGCACATACTCTTCAACGGTTTGGGGTTCAGGCATCAAAGCAACAGTGAGGGTATTTGACTGCAAAGAGCTTCCACCTAGGGCCGCAGAGACTGCCAAAGCGAGACCAAGAGTGAGATGCATAAGTGAATGACCATATAAATTAAGGACCCTGAAAAAAACAAGTCCCCGGTTCGACGCCGGAGATAAGATAATGATAGCACACTTTTGTCAAGAGTGTCAACGAAACCCCTTGACAAAAAATGCCTCCTCCCAGGAGGCTCTATATAAGGGTATTTTAGCTCTATGAGCGCTTCACAGCGCCAACAGTACCGAATATGAGCTCTCAGGCATTTGACCCTGTCTTTGCTCCCTGTACTATCACAATTGGCTGATCATGAAGGGGAGTGTCCCCTTCTAACCTAAAAGGTGAGGCATGAGCACACAGTACGAAGAGCGTGGCGTTTCAAGCAGCAAACCAGAAGTGCATGCTGCTGTCGCGAGGCTCGATAAGGGTCTCTTCCCCGGCGCATTCTGCCGGATCATGCCAACACACGATTTGAATCGCCATGCTATCAAGCATGCAGACGGAGCAGGAACGAAAGCTGGTCTTGCCTATCTTGCCTGGAAACATGGTTTCCCCATTTCAATATGGCGAGGCATCACTCAAGACAGCCTTGTCATGAATATGGACGACGTTGCCTGTGTCGGCGCGACTCGAGAGCTTTTTACAGTGACCC
>CAZRJD010000048.1:0-2480 GCA_964600495.1 uncultured Candidatus Saccharibacteria bacterium
AAGAGCTTTAACTACGTTGTTATCACCAAAGAGGACTTCCCCCGCGTATTAGTGGTGCGCGGCAAAGAATTAGCGAACGAGCCGTTTTTGAAGGGTAAGACTTGGCGTCGCTTTCTGGAGCGCGCTTCAAAAACGGCTCGTTCGCAGTACCAATATACATTCGGCCCCTTTCCGCACGGACTCCAGTTGCGCGAAGCAATGAAATTGATACGTAAAATATTTCCGTACCGAGACACTTGCACCCCCTGCCAAAATACAGAGGCCCGGCCTCTGTATACAAAATACAGAGGCCGGGCCTCTGTAAGAGGGGAAAGGTGTAAGGCGTGTTTTAACCGGCATATCGGGCTTTGCCCCGGCGTTTGTTCCGGAGAAATTTCAAAAGAAGACTACCGGCGCATTATCCGGCATATTGTCCTGCTCTTTCAGGGTAAAAAGAAAGAACTTTTGAGAACCTTGGAGCGTGAAATGAAGCAGGCCGCAAAGCGCGAGGATTTTGAGGAGGCAAAGCGCTTGCGCGGGCAGGTATTTGCGCTTACCCATATTCAGGATATTTCGCTTATCAAAGAAGAGTATCGCAGGCCGAAACTGTCGCTCGGTGTTGCTCGTATCGAGGCGTATGACATTGCACACCTGCGTGGCGAGGCGAATGTCGGCGTCATGACGGTTGTTGAGGACGGGCAGGCAATGAAGCAGGACTACCGCAAATTCCGCATCCGCAAAGCAAAAGCGGGAGACGACGCGGGGGCCCTGCGCGAGGTGCTCTCGCGGAGGCTCACGCATGAGGAGTGGCCGCTCCCACGGCTTATTGTGGTTGACGGCAACATCATACAAATAAACGCAGCGGAGGCCGTGCTCGACGAATACGGCATGACGATCCCTGTTGTCGGCGTTGTAAAAGATGAAAAGCACCGCCCTCGCGACATCCGCGGCAACAGAGACTTGATCAACGGCCGCGAGCGCGAAATTCTGTTAGCAAATGCCGAAGCCCACCGCTTTGCCATAAGCTATCACCGCAAAACCAGCCGTGCAGGTAGAAACTTAGCCGCACGCGTGGGAAACAACGAGCGGGTGATTAGGTGAGTTATACTGTTTGATATGCGCACAGTAGTTGCGGTTCTTCGGGGCGGGCCTTCAAGCGAGTATGAAGTCTCGCTCAAAACGGGTACCTCGGTGCTCGAGGCTCTCAACAAGGAAAAATACGAGCCGCGAGATATTTTTATAGACCGCGCCGGAAATTGGCATCTCCATGGTATGAGCATGTCGCCCGAGCGTGCCCTGCGCGGAAGTGACGTTGCATTCAATGCGATGCATGGAGGTTACGGCGAGGATGGTGAGGTCCAGCGTCTCCTCGATACATTCTCTCTTGCGTATACCGGCTCAAATGCCGCCGCATCCGCGCTTGCATTCAACAAACAGCACACCAAACAGGCTGTGAAAAAGATCGGTATCAAAACGCCGCGCGCGCTCGTCGTGAGCCCCCCCGAAGATGGCGACATGGAAAAGCTCGCCTTTAACATTTTCCGCACCTTCCCGCACCCTGCTGTTGTAAAGCCTGTTATTGGCGGCTCATCGGTAGCGACGACCATCGTCAATGACTTCCACACCCTGCAATGGGGGCTTGAGCAGGCGCTTGAAGTCGCCCCCAAAGCCCTTATTGAGGAATATATAAAAGGCAGGGAAGCCACTGTGGGGGTGATAGACAATTTTCGCGGAGAAAAGACGTACGCCTTGATGCCGGTTGAAATAATCCCGCCGGCATCGCAACCATTCTTTGATTACCATGCGAAGTATAGCGGCGAGAGTATCGAGCGCGTGCCCGGCAACTTTACGCACAGGGAAAAAGAAGAGCTCATGTATATGGCGCGTCGCGCGCATGAAGCTCTCGACCTTTCGCACTACTCGCGCTCGGACTTTATCGTCTCGAAACGCGGAATTTATTTTTTGGAGGTAAATACACTGCCGGGGCTCACCCCACAGTCGCTGCTCCCGAAGGCGCTCAACGCGATCGGCTCAAAGTTGTCGGAATTTCTTGACCATGTTATTACTCTTGCACGCGGGAGAAAATAAGAATGTCTAAACTAGCCAAGAAAAAATGTGTGCCGTGCGAGGAGGGGGGAGAGCCCCTTACGCCTGCAGAGGCACAAAAGTTAATGAAGGAGATCGACCCCGAGTGGATGCTTATTGATGATGCGCATCTTTTGGCGCGGAGCTTTAAATTCAAAAATTTTGTAGAAACGATGAAATTTGTAAACAAGGTCGCTGAAATTGCCGAGGAGGAGGGGCACCACCCCGACATGAGCATCTCTTACAACCACCTCGGCATCGAGCTCACCACCCACGCAATGGAGGGCTTATCCGAAAACGACTTCATCCTTGCGGCAAAGATAGACGAGATTAAGAATTGATGTTTAAATAAGGCGCGTACGGGCCCTTAGCTTAGTTGGTAGAGCGCCTCATTTGCAATGAGGAGGTCACCGGTT
>CAZRJD010000049.1:0-2350 GCA_964600495.1 uncultured Candidatus Saccharibacteria bacterium
TAGAAGCTACGCGAAAACCCTCTGCTCCGGAGAGATGAACGGGAGCCCTACTCCTGCGCAAAGGGTTTTTGCTCCGCTATGAAATCCGCGCTACAGTAAAAGCGCGGATTTTGCATATGGATGGGATTATACGAACGGCCATTTGTTTTATGTGTCACGATGGGAAGGGTAATTACCTTCTCCAATGGCGTTCTAAGAACTGTCGTGACGAGCAGGATAGATGGGATTGCGGCGGCGGGGGGCTCAAGTTTGGCGAAAAGGCCGAAGATGCAATCCGACGCGAAGTGAAAGAGGAATACGGTGCATATCCGGTTAAAGCAGAATTTCTTGGATATCGTGATGTATTTCGCGAACAAAATGGAGCTCAAACACACTGGGTTACGCTTGATTTTAGAGTTGAGCTAAACCCTGCGGCTGTCAGTATCGGCGAGCCGCACAAGGTAGACAAGCTCCGCTGGGTAACTATTCCTGAGCTCCTGAATCTTACAGAACCGGTACACTCCCAGTTATTTCAAACGATTGAGAAGAATAAATCGTTTTTGTTATGAAAGATTTTCTATCCTCTAACGATGAGGAAATACTCGAAGAAATAAAGCGACTCACTTCCGCTTATAAACTCAAGCGTACCGTGCGCTATGCGGGAGAGCGTAATCCCGAGTCTCACAGTGAGTCGGTTGCAGAGCATATTTTCGCGCTCATTTATTTAGCACACTATTTTTTGCAGCACGAACCTGCAGGTACAACGCTAAATGCAACTTTAGTATACGATCTCCTGCTTTTCCATGATTTTGCAGAGATCAAGCATGGGGATGTAGTCACGTATCAAAAAACAAAAAAAGATGAAGAGCGTGAGCAGCAGGCTGCAGAAGAGGTCTTTGCAGGTTTGCCCCAGACACTAGGCCCTTCAGCATTTAAACTTTGGCATGAATATGAGGAGCATAAGACTCCAGAAGCACAATTTGCATATGCACTCGATAAGCTCGAGCCTATATTTGAACTCTTTGACCCGATAACTGAACATTCGCTTAAGCGGTTAAAAATTACACGTGATATGCATGTGGGGAATAAATATAAAGCATGCAAAGATTATCCGGTTATGATGCGGTTCCTTGATATGATGACTAAAGATATGGAAAAGCGTAATGTATTCTTTGTATGAATTTTCATGTGGTTACATTATTTCCGGAGGTTATTGAGGCGTATACAAATGCGTCGATTTTGGGGCGTGCCCAAAGAAACAAAAAAGGGGAAGAGAAAAAATTGAGTGTAAGAACTTACCAACTGCGCGATTTTGCAGGCAATAAATGGGGCAAGGTGGACGAGCGGCCGTACGGCGGCGGCCCTGGGATGGTACTCCGTGCCGAACCGGCGATCCACGCAGTGGAAAATATAAAAAGAAAGGCGGGAGAAAAGGGTAAAAAGATGAAAGTAATTATTACCTCAGCGGGCGGGAAGCCCCTTACAAACGCCTACGCAAAAAATTTGGCGAAACAAAAAGATGTAATTATTGTCTGCGGACGCTACGAGGGTATTGATGCAAGGGTGAAGAAAATTTTAAAGGCGGAAGAGGTTTCTGTTGGGCCATATATATTGACCGGCGGCGAAGTGCCTGCGCTCGCGATAATTGACGCAACCGCGCGGCAGATAAAAGGAGTGCTAGGGAAGTTCGAGAGTCTCGAGGAAGGGCGGGTGGCCTCTCACGATGTCTATACCCGCCCCGAGGTGCTGATATATAAAGGAAGGAAAATCCGCGTGCCTAAAATCCTCCTCTCCGGCCACCATGCAAAAATGGATGTCTGGAAGGAAAAAAAGAGGAGCAATCCAGCCTGATCCCCAAAAGGCCTCGTTTTGGGGAAAGGGGCTTGACGGCTAAAGGGCTCTCGTATATAGTAGATAGCGAAACAAGGGGGCAAACGATTGAGTAACGGGGGACTCAATGTTTCAATACATAGTCGTGGCGCCTGGGGCCACCAAAAATCAGTTTACACCCTCATAAGGGAGGCGCTTCGTGCGTCCGCTCTTTTTGCGCATTTTTATTCGCTCTCGCTCCATTTGTATACTATGCGTCAGCAAAAATTCTTCGGCCGGTATCGCGATCCCCGCACAGAGACCCCGAACCTCGTCGAAGCCCAGCTCGACTCTTTTAAGTGGCTCCTTGAGCAGGGTGCAAGAGAAACGTTTAAGGAGTTTACCCCTATCAAAGATTACTCGGGCAAAAAGTTCGACCTTGAGTTCGTAAAAATAGAGGTCGGGGAGCCGAAATACGACGAGCACTACGCCAAGGCGCAAAAGCTCGCGCTTGATGTTCCCGTACGCGCGGTTGTGCGCCTTATTAACAAAGCGCAAAAGA
>CAZRJD010000050.1:0-2255 GCA_964600495.1 uncultured Candidatus Saccharibacteria bacterium
GGCACGCAACATGCGTGCCGCCCTGATGTACCTAGTATATCGCTCCCCGGCCTATACATATGAGGGGGTGGGGACAAGTTATTTTTGACTCTGACGGTCTAAGTAGCTCTGTAAAATAAGGGCGGCGGCGGCGGCGTCTAAGTCTTTACTCTCCCCCTCCCTTTCCGCTTGCGCGCTTGTCATAAACTCCGACTCGTAGGTAACCGGCAGTCCGCTTAACTCTTCGAGGTCCTTTTTGAATTGCCCGATATCCTCCATCACCGGATTCGGCTCGTTTTTAAAATCTTTTGACTCGCCAAGTATTATTGCCTCAACTTTATTTTCCTTTGCTAAAGCGCATACGCGCGAAAGCGCGTCCCTGTCACTCTCGACTGTCGTAAGCGGGAATGCGAGCGAGCCGGTGTCATCCGACACCGCCATCCCTATCCGCTTCGTCCCGTAATCAATCCCTAAATATTTCATGGCGGAGGGGGTGAGATTCGAACTCACGGTGCCTTGCGGCACTCCTGTTTTCAAGACAGGTGCGATAGACCACTCTGCCACCCCTCCAATTCTGCACACAATACACCGATTTTGAATTTTTTAATACCCGAAATCGCCGAAGGAGGGATTGTTGACACGCTCCCCTTGCGGGAGCGTGTCGATGCGAGCAAGGTCGGCTTCTTTCATCTCGAACGAAACAGAATCAAAATTTTCTTTGATGCGCTCTCTGTGCGAGCTTTTTGGTATTGCTATCATACCGCGCGCGATGACCCAGTTAATAATTATCTGCCGCGGAGTTTTACCATACTTGTGACTTAGCTCGCTCATGAGCGGGAGTTCCGCGTCCCCGCCGCGCAAACTAGAGTAGGCGGTGATAGAAATATTTTTTGATGCACAATAGTCGCGCAATTCTTTTTGGTTGAAGGTCGGGCGCACCTCGACTTGATTGTCTGTTATCTCAACGCCCGCTTTGAGCGCATTGTCGAGATGATGCAGGGTAAAATTTGAGACACCAATCGCTTTTACTATCCGCTCTTTTTTGAGGAGGTCCATCGCACCAAGCGTCTCCGCAAAGGGCACGGAGCGGTTCGGCCAATGGATAAGCAGAAGATCTAGGTACTCGGTTTGCAGTTCCTCCAAAAAACGCCGCACGCTGCTTGCAACCGCCTCTTTGGTGTAGGCATCGGGATACTTAAGTTTGGTCGTGAGAAAAAACTCTTTGCGCGGTACTCCGGAATTTTTAATACCTTGTGCCACCTCTTTGTGATTGCCATACGCATCGGCAGTATCGATATGGCGATAGCCTGCTTCAAGTGCGATGCGGACCCCCTCGATACATTCCTGCCCCGTGAGCTGCCATGTCCCGAACCCAAGCACAGGAATTGATGCGTTTGCACCGAGCATTATAGATTTCATGTATTTTAGTATAGCAAAGCGTTGCCGCCGCGAGCGCCATCTCTCCAAGGGCGGTGATATACTGAAGATATATGCCTGAAGGGGAACAGGAAATTTCCTGGACAGTACAGACGCACGAGCATAAAGAGCGTTCAACCGACTGGTACTGGGCGCTTGGCACGGTGGTGCTTGTCGGCGCAGGAGTGTCAATTTTTTTCGGTAATATACTGCTTGCGGCAATCATCATCATCGCCACAGGCTCGCTTGGAGTGCTTGCCGCGCGGGGTCCGCGGGAACATTCCGTGCGTATTGACCGGCGCGGTATTTCGATAGACGGCACGTTCTATCCGTATGCTTCAGTCCATTCGTTCTGGATCGAGCGCCTGCCTGCGCAGGCAGGCAATCAGGCAGGCAATACGGACCGTCCGCGTCTGTTTTTAAGCATGAAGGGAGTGCTCTCTCCGCACTTCACTTTGCCGCTTCCTGGCCACATGCGGGCGGAAGATATGGAAAAATATCTCAAACAGCATGCTGCAGAGGAGGAGCAGGGTCCGCATGTCGGCGAGCACCTCGCCGAACTACTCGGTTTGTGATTTTTCCTGTGCTTCCGGCAGGAACACTCACTCCTGAGCCAGCTCAGTAGCTAGCTACTGAGCTGGCTCTTTCAAAACCTACGGTTTTAAAAAATTCCTCCACGGGGAAACGCTATCGCTTTTCCCCGACCCCCTTTCGGTTCGATTCCTGCCGAAAATCTTCGATTTTGTGCTTCCGGCAGGAATCGAACCTGCATCATCTCCTTCGGAGGGAGATATTCTATCCATTGAAATACGGAAGCGATCCTGGCTTTGTGCTCCCGCCAAGAATCGAACTTGGATCGC
>CAZRJD010000051.1:0-2088 GCA_964600495.1 uncultured Candidatus Saccharibacteria bacterium
GCACTATGAGCCCTTGCGCCGCCTTTACGGACTTTACAACAGGCTTAACGGCCTTACCTGAATCGTTCATATACACTTCAGGCACGATAATTTTGACCTTTTTAGATAATGTATCCGCACAAGCGTGCAAAAAGTCGCGTCCAACGTTGTGGCGTGTCCCTATATATTGATTGTCGGGATTGCCGAGCCCTACGATAACAGAAGTCATGTGTTCTAATGTAACAAAATGCTTGCATTCGTGCGAGGAGCGCCTACAATTACTCAATGCTAGAGGAGAAACGTGAGAATTTTTTCACCGAACTCCTGAAATTCGCCCTCGTCGCCATCGTGATTGTGATACCGGTGCGTCTTTTCGTCGCGCAGCCGTTTATTGTGAGCGGCGCCTCGATGGAGCCGACGTTCGATAACGGCGAGTACCTTATAGTCGACGAAATTTCGTATCGCCTGCACTCACCCACGCGCGGGGATGTGGTCATCTTCCGCTATCCGCGCGATCCGTCGCAGTATTTCATCAAACGCATCATCGGCCTTCCGAACGAGACTGTTTCTATAGCGGACGACAGGGTCTCAATACAAAAAGGAGGAAAAACGATCGTGCTTGATGAACCCTACGTCACCAACGAAGGCAACGGGCGCACTATGTCGGTAACGCTCGGCGGGAGCGAATACTTTGTCATGGGTGACAACCGCCCCGCGAGCTCCGACTCACGGCTCTGGGGTGTGCTGCCCAAGAAAAATATCGTCGGCCGCGCGCTCCTGCGGCTTCTTCCTATTCAAACTGCAGAAATCTTCCCCGGCAGCACACTACAGCAGTAGAAGTTTTTTCAAAGAAAAAAATTGATAGATTATGAGTACCAATCGTATATCCCCTGTTTCTTTTTTAAAGCTCTCTGCTGATGTCGCGTCCTTTTACGGTTTCCGCCCAGCGCGCGAAGTAGAGCGGCGCGTACTGGCACTCATAAAAAAAGAAGACCGACCCCGCCTGAGCGGGGCACGCGCATCACACACGTTCATAACGACCGCTGCACTCTGCGTTGCGTGCGCTCACGGGCGGCCGCAGGAGCCTGTTTTGGCATTTTATGCGACACCTTCCCCTTCTCACCTGCCGCACGGCGTAGCTCCTCGCGAGACCGGGGAATTCGGCATGCAAATAGTCGGGACCGGCGAGAGTGTCGGCGAAATAATATTGTTTAAAACTATCGCTGCGATACTTTCCGAGTGGGGTGCGCCGATTGCGCGCGTTAGGGTAAATGCGCTCGGCGACCGCGACAGCAGGGAGCGTTTTGTGCGCGAGCTCGTCCTCCATGTGCGCAAACACGCGAACCGCTTCGAGGAGGCTGACCGCGAGGCACTTATACAAAATCCGCTCCTTCTCTATTATCTTGACCTTGAACTCGCCCGCGAGGTGCGCACTGATGCGCCGCGCTCCATCAACTTCCTTTCAGAAAAGAGCCGCGCGCACTTCCGCTCTATATTGGAGCATCTTGAACAGTTGGGGTTCCCCTACGAACTTGATGATACGCTTGTCGGGGACGACCGCGCGCACCATATCGCGTTTGCAATAGACACCGCCGAAAGCGATGCAACGATTATAACCACGATGGGCGGGCGATACGACGACTACCTGCGCGGATGGAGCCGCAGGACGGGGAGCGCAGGGGTTGGTGCAAGTATCTTCTTCCGCAAGAAAGGCGCGTCCCAAAGCAACTTCGCCAGAACCCGCACACGGCAGAAACCAAAAGTATATTTTGCGCAGTTGGGGCTCCGCGCAAAACTGCAGGGGCTTATGGTTGTCGAGATGCTCCGAGCTGCGAAAGTCCCCGTTGAGCAGTCGTTCGATTCGGCGCATCTCTCCCTGCAGCTTGCAGAAGCGCAATCGCATGGGGTCTCCCACCTCCTTATTATGGGCCAGCGAGAGGCAATAGACGGGACAATTATCGTCCGCTCAATGCAAAACAGCGCGCAGTCTATCATGCAGCTCTCCGACGTCCCGCGATTTTTGAAGACATTGCGATAGCACATGTCATGTGGTATTATCGCTGCCACATGACAGTAAATGCCGAGGTAACAAAAAACGACAACGAGACG
>CAZRJD010000052.1:0-1967 GCA_964600495.1 uncultured Candidatus Saccharibacteria bacterium
TTGTTGTACTCTGGATTGGTTCGATGACGACGGTTTGACATAATGCGTCGGTGGTAGAGTGGTCAATTACAACAGGCTGTAAACCTGTCGCCTTCGGGCTACGGAGGTTCGAATCCTCCCCGGCGCACAAACGAAAAAACTCAGTAGCCAGCTACTGAGCTTGCTCCTGAGCAAATAAAATTACGCCACTTTTTCTTCGCCTAAGACCGAGGCAGGGAGCTTCATCCCCTTCCCCCTGCCACTTTTCCTTACTTCAAAAGTAAACTCATTATTCTTCATCCCGACAGCAACACTGCCGCCCGAGAGCACGCCGCGCGAGACTATGAGTGACGCCACCTTAGTCAAAATTTTATCCTGTATGAGCCGGCGCAGGGGCCGCGCGCCATACTGCGGGTTGTACCCCTCTTTTGCGAGAAACTCATAGACCTCGGAAGAAATAGAGAGCGCAATATCTTTGCTTTTAAGACGCGCAACTACTTCGTTAACCTGAATGGTCACGATTTCGCGCACCGCTTCGGGTGAGAGGATGTTGAAGATAATGATTTCGTCAACACGGTTCAAGAACTCCGGCCGGAAGTAGTCTTTGAGCGCCGAGCTTACCTTCTCCTTTGCAAGCACATAATTTTTTGCATCCGTGCCGTCCGAAGCAAATCCTATTTGCTCCATGCGGTCAATGTATTGCGCGCCGATATTGCTGGTCATGATGATTATCGTATTGCGGAAGTTAACCTTGCGCCCTTTGGCATCCGTTAAGTAGCCGTTGTCGAGCACTTGAAGGAGAATATTGAAGACCTCGGGATGCGCCTTCTCAATTTCATCGAACAGAAGTACCGCGTACGGGCGGTGCCGCACGACTTCAGTAAGCGCACCTCCCTCTTCGTGGCCCACATACCCCGGAGGAGCGCCAATTATTTTTGAAACGGAGTGCTTCTCCATATACTCCGACATGTCAACGCGGATGAGCGCCTTTTCGTCGTCAAACATAAATTCGGCGAGCGAGCGCGTAAGCTCGGTCTTGCCGACCCCGGTTGGCCCTAAAAACATAAACGAGGCTATAGGGCGGTTCGGGTCCGAAATGCCCGCGCGAGAGCGTTTGACCGCATCGGCAACCTTGCCGACTGCCTCGTTCTGCCCAATGACACGGCGCTGCAGCTCTGTTTCGATACGCGAGAGCCGCTCGGCCTCCTCCTCGAGCATTCGAGATACCGGTATGCCTGTCCAGCGCGATACTACGCCCGCGATGTCGCTCTCTGTAATTTCCTCTTTAAGGAGTCTCCGCGACGTCTGGAGTTTTTTGAGGCGCTTCTGCTTTTGTTCAAGCTCACGCTCAAGACTCGGGATCTCGCCGTAGCGGATCTCCGCCGCGCGCGAGAGATCAACAGATGCTTCCGCCCCTTCTGCTTCAATACGCAGGGATTCGAGCTCTTTCTTTATTGATTTTATATCCTGCAGGATCTGCTTTTCGTTCTTCCATCTGATTTCAAGCTCGCTCGTCTTTTCGCGCAGTTCTGCAACTTCGCGCTCAATTTCCTTTACCCGTGTTTTAGCGCTGCGGGTACCGTTTTCCTCACTCTCCGCCTCTTTGCGGAGCGCTTCTTTCTCCACCTCGAGCCGCATGATCCGGCGGTGCGCGTCCTCGAGGACCGGCGGTTTGTTTTCGAGACTGATGCGTAAGCTCGATGCAGCCTCGTCAACAAGATCTATCGCCTTGTCGGGGAGAAAGCGGTCTGGAATGTAGCGTGCGGAGAGCTGGACTGCGGATATGAGCGCGTCATCGGTAATATGCACGCCATGGAAGAGCTCGTATTTTTCTTTGAGTCCGCGCAAAATTGCTATCGCATCGTCGAGCGAGGGCTCGAGCACGTAGACCGGTTGAAAGCGCCGCTGGAACGCGGGGTCGCGTTCGATATGCCTTTGATATTCTTTGAGCGTTGTTGCGCCGATAGCACGGAGTTCCCCACGGGAAA
>CAZRJD010000053.1:0-1732 GCA_964600495.1 uncultured Candidatus Saccharibacteria bacterium
GCTGTGGCGTGGCTCGGAGCATTTTTTGCCGAGCAGAGCGCTGTCAGCGTGCCGGTTATCGCTCTTTCGGGTATTGCGATCTCCACAATCGCCGTTGCACTTTTTGCCCTGTTCCTTCACAAAAGGAAGAAGAAATAAAAAGAGGCCCTCCCTGATGGGGAGGAACTCGAGAGCCTAGGAAAAGCTCAGAATTTCGCTTGTCGAATGGTTTCGCACCGGTAGCCGACGTTCATTTGCGATGAATTTGTCGATGTCGGACGTGGGCGTTTTGCCATCTTGTTGAGCGGGTTCTTGCTCGGTTTCTTGCCTCGAAGGAACTGGTGTTGTTGTGTCTTGTTCTTCCACCGCATCACCTCATGGCTTAGCTGGGAACGTTTGGAGCTTCATCTCCCTTTCATGAGTATGCTCCTCCGGCTCCAAAAATCAATGGTTGATAACTCTTTGCGTATTCCCTGTATACTATAGGCATTATGTAATCTAATTTTTATGAACCAGAAAACATACTATCAAATCGTCTCACTTATCTTCGCCGCTTTAGCGCTCGCGCATCTCGCTCGTCTCTACTACGGCTGGGAAGCGGCTATCGGAGGAGTAGACATACCACTTGAGGCAAGCTGGGTCGCCTTCGGTATCGCGGGATATTTGGCCGTGCGCGGATGGCAGTTCGCGCAGGCAAGAGGCAAGCGGTAAATTTAAATGCAAAGCAGGTATTTTGGTACAGTTACGTTTGTTGTACTCGCTGTGCTGCTGATCGGGGGATATTTTGCCTACCAGTACGTCAAATATAGACCGCCAGAGTTTCTTATTAAACTTTTGACATCAACCGAGCCGCCTCCGCCGCTCCCCGAGGGCGATGTGGCGCCGCTTACGGTACCCGAAGGATTTTCGGCAACAATTTTTGCTCGCGATGTTGCGGGTGCACGTGTCATGACGCGCGACCAAAAGGGAGTGATGCTTGTCTCCCAAACGGGGAAGGGGAAGGTAGTTGCACTTCCTGACCTCAATAATGACCACAAGGCAGACAAGGTGGTAACCGTACTCGCAGAACTGAAGCAGCCGCACGGCCTCGCGGTTATATGCCCTGATACAGGCAACACAAGCGCCCTCAACAAGCCCGCCTGCACTTTGTATGTTGCCGAAACAGGGGAGCTCAAGGCATATGCGTATGATGCCGACACCTACACGGCGAAGTACCAAAAAACACTCGCAACATTTCCGACAGGGAGCGGGCACTTTACCCGCACGCTCCTGCCGCATCCGAGCGGCAAACAGCTTCTTGTTTCAATCGGCTCTTCATGCAACGCTTGTACGGAGAGCGATCCTAAGCGCGCGAGCGTACAAATCATTGATCTTGCAACGGACAAAATGTCCACTTTTGCATCAGGTTTGCGCAACAGTGTGTTTATGGCACTACACCCGGTCTCGGGCGAACTATGGGCGACAGAAAACGGCCGCGACCTTATCGGCGACGACATACCGCCGGACGAAATAAATATTATTAAAGAGGGGAGTGACTACGGGTGGCCCATTTGTTATGGCAAAAATATTCATGACACCGACTTCGACCATAATCAGTACATCCGCGACCCATGTGCGGATAAGGTTCCTTCGCACATAGATTTACAGGCGCACTCGGCGGCACTTGGCCTCGCGTTTGTTCCTGAAGAGGGGTGGCCCGAAGCGTGGTGGCACGACGTACTTATCGCCTTCCACGGGTCGTGGAACCGCTCGG